>NZ_CP021850.1:2523315-2838729 GCF_002896855.1 Clostridium thermosuccinogenes | reverse complement strand
AAAAGAGAATATGGAGAAAGGTAAATTTTTTATTACTGGCATAAGAGTAAAAGCAAAGAATTCAGATCTGTATACTCTGGCAAAATCCGGTAAAGTCTTAGCTGTTGAGATTCTTGACTTTGATAACAATAACATTATAACCCCAATTATAAAGAATTAATACAGTATTGATAGGATTATATAAAATTATGCTAAATGGGAGGTTTTAATAATGAAAAAGATCTTGCTGTCTTTTGTTTTGCTACTAACATTTGCTATGATAATATCAGATTATGCATTTGCAGCTGCAGACTATACGACTTTCACTCCACATTATGGAGCAATAAGTATATACGAATCAGGAAATTATCGATATGCTTACATCTTCGCGAAATGGAATGACACAGGTATTACAGAATTTGATGCTAGCAATGATACATATGAGCAAGAAGTGATTTTTTACAATTATGATGGCAATGCCTATGCTACAACATGTACATCTTTTCAGTCAGACTTGCCTAGTGCGTACAAGGATACCCAAGCGTTAGATAGCGGTAACGAGATGAACATTGCAATTGGAACAACCGATGCAGATTCATTAGAATCAGATAAGTATTATTATACAACAATGACACTCAATAAAACTTCATCGAATTCTAGCATGTATAAAGTCCAGTCCCAGGAAGGCTATTACATAATATTTCCAAGCACATGGACAACCTTTGCTGAAACAACAAATCGTACAATACCATTTAAGCAAGGATTTACGGCACCTGAAACAAGATACTGGTCATATGAAGTCGATCCAAATGGGACAATCTCTTCAGCAAAAGCTGCTTACATGAATGAGTGGAATGGTGGAACTATTAGTTCTTCAGGAGATGAAGATTATTGGAAAGTATATATATCTTCTGGCAGTAAAACTATTCGTCTGATTGATCCTTCAAGCAATGATTATGATGTAAAGGTTTATGACAGTAGTGGAGCGCTTATTACTGGTAATTATTCAACTTCAGATGATTATTCAGCAACGTATAATTTTACTTCATCAGGTTATTATTATTTTAAAGTTTATTCCTTTAGTGGAAGCAGTAAAACAGAAAACTATTATCTAATAATTTATTAAATTAGTGTTGTGTATTGAAAAGTAAATAATTGTATTACCAATAAAATGGTAAAACAAAAGCATAAGTCGACTAAGTGTGGTAAAGTTTGAATTGTCCAGAAACAAACAGTTTCCACGGGGGTCATACTTATGCCTGAGATAATAATAGAACAAAACAAAAATATAATCAATTATATAAATATGCTAAAATTACATAATTCTGAAGCCATACAAAATCATATGGTTCTTATGGTCTCAGGCATTATTACCACCGAGGGAAGCAAAATGTTTCCAGGATCTAATCAAAGCATACCTGTAACTGGGATAGAAGCTGTGGTTCAAGATTCCTCGGAGAGTATAAATGGAGTAACGATTATGTGGACCACAAGAGAATTAACCATTCTCTAAATGTTGTCCGTAATAGCGTGAATGAAGATACTGTAGGCTTTCTCATCATAGACGACTCTTTGAGTAAAAAAGATAAGTCTACTAAAAAGATTGAGGGCCTTGATTTCCATCATTCACACAGTGACGAAAAACCCATGTGGTCACATTGCATAGTTACTTCCCATTATAAGATTTCTGATTATTCATTGCCACAAAACTTCAAGCTCTATCTTAGAAAGCAGTTCTTTGGCAATAAAGCAAAGAAGCATTTTAAGAATAAACAAGAGCTTGCAATGCAGCTTATTGATGAATTTATACCGGTTACAGAAACAACGTACTTGTTGTTGGATGCTTGGTATACATCGGGTAAAGTGATGCTCTATGCCTTAAAGAGAGGATATCACACCATTGGAAGAATAAAATCCAATAGAGTGATTTACCCCGGAGGCATTAAAACAAGTGTCAGAGAATTTTCAACCTTTATCAGTAAGGACGAAACCAGCCCAGTTACAGCAGGTGACAATACTTACTATGTTTATAGGCATGAGGGTAAAATCAATGACCTTGAAAATGCCGTTATTCTGTTTTGATGGAGCAAATGAGTTTTATCCGACAAACCAGCATTTATATTAAGTTCGGATACGATTTACAGCAAAACTGTAACTTATTAGGCTTTTAATATCATCAAACTCCATATTAAAATCCTGTATCAAATTCCGGAAGGCTGATGTAAGTGATTTAGGCCAGATTTTAATATAATGGACAGACGCAGCAATCGTGCTGCGTCTGTTTGTTCAAAGCACTATTATTATATAGATAAAAGAAATGAGGGAAAGGGTTTGTGAGAAAGTTAATAATTCCTTTATCAGGACTTGCTGTAATTATAGCTGTTTCTATTGTTTTTAATTTTCCTAAGTCTAAGGTCCGTTGCTAGTGAGAAGGATTCTAAAATATTTCATCACTAAAGGATGTATTTATGCAAGGGAATGATTCTGACTGCGAAATTTTAAAGAAAAACGCCTTCTGCCTGGACAAGCAGGTTCAAACTGCTGGAATGGCGGACTTCCTAAACTTGCAAATTTGTGATATAAGATCGACGCAAACCTGACATATATGTGTCAGGTTTTTATGATATCATTATAGTAAAACAGGAGGAGAGAATGGTCTGACCAATGAAGATGAAACTTGAGAGAATGCTGTCTATTATTATATATCTGCTAAATCATGAAAAGGTGAAGGCCGAAGAATTGGCAGACAAGTTTGAAGTTTCAGTCCGGACGATTTACAGGGATATAGAAGCTATATCACAGGCTGGAATTCCCATCAGAACCTTTCAGGGGGCAGATGGTGGAATTGGTATAATGGAAGGGTACAAGCTTGACAAGAACATCCTTACAAGCGATGAGGTTTCCAAGATAATTACCGGATTGAAAGGGCTGTACAGCATAAGCGATGACGTAAAAATAAAGCTGCTGATAGAAAAACTCACCAATATTGCAGGCAAATCCGATTACATACCGACAGGCAATGAGATTATGATTGATTTGTCTTCATGGAACAAAAATGACCAACTGGGCTTAAGAATACGAGAAATTAAAAAAGCCATACGAGAGCGGAAAATTATCCAGTTTATATATTATAGCAATGGAAAGCTGACAGAAAGAAGAGTGGAGCCCTGTGTCATCATATTTAAAGAAGCTAACTGGTATCTTTACGCCTATTGTTTGCTCAGGAAGGATTTCAGGCTGTTCAAGCTCAGTAGGATGAGCGGTTTGAAAATAACTGACATTGCTTTTGAAGCCAGAGAATTTTCGATCGACAGTGTGAATTTGGATGGGGATTTTGACAACGACAAACACTTGCCCATTGTTGTAATGTTCGATAAGTCTATGGTGTATGTGGTGAATGATATTTTTGGCATAAACAATTATGAAATTGCTCCGGACGGCAGACTGAAAGTAACCTTCCATATGGGGATAAGTGGATGGCTATATGGATTTCTACTTGGGTTCGGTGACAAAGTAGAGGTGTTGGAGCCTGTTGAGCTTAGAGAAAAGATAAAGAGCATGGCGGAAAGTATTTGTAAAGTATATGAAAAAACTTGACATACAGTTGTCTGGTTTACTGTGATATCATAAATGTAAAAACATGATACTTTTACAAAAGATAGAAATTTGTTACAGAAATGAAATAGCACAAAGGCTAAATAACAAAAGCGAAGTAATGAAGCTTTTACAAGGAGGGAAAAATTGTGAATAGCAAAGATGTAAGTAACTCATTTCAGGTGTTTATGAAAGAAGCGCCAGAGCATTCAAAGACATGGATGGAGGCAGTACAAAAGCTTGACAGGGCATCAAGCCTTGATGAAAAAACTATGGAAATAGCATATATCGCAGTGCTTGCAGCCGTTGGCCTGGAAAGCGGCATTCCATTCCATGTCAAGAGAGCAAAAGAATTGGGCGCTTCAAGGGAAGATATCAAAAGTGCAATTCTTCTTGGACTGCCGGCAGTTGGAAACAAGGTCATCAAATCACTTTCGATTGCTTTAAGCTCTTTTGATGAGGTGTGATTATGGGGAAATTGAGCGAATTGCCGAATATTGGCAAAACATTGGAGAAACGTCTAGTCAAGGCAGGAATAAAAGATGCTGAAGATTTGAAGCAGATTGGCAGTAAGCAAGCATTTATAAAGCTGCGCTTGCTTGAAGGAGATACCTGTTTTAACTCCCTTTGCGCCCTTGAAGGTGCCATACAAGGTATAAGGTGGCATAATCTGGATTGTGAAACAAAAGAAGAATTGAAAAGGTTTTTTGATTCATTTAAATAGCAGGATTGAAAATATTGGCAAACTTTAAGCTGCTATAAAAAGACATGAACACAAAAACCTTGTCTTTTTCCGCCCTCAAGGCATGTGGAATGGTGGAGGTATTAGAAAAAATAAAAGCTTATGCAGCTTAATTGCTAGGCGATTTTAAAACCTTATATAATAAAGCGGGCGCAGATTAAAACGCTGCGCCGCCTATATGCAACAATATTTTTCATTTTTTCTCCATCCTGAGAAGGTCGGAATCCTGACTCTGGCATACATTCAATAACTCTTGGCTCAAATCTTTCAATTGCTGTGTTGACTGCGAAATCATATCAATAAACTCGTTTTCTGTGGTAAGGGTGGATACAATTTCTTCCGTAGATGCTGTATTTTCTTCGGTAATAGCTACAGCTGACTCTATCTGCTCACTCAGCTTATGGAATTCCCTGGTGGTTTGCAAAATTGTATCCATGTTATTTTTAAGATGCAAATTGGTCATATCAAAGGATTCTTTCATAGTGTTAAAGGACTGGGCAATTTCATGCAATAGATACTGCCCTTCCTCGACAGCTTGCTTTCCTTCGTGAGATTTCTCCTGAGCAGCCTTTGATTTTTCGAATATTTGCTGTGTGACCTTGGTAATTTGGGAAGCTATTTCACGGCTTTGCTCGGCAAGCTTGCGAACTTCGTCGGCCACAATGGCGAACCCTTTTCCCTGTTCGCCGGCTCGTGCTGCTTCAATGGCTGCATTTAAAGCTAACAAATTGGTCTGGCTGGCGATATTTTCTATACCGAGCAATAGGGAATTCACCATCTGAAGGCTCTCCTGCAATTCATCCACGGTTGATGTGGTGATTTGAACCGAATCATTCAGGGTATTCATATATTCAGTGATCCGGCTAACCTTGTGCCAGTCTTTTTGTATATTTTGATTCATTTTCTGGGATTCAGCGGCTACCTCCTGTGATACTGACGCTGCTTTCTCCATGTTTTGCAGGGAGGACAGAACCACATTGTTAATCTGGGTGATATTTTGTGCTTCGTAGCTGATGGATGCAGCCATCTGTTCTACCGTCTCTAAAATAGACTGGCTGTCTTCACGAATCCTATCCATGTTCAGTTTTACATTCTCAGTGCTATGGTTCAGCTTTACTGCGCTTTGATTGATTGTCTGAAGAACATCTGTTAATTGCTGAACAAGCTTCTGTGCGTTCTGTTCTTTATTAATAGAGCTCAAAATGAGTTTGCTTCCCGCATCCGTTAAAAAGTATAAAGCAGCTAAGGTGCTGAAAATCGCTGAAAAGATGGTAATAAACACAGGTATATTATGTTCGGCACCCAGCAATTTTGCGGGAACACAGATATATAAAGCAAAAGTATAAAGGATCATGAATGCGCTATAAATAAATATCATCTGTTTATCAAAATACAGGGCGATCATGATTATAGTAAAAAACATCATATAATGCTTATTTAAGGTGAATCTATCAATATAAAATATGGTACAAATGACAGTGAGGGGTAATAGAGCGAAAATCAACCCCTTTACCTTATCGGGAGTGGGAATAAAATAATTAAGGGTAGCCAACCCAACTACCACAATCCCGGAAAAAATATAGAGCTTGCAAGCATCAAGCCCACGGGAATAGACTAGAGGTATTAAAATTAAAGTGACAAGGCCTTGAGTTAAAAATAAATTGATTTTGTGAACCTTTCTACAGTGAATGCTGTAATTCATAGAAACCTCCTAGAGCAATTAAAAGCTGTTAACATTTTGATTCTATTATATTTCTAGAACAATTTCAAATAAAATATTTGTCTTGAAGCATAGTTTTGTTGAGATTTTTCATATGGTCAGGGTTATACCATATGCCGTTTGACTGTATGGAAAATTATTGATATTATAATTGCAGTATTGCTTATGGGGCAAAGTACAGATAATTAATATTGGCAGAAAAGTTATGGCAGATCATATTGACACTCAGCTTACTGCACCAAATATGCTGCTCCTGCGAGATTTCTGATAAGTGAAAGTATTTATGCTATGAAATAGACAATTTCCATGATTTATAGTTTGGGAGCCTCCGAATAAAAACAGAATAGAATCAGAACGAAGGTCAGTGAAGACTTAATAAATCATGGCATAAAACGGACAAATTCTAATAGGAACCAGAGGTATATGGATGATGACGAATAAAGAAATATTGCGGATTGCTATGGAGCAATCAGCCATGGATATCAATTGTAAAGCGGATGATTTTCTGAAAAGTGATCATGTGGTTGTTAAATCCGTATTGGGGCCTTCAGCAAAAAAATATTATAAGGAGCCCATCGCTTGCATGTTGGTTTCATACGGAAATAATATAGTGGCATCCGTAAAAGACGAATATCGTGAGATTGTAACTGAATACATCCATAAGTTTGAGTTCTACCACTGCTTTGAAACACCAAATATGCACTGGTTGGATGAGAGATTGGCCAAATATGGACAGAGAGTCTGTTTCATGTCTGAGTACTATCTGCCGGATGTTGATAAGCTTAAAAAGATGCCATGTGACTACGAGCTAAGGGTTTTGGAAGCTCCTGATTTTGTGAACTTGTATAAGCCGGAATGGAGCAATGCTTTATGTGAAGACCGCAAGCAATTGGATGTCCTTGGAATTGGAGCTTATGATGGAGATAAACTTATCGGGCTTGCCGGATGTTCGGCTGATTGTGACCGGATGTGGCAGATTGGTGTGGATGTGTTGCCTGAATATCGTAGAAGAGGAGTTGCAGCTGCCTTAACCAGTAGATTGGCCATAGAAATATTGGAACGCGGCAAGGTTCCGTTTTATTGTTCTGCTTGGTCAAATATCAGATCAGCACGAAATGCAGTAAAGAGCGGATTTATTCCCGCATGGGTGGAAATGTCAGCGAAACCGCAGGAGATGGTCGCTGAAATGAACAAATAGATAAAAATATTAATTTAGTGACATTTTGCGGAACTCATGAGACAAATAGGGTATAATAGAGTATATTATATTAGGTTAATATAAAAAATACGTTTGTGGATGTATAGGGCACAGTGTTTCCGCAAATATGAATAAACCAGCCGTCAAAATCCAATTTAAAGGAGGAAGCGTATGGGTGAAATTATTTTTGACATAGTATCAAGTGTTGTAGAAGCTTTTGTTGACTTATTCATTGAAAAAGTAGTGGTAAGATTCAAAAGAAAAAGATAAATCGAAGTTTATCATGTGAAGAAAGAATGACCGACTTATTCCGCTTCCGGGTCGACGGACCAGATAGTGAGGTTTTAAGAAGATCATAGGGTTGGCAAATAGATATAGAATGGAAATTATAAGCAATACGATTTCTAAAATTAACAATGAACCAAAGTAGGGGAGTTTTTATGAAAGCTGTGATTGCATATTAATCCCGGCATCACGGTAATACGAAGAAGCTTTTGAATGCCATTTAGGAATTGAGTGACGTAAAACTAATCGATGTGGTGGAATGCAACAAATGATTTATTGGTTTAGTGCTACGGGAAACAGTAAACATGCAGCAATGCGCCTGGCGGAGCTGCTCAATGAAGAAACAGTGGAGATTACACATGATACGGAAATAGACATGAATTCCAGGATAATTTTTGTGATTCCTTTATATTTCTGGACTTTGCCAATTATTGTGCGTAATCTTTTTGAGAGAACCTCTTGGGCATCCGATGAAGAGGTTTTTGTTGTTTTCACATGTGGAGGCTTTATTGGAACAGCGGACAGAGATGTAAAAAAGCTGGTTCATCCGGCAAAATCATTAGTCTATCAGCTTCCTATGGAAACGAACTATATTGTATGGCATAAGCTGGACGATGAGAAAACGATATATGAAAAATTAAAAAAGGCAGATGCAGAAATAGAAGCAACAGCACTGCATATCAAGTCCTCCCTTTCAACATATCGCAGTCCTTTTTATTTGATTCCTTTCGGAAAGATATTTCAAGCTTTTTACGAAAAGCAAAGAAGAACAAAGCGGTTTTATGTGACTGACAAATGCATATCATGCAAGCTCTGTGAAATCAGTTGCCCGGATCAAGCAATTCGATTAACAGATGGTAAGCCCCGATGGATAAAGGACAAGTGCCAGCATTGTCTTGGATGCATTCATCGCTGCCCAAAGGAAGCGATTGAGTACGGGAAGCACACAGTAGGTAAAAAGCGGTATAGATATAAAGATTAAAGCCTTCATGGGGACAGGTATTCCCTTTTGCCAACATGAACACACCCACACATATTATTTTTAGATTTCTAAATAAATTTACAGGGTTGTGTGAACAGCATTGATTTTTTAAAACTGAGTTGATAAAATGTTTGTGCCATGGGCTAATAAGCATTGGAAAAGTGCTTTCGCATGTTTATTAGTCATGGTACTGAATGGAAAATAGATATAAATTTGTATGGAGTCTAGGCAATTCTACAGTTTGCATTACAGATTATTTATATTAGGTGCAAAGGTAGGAAATAAAATATTTCACTATAACATTTGTAGCAAGGAGCCGGGAATATGAGCAATATTAATTACAAAAGCACACTTCATGCCTGTTATTTGGGCTATATAACTCAAGCTCTTATTGTAAATCTTCCTCCGTTACTTTTTGTAGTTTTTCGGGAAAAATTCGGTCTTTCCTATACCATGCTCGGAAGTATAGTCATGCTTATCTTTGTAACGCAGCTCATAGTTGATGCGCTTGCCGTTGAATATGTTGATAAAATCGGTCACCGTACCTCGGCTGTCATGGCACATGCGTTTGCTGCTGTCGGCATGATCGCATTAGCTTTTTTACCCAGGGTATTACCATACCCTTTCATAGGACTTATTATATCCAGCATATTGTTCTCAATAGGCGGCGGTCTTATTGAAGTGCTTGTCAGCCCTATAGTCGAGAGCCTTCCAAGTGAAGCGAAAGCGTCTTCAATGAGCCTATTGCACTCATTCTATAGTTGGGGGCAGGTTCTGGTAATCATCTTGTCCACTTTGGCACTGCTATTTCTTGGACAAGAATTATGGTTCTTCCTGCCACTTGTGTGGTCACTGCTGCCGCTATACACCCTTTTCAAGTTCACACGGGTGCCGCTTATTCCACCTGAAGAGGAAAGCAAACGAACACCGTTAAAAACACTTTTTAGGTCGAGAATCTTTTTAATTGCGTTGCTTTTGATGATTTGCTCCGGCGCCAGTGAGCAGTCCATGGCTCAATGGGCTTCACTTTTTGCCGAGAAAGGTTTAGGCATCTCAAAAACACTGGGAGACTTGTTGGGTCCCTGCCTGTTTGCTGTAATGATGGGAATTGTACGTACATGGTACGGAATGAAAGGTCAAAAAGTCCATATTCATAAGATATTAGTTATTTCCTCAGTCTTATGTATGGCGTCCTTTGTCATTACAGCGATTGTGCCAATACCAGCAATATCACTGCTGGGGTGTGCCTTGTGCGGACTGAGCGTGAGCTTAATGTGGCCGGGAATGCTGAGCTTGACCGCAGCAAGTTATCCATCGGGCGGTGTTGCTATGTTTGCAATTTTGGCGCTGGCTGGGGACTTGGGTTGTTCCGTCGGACCACAGCTTATCGGAATTATTGCGGATAGCAGCAGCCTGAACTGGGGACTCTTAACGGCAATAATCTTTCCTACAATTATGCTGGTCGGTTTAGTTGCCCTAAAGCCGATAATCGGTTTTGCCGGCAAACAAAGAGCTAGATCATAATATAAGGATATGGACTATGAAAATATCATTAATAATATTGATTTCATAGAATAAAACTACCTTTAAAACAGCGTCAGGTTAACCCTGGCGCTGCTTTTATATATCTGTAATTTAAGCTTATCACCCATAAGATTGGTATAGCAAAACAGCCTACAAAATTTTTATGGAAAGCATACTTGACATCTAAATTTTACCTGCTATAATTATAGATGTAAAGCAAACTTTCCATTTTTGGAGAAAGGGGATAAAATTGAAGAACCGTTTAGAAGAAATCCGCAAGCAAAGAGGTTTGAAGCAAGAAGAGCTGGCAGCAGCATTGGAGGTATCCAGACAGACGATAGGATCATTGGAAAACGGGCGCTATAATCCGTCAATAACACTCGCCTTTAAGATTGCCAGATTCTTTGGGATGAGCATCGAAGAAATATTTATTTATGAGGAGGAGAAAAGCGATGAGAAGTGAAGTAATGAAGAGGGAAGGTATTGCAAAATACATTGCTTTTTCGGTGTTTGGGTTTGCAGTTTTGGTTGCAGGACTCGTGGGTGCAATACTGCTGCCGGGCGCAAAGGGCGTCATGCTCACATTGCCTTATGTCTGTGTAGGAATTGGCGCAGGCATATTTGGAGGTAATCTTGGTACAGCGATAAGGCTGCATCTAATAAGGAAAGATCCTAAATTGGCCAAGAGGGCTGAAATTGAGGCAAAGGATGAACGTAACATAGCAATCAGCAACAAGGCGAAAGCGAAAGCGTATGACCTGGTGCAAATAGTATTCGGTGTGTTGCTTCTTGCGTTTGCATTAATACAGGTGGATATGTATGTGATATTGACTCTTGTCGCTGCCGACTTATTCATTGTGTTTTCCATGATTTACTATCTTAATAAATATCAAAAAGAAATGTAGCAGAGGCCTTTATTGACCTTCTTGTGCTAGTGGGCAGTTGAGAATAGGAAGTAAAATGACAAAAAGACATTCTGAGTGTTCAGGATGTCTTTTTTTATTTATGCTTATGCTGGCTTACAAGTAAACATAATTTATTCTATTTTATTGCTGCATATGGAAGGTTATGTTATAATTTTGAGGGAAATTAAGGATAAATTTGGGATATTTAAGATATGGATATTTGCATAATTTTGACAGACATTATTAAATTCTTTATCTTATATGTCCTTTCAAACTACCTGGTAAAACAACACAAACGGAGGATTAATTCAATGAAAAAAGCAGTTGCTGTCATTTTGCTCTTCTGTATTCTGTACATCCATGGATTCGGAGTATTTGCCAAGTCGGAAGTCTATAGTGGTGAGCTTGATTATGCAGGCTCTTTCAGTGGTGATTTTGCCGTAGTAGGTAAATACGAAGGTAAATTCAAATATGGTTATATCGACAAAAGCGGAAAGCTGGTAATCGATATGAAATTTGATTATTGCGAGGATTTTTCCGAAAACCTGGCAAAAGTAGGCATAGGCGAAGATCTTTCAAGCATGAAGTACGGGTATATCAAAACCAACGGTAGCTATTTAATTAAGCCTCAGTTTGACATTGCCTATGCAATGCATAAAGGCTATGCACTTGTTGGGTTAAAAAAAGGCAAAGATTATAAATATGGTTTGGTAAGCAATAAAGGGAAAATAGTTGTTGAACCCAAATATGACTATATAGATGTAGGCGACTATTTGCTTGATAAGGGATATGCAATTACAAGTTTGAATTCGCAGTATGGCCTTGTAAATTTAAAAACCGGTAAGATAATTGAGCCCAAATACAAATCTATTGCATTGATGAGTAATTACATAAGAATCAGCAGTATGGTTGATGGCAAGGAAAAATACGGCTTTATACTTTTTAACGGGAAAGTAATTGAGCCTGCCTTTGATTGGATTCATCATTTTGGTAGTATAGCGAAAGTTATAGGCATGGTAGAAATAGACGGAAAGTTTGGCTTAATGGGTGCTGATGGAAAATATGTGCTGGAGCCCAAGTATGATGAAATAAGAGAATTCAATGATGGGATTACGCATGTCAAGCTGGGAGACAAATATGGATATGTCGACTCGGACGGAAGCTTTTTGACTGACATTGAATTTGAGGATATTTCCGCGTTCAGTAAAGGTATATCCTATGTGAAAAAGAATGGCAAGTGGGGATTGCTGAATATTGATGGAACTTATAAAGCTGAGCCAATATATGATTCAATATCTTTGGTTAATGGTCAAATAGAAGCGGTGCTGAACGGTGAGAAAAAGCTTCTGAATCTTGATGGAAGCAGCAAGTTTGATAATGATTATGTATATATGTATCCTTTTGTCAGCATTGAAGGAGCTTCCAAGGTCATGAAAGACGGCAAAGAAGTCATAATTGATGCAGAGGGTAAACCAATCTTTAAGAAGGATTTCGATAAAATATGGGATTTTGTAGACGGTGTGGCAAGAATTGAATTAAAGGGCAAGGTAGGCTATCTGACAATAGATGATAAATATCTTGTGGAACCGATATATGACAGCGCATATAAGGATGAGGCAACATCCTGTTACAACACCAAGGACAATGAGTTATGGGGTCTGGTTCTGACTGACGGTACTGTAATAAAACCAATGTCAGATGCACCAATACATTTTTATGGTGATTATGGCATAATCAGAGTAGGACAGAAGAAGACATACATAGATAAAAAAGGTAAACGCCTCACAAATGAAGTTTTTGATGATTGTTATCCCTTTAGTGATGGTTTTGGCCGGGTTACTATCAATGGCAAGACAAACTATCTCAACACAGCCGGAAAATTGATGAACAGGAATTTCGACTTTGGACAGGATTTTAAAGAGGGATTTGCCTGTGTTTATGACAGCGGTAGATACAGATTTATAGACAAGAATGGCAATTTTGCTTTTGGGGAAACAGCAAAGTTCTTATCAGCAAAATCCTTCAGCAACGGTTTGGCTGCAATATATGCCGATAATGGAAAATGGGGCTATATAGACACAAAGGGTAAGATAGTTATTCAGCCTCAATTTGAAGGAGCTTTTAATTTTGATGAAAAGCTGGCCCCGGTGATAAAATCAGGAAAAATCGGATTTATTGATAAAACGGGTAAGTTTGTCATACAACCTGTATATGAAAGCGCTACTGAGTTTGAAAATTGATTGGCCAGCGTTTGGAAGAATGGCAAATACAGCCATATCACTTCCAATGGAGAGATAAAAACAGATGTGACTCAAAACAAAAATTATGTATTCTCTGACGGAGTGTCTCCAGCCAAAGCTATTTCACCCAAGGATGGAATGTACTACTGGGGTTACATAAAGACTGACGGAAGTTGGCTGGTGAAGCCTGAACTGGATTATGCAAGTCCATTAACCAATGGAAAAGGCTATGTGTGGAAGGACAACAGGTTGGGTGATATCACCAAGGATGGAAAGATAGTTTGGCAGTGATTTAAAACGCTATTTGGATTGCTGATATAGCCAGTATAAACTTGATTGGAATCAGGGAGGTTATACCGTGAAAAGAGGACTTAGTATTGCTTTAGTGATTATATTCATATCTCTGTTTTGTCTTAATACTTTGGGTAGTGCGTCAGCTTATGCAGCAACCGGCACTTCCGCCAGTGTTGATAATTCTGCCGCCAGTGCCAGTGACAGTGTTGACCTCAGCCCCAAATATGATAAAAGCAGTGGATTATATGGATATGTAAATAAGAGCGGAAAATGGATTATAAAGCCTCAATTTATTATGGCAAAGCCCTTCAGCGAAGGACTGGCTGCCGTAGCAGAGGATAGTGAGACTTCAAAATGGGGATATATAAAGCCTGATGGTACCTATGCCATAAAACCGAAATTCATGGAGGCCTATAACTTTAAGAACAATTTTGCCGTAGTCAATGACAATATGCTTGCGGCCACTATAAATAAAAAGGGTGAGTATATAAAGAAAACAAAATACTATTTGGCCGGAGCTGATACAAATGATTATTTTAGAGCACATATAACCAACGTTAATCCGTTCATTGGCCTTTCCGATGTAAAATATGGTTTGATTACCAATGAAGGAGCTATTGTTAAGCCCGAATACGATAGCCAGGCATTTGTCGTTGATGGTTTTATTTGCGTGTATAAAGAGGATTCCTCCAAAGATGTGTCAAAACGGACTAACTCAATTGTCCTTAAGAATGGTACCGTTGTAAAACTTGACGGCAAATTGATCAGTGCCAGTGAAGGCATTGGATATGTGGAGTATGAAGGCAAAGAGGGTGCTTTGAAAGGCAAAAAGCTGTGTGAGTTCGTCACGGAGCAGGGCAAGATTTTCAAGTCTTACAAGGACAAAGATGGGAAAGAATATCCTTTTCTGGACGCAGAAGCTTTCAGCGAAGGTTATGCAGCTGTAATGATAAATGAATTGAACAGCGACAATACCTACTTTAATAAATGGGGCTTTTTGAAAAAGGACGGAACCTGGCTTGTGGAACCCAAATACGCAAGAGCCCGTTCGTTTAAAAATGGAGTCGCTCCGGTTAAGATGAAAGGGGAGTCCTACGGATACATAAAAACTGACCTGACCTGGTATATCAAACCTTTTGATTATACAGAACAGCAAAAAGCCGAGTATGAGTATGCTGTCAACGAAGCAAAAAAAATACTTAAGAAATTGATAAATGACTCCATGTCAGAATATGAAAAGGTGTATGCAATTCATAAATACGTTACTGACACTGTACGATATGATGTTAACGATTATGACAGTACTCCTAGAGTATCCTATTCTGCATATGGTGCAATAAATTATCATTATGCTGTATGTGAAGGGTTTGCAGAGTTAATGGATATAATGCTGAAACTGGCAGGAATAGAAACTATGATTGTGGTGGGCCATGCTTCAGACACGCCTCATGCCTGGAATCTGGTTAAAATCTCGGGCTACTACTATCATCTTGATGCAACCTGGGATTCTTTCAGCAAAACGTTGTATTTCCTTAAATCTGACGAGTATACGAGCAGAGAGAAAACTTGGGACAGAGATAAATATCCTGCTGCTCCAAAGAATTACGAGTAATAATGCAATGTTTTTGAGCAAATATGAGTTATAATTATGTTTATGTATTTATTAAACACTCTTGGAGGCGAATCATCAATGAATGAAAAAGTTATTCTGGTACTGGTGGACGGATTGCGCCCGGACAGCATACCCCTATGCGGCCATGGCTTTTTGTCCGAGATAGCCCGGAAGGGACTATCTACCATGAATGCATCCACCGTAATGCCGTCCGTCACATTGCCATGTCACATGTCTCTGTTCCACAGCGTTGACCCTAACAGGCATGGTATATTAACCAATACATGGGTTCCGCAAGTAAGGCCTGTCAAAGGGATTTGTGAAAGATTGTGCGAGGCGGGTAAAAAATCAGCTTTTTTTTACAACTGGGAGGAGCTGAGAGACTTATCCCGTCCAGGTTCCCTGCATCTCAACTGGTACATGCATTATAAGCATGGCGGCACCGACGATAAAGTAATTAATGCCGCAATGCAGTATATTGAAGAATATCTGCCTGACTTTGCCTTTATATACCTTGGAGATACGGATGTATACGGGCATGATTACGGATGGATGTCAAAAGAGTATCTTAATTCGGTAAACAATGCGTCATGCTGTATAGAACGGCTGTACAATGCCTTTTCAGACAGGTATACTTTCATTATCACTGCCGATCATGGAGGGCATGACCGTTCCCATGGTATGGATACCCCGGAGGACATGACCATACCGGTTATAATTAGCGGAAATAATGTTAAAGCAGGCGAGCTTCCGGCAGATACCAATATAAAGGATATTGCTCCGACTATCGTAAAGCTGTTGGGGGTAGAGGCCGATAGTGACTGGGAAGGCAAGTGCCTGATTTAGCTAAATTCTGATTTGACAGGATAATGAATATTGTACATACATTGCAGCTAATATACACCGTACATAGCAAGGTTCAAGAGCTTAACACTCCCGGACCTTGCTATGTATGCAGTTATTTGATGGCTTAAAGGCATCAAGCTATGGTGACATGTAAGAAATTTTTGCTTTATTTATTCTCTTTGTCAATCAATTTTTCCTTACACTATAATAAATGCATCAAGTTTTCTCTTCCATACTTCATTTAAATGTTAGCAAACTGAAGGGTTGATTTGCTACAGTTTTTGAAAATTATTAGTTTTTACCGTATCCTTTTTTGAAAATATGAGCGCATTCAGCTAAACAAAACTAGCAAGTCTGAACAATGATGCCAGACTATGCAATTTAGAAACCTACGATGGGAATTTGTCAGTTAAGCTGTGTCCAGTACGTATTTCACCGGAAGATTTTGACATGAGCAAGTACTTAAGCGCTGCGCACCATGTATTATTGCAGCAGCATACCCCATATGACAATATGAGGATGATATTACCACGTAGGATGATTTTTGCAGAAAACTATAAATTATTATTGACTTTGACGTTGGGTAAGCGGGTATCCTTAACTTTACAATGAATGAATTAGTAAAAATATCTGAGGTTGCTCTGAAATATGGCATTACAACCAGAACGCTACGATTCTATGAGGATGCCGGCCTTATAAAGAGCTTTCGCACGGAGGATTATGCATATAGACTATATGATCAAAAGGCAATAAAACGAATTGAACAGATACTGGTTCTGAGAAAATTGAACATAGCAATTAAAGATATTAAAAAAATATATGAGAGTAATAGCATTGATGTTCTTTTAGATGTCCTAGGGAAAAAAGTTCATGAAATTGATGATGAGGTTGCACTATTGCGTCAGTTGAGGGAAATTGTTACTACGTTTATAAGACAGCTGGAGAAATGTGATTTCAAGATAGATACCGATTTGAACTTATTGTATGAAAAAGCCAGTGCAGCAGAGGAGCAAGTTAATGATAGTAAAGATATTTGTGATGATAATTCAATGGGAAAATTGATGGAGGTGGCAGAAAAACTGGAGAGAATGCCAGATATCCGGATTATCATGCTTCCAAGATTAAAAATGGCCCGGTCTGGGAATACGGATTTGGAAGAGTTCGATAAATGGTGGAGCAGTGTACCTGTCGAACAGTCATTATTTCCCCGGGATTTCATGTGGTATAATCCAAGACTTAATTGCTTTGAATGGCTTTTTGCAATACCAGAAAATATGACCGATACCAATGGTTATGAAGTGTTTGATTTTCCTGGAGGTCTATATGCTGTTGCAACTGCCTATGATGAAGGCGAAGAGATTATGAGGGTAAATAAATTAGTACATAAATGGGTAGATGAAAGTGGGGAGTTCGAAGTTTCAAACAGTACTAATGATACTGAAGAACGTTATGATATGGGGCATATTATAACTCCAGCGGGGGTATATCGCCCGCAAATGGATTTATTTATTCCTATTGTAAGAAAGGGAGAGAAAAAGTGATGGAAAATATCTATTGGGTGGAAGAATGGGCAAAGATAAGGCAGAATGAGGTTGTACGATTGCCGAAAAGCTTTAAAATTCATGAGGACTTTTTAGGGCACATTTCAACGGAAGATTTTGAGACTGCATTTAGAGAAATTTGGGAAATATATATCAATATATATGGGGATATTGCCAAGTCTCCGGAGACCTTCGGAATGCCGCTTTATGAAATAAAAAATTATAATAGCTTTACTACGCAGGCAAGAGATTCAAGAAATGCTCCCTATCGTCCATTTCATCTGTTATATAACTTACTGGTTTCAGGAAGTTTTCATAATGGAGATTTTATTATAGACATAAGTAATTTCAAAGCAGTTAATAAGGTTAGAAATTCTAATATCCTTCTTAAACGGCTTAGTGATTATGGATTCTTTTTTGAGGGGTTGAAAAACTATAAAGTAACAAATCAAAATATATCAATGTTCTACCCTAATAATAATGGGGTCATGCTTGTATTAAAACTCATGGCAGAAAAAGCCCATACAACCAATAGGCTTAATGACTTTTTCTCCTGCCACTATAAGCTCTTTCAGGATGATATGAAAACTGCAAATTATGGGATGGGTGCAGATATCGTTGCCGACAAAATGCATAATGAGGAAGAGCAGGAATTTATATATGAAATGGATGCTATACTGCGGGGAATGGGTTATTTTGCAAAGCCAAAAGAATGGAATGAAGGACCTGGGTATGCTTATTATGATAAGGAAAGTGTAATGAAATCCAATGGTCCATATCACTATTGGATGTTATCATGGAAAACTGAACTTATTCTATATCTGCGTATAAGGAATGCTTCAATGTGTTTAGATTACCTCAAACAATGTCCGGATACTGTGAAGCAAATATTCCTTAGAGGGGATAGCGGATGCAAGAATCGGCTAAATGGTACATGCAAGTTTGGACAGGAGTATTCAATTGATGGCGATACTTATTGGAGATGCGGCTGCTGCAATGCTCCGTTTTATTTTAAACCGATAAAGGAAGATATTCCACATTATATCAAATTGGTTGAATTGGGATTGAAAAAGTAGAAAGAAGAAATTACAGTGCCTTTGCTTAAGAAAAGCAATATAGCTAACATATACAGGTATGCCATGTTCATGGAAGCCGGAAGCGTTTAAACTGCAAGAGCGGATACAAGCCCCAATGGATTAAAAATATAAAAAGTTATTTTTCCTGTAACAAAAACCTCTTCCGATTTGTTTTATTAGTAAGAACAAAAAACAGAGGAGGTTTTTACTATATTAAGATAAACGGTTTTTATACGCAGCATTGGACGCACTGCTTCTTCTGATCATGTTATTGGATTTTCTTTGGCTTTGTACAGTTGCTCCATTGTTTTAATATCAGCAAACTATGTTTATTTCTATATTAAAAAATAATAAAAAACTTATGACTTCTAATACTGATTATCATACAAAGGTGGTGAAAATACATTGAAAAAACTATAACAATCCAGTGTAAATTTTACTTATTTGAATGATTAAAATCAAACTGAAAGGTGGATTAACACATGCTTAAAAAAGCTTTTACTATTTTGATAACGGTATTTTTTGCAAGCTTTAATTCAATCACACCTTTTGTTCAAGAAAGTGACAAAGTTATTAAGAATTCTGGCTCTAAACTAATACAGCCTTGTTGGACGGAAATATCTTTATTTTCTAATACTTTCAGTATCTCTGATAGTGGCTTGGCAACCGTAGAATCATTGCTTTACGCTTTTGATGTAGATGAGATCAAAATAAATGTCCAGCTCCAGCAATTAAAAAACGGAAAATGGATAACTATTAAAAACTGGACAAGCTCTTCCACAGGTATATATTGCTCTTTGGGTGAGGTTTGGTATGTGATGAGTGGTTACTCTTATCGTATGGTATCAACCGGTTCTGTTTATGAGAATAATTCTCTAGTTGAGCAGACTACATACATAAGTGATATCTGGGAATACTAGATTTCATAAAAAGTTCACAGCATATGCTTTTAACTCTAGCTTGTTTAAATGGCATTGAGAGGTACATAAATGTGAATAAGAAGTATGTTTTGTAGCAAAGTATTGCATGGAAGATATTTTCCCTAAGTAATGAATAATACCTGACCATGTTTATAATCAGCACAGACAAAAGCGCAAATCCGGTAATAAGGTTTCTGATTATACATTGTCACCTTATTACCGGAAGTAATTATTCATGAAAATTAGTTTGATGCTTCTGATTGCATTAAATCAAACTCTTTTATGGTATCGCCATCTGTATAAATAATTTTAGCAGGAATGTTTGGATAAACTGCTTCAAAGTAATATTTAAATTGTGTCATATCACCCAGCTTGTTGCCGATTACAGTATTCAATTCAATTTTATTACCCTTGTCATCTATAATATGAATTCCTCTTGGAGCATTACGAGCATCCTCTGAATTAATACTGATATAAACAGCAACGTCTGAAGGAGTGGATACTACCCTTTCAAGTATAAACGGTATTCCGTCATCCTTTGTAACGGTTATGCTTATTTCTTTTTCCCATGTGGCTTCTCTGGTGGAACTTTCAATAGGCGTTGATACGATAACCTGCCAGTTTCCCTTGATTTGTGTGCCATCATCAAAAGTTATACTTGTAATTTTAAGACTGATGCTGGTAATGTCCTCTATCATATTGCCGGCTAAAGGTAATACACTACAGTTAAAAACATATACCCCACTGCTTTCATCATATGACAATGGTGTCGACATAAAGCTAAGCTCTTTTCCATTTTGATCGGTAGCAGAAATGCTGGCGGATTCGATTTTTTTGTCCTTTGTGTCAAATTGGAAATCGAGACTTAAGAGAAAGTGTATTTTATTTCCAAGAATTACATCATGGACAGCAAAGGTAATGTCATTATCGGAAACTGCTTCGTTAATTTGATGAGAAAAGCCTTCCTCAAGTGATTTAAATATCCCCTTGTCAATCACGGATGCCCATACAAGCTTATCAATGACCGGTATCCTTGCGAGATTCAGCGCTGCTGCTGGAACCGTATTTACGATTCCAATAAACAGCAAGCAGACTGCGATGACTGCAAAGACAGGCTTAAGACTAGATTTTCTTTCTGGTTTTTCCACAATAATTGATTGCTTGCTTTCTGCTATACATTCATCCAACAATGCTTCCTGAATATTAGGCTTATATTTCTCAATACTCCTTTTCAAACTTGCTGAAATAATATTCTCTCTATAGTTCATAGCAACACCCCGCTATATCAGAATTTATTGTTTTTGAGAGCTTTTTCAATGCAGACTTATATCTCCATTTAACAGTAGGAAGAGGAACGCCGGTTATGTTTGATATATCCTTTTGTGATATGCCTGAAAGAAGATACAGCATAACAACCTGTCTTTCTCCAATAGACAGCTTTGTCAGCAAATTATCTAAAATCAGACGGTCAAGTACAGCATTATCATCAAAAGCTTGGTATGCTTCATTATCAAAGGGTTGATCGATAGACATCGACTCATGTTTCATCTTTTTAAGCCTATTGTAAGACATATTCCGCGTGATACGCAATATCCATGCCATTGCTTTGCCTTGGGACTTATATGTTTTTGCGCTGTTGAAAATTTGAATATATACGTCATGCATGATGTCTTCAGCCATAGATTTGCTGCATACTATGGAGAGAGCATAGCCATAAACATCATTGCTTGTGATATTATACAACTCACCAAGAGCGCTCCTGTCACCGCTTGAGATACGTTGAATCAAATTGTCCAGCAATACTTCATTCATTTACCACACTCCTTGTATACTTATTTGGAATAGAGTTTTTGAATTAGAATTTTACAATAATAAACCCTACTAAAAGATCATGAAATCCCTGCTAACTAGCTTCAGAGCTTGCTTTTTAATTTTATATCCTCTCAGGGTATTCAATTTTCAAAGAGCCTTTCAAGTTTTTTATGGCATTTAATCGCGATTTTATTTAGTACAAAGGTACCTTCTATGATAATAACAATTGGTAAAAGAGAAAAGTATAATATCAGATTTTTTTCTTTGAAGATTTTATCTCAACAACATATGCCAATTTCCTTTAAGCATTATGGATGTATGGGAATTTTCAGCATCGTTATAAGAAACGTTTATTGAAGAAATATCTAGTTCCAGTTCATCAGATAGTTTTGCATCAAAATAGAATGTATTGACATTATAAGTGTTCCTATCTAGAGCATAATATATATTACCGTTTTTATCAGATAAAACAATGTCTTTTTTAAAACAGTCTATAGAAGCTATATTACTGCGAATATCAGAAATTAGTGTCACTTCAAGCAATGTATCAACATATCGGGTAATAGCTGCAACTTTTACATTACCGGATTCAGAAATATTAAAAGCATTTCTATGCTTGCTGTTCGACTTTATATTTGTAAGAATAATTGGTATTTTGTAGTTTTTGTAATTGAGATTAAATTTAGTCGGTCTTCCTTTTACTTGAGCCTCACAAGATATTATCCACTGATATTGGGGTGGCTTTAAAGTTTCATCACAAAAAATACCAGTAATTTGAAGTCTCGCCTTATTATTGTAATCATCAACAATATAGAATAATGATTCAATATCTTCACTATGTACATTGATAGGTATATTACCCTCAAGGACAAGAATTATTTTATCTTTTTCTGGATAACAGGATAATATTTTAATATGCTCACTATTATTAGATAGTATCAACTGTGTAGTTCCTGCAAGAGCATATGATAAATATTCATCCATATCGATACTATAGTTATTTGATGTGAAAATTTTATAATACGATTTACAAGAAAATGCTATTGCTGAAAATAGCATAAAGAGCAACACAATTATTTTTACTTTTTCCTTAGTATGCATGCTTGCAATACCTTCCAATGATATAATATTATTATAATAAAATATTAGGGGAAGGGATAGATAACCCCACCCCTTATCTAATACTATTTAAATTAGTTAGTACACAACACCGGAGCCACTGATAGTCTTTCCTTCTATACTTGAGTATTTAAAGTAGTAATATCCCAATGGTGTAGCTATTCCCGCATATGCAACATCATCTATTTCCAGTTCAAATCCTTTTCCCCAAGTTGAATTGTCAGAGGATTTATAGCATTGTATTTTAAGCTTCTGGGGCTGGTCAGGAGTGATTTCATGCCATATGTCCAATGAATAGGCATCTGGCATGTATTTGTAATTTGAATATAAATATGTACTCATGCTATATGTGAAATTACGATAATTATTGTTTCCCAGATCCCATGGAGATGTAGGAATGGATGTACCCATTATGCTTATGCTGTCAGCATCTTTGAGAACATCGATATTCTGTAATTTTGAAGAATCAGGAGTATAGCTTTTTATAATACCTGCCTCCTTGTAAGCAGCAATATTATCGGCTCCGGTAACAACAATTGCATATGGTTGTGATTCAACAATATCGTCAAGAAAAGCTTTGTCAGCTGACGAAGCTTCTGCAGGTGTAAACACTGATAGTACTATTGCAAGTGATAAAATTGTTGCACTTAATGCTTTAAATTTTTTTTTAGAGCTTATCATAGTTAGAAAAACCTCCTATTCATATTAATTAATTGATACTTATAAGGTTAATGCATAAGAGATTAATCCGGTGATCTAATATGCTGCATGTACAATCTCTCCTTTCTTGATTTGCAGTATTCTATAACAAACAGCAGCATTCCATGAACATACATGAAGTTTTTTGCTGTTTGTATGCCATGATTCGCATCCTGCTTCTTGTTTGTCCTTCATATAAAAAAACAAAAGAGAATTACATTTCGTTACAGTTTCAGCAAAATTTTAATACAACATTAAAGAATAGTTGTGCCTATAAAACCATTAGATGGAGATACAGAAAATATTTACATTACTGTGGAAATCGAAGCAGAAAATGAGATCAGGTTGAAAAATGCTTTGGTAAGCTTATAACACTCAAGAGTATCCTTATGATGTACAAAGCTTTACTGGTAAAGAATTTACTTCGTGTGAGTAAGAAATGGACGAATAGAAAAGGAAATAATACTGTATAAACTCGAACAATATTCGACGCATTTTTTGTAAGTTTAAAGCTCCGATGTAAGTAAGTTAGTCATGATGGGATTTTCAACCAGCTAAAAGAAGGATTCGCAACAAAATCAACGGATACAGGATAAAATCCCCATGTTACTATATTTCAACTGTATAATATTACAAATTTTAGGAGATATATGTTGAAATTCGTCAATTCATACGATAAACTATATAATGGATATCCTGGAATATTAAGTCACTTAATAACTTGAGCATAGTTATGGAAAGAGGGCACTGTAGAATGCTGTTATTTTTAGCTACTATAAAAGACGAGAATTCAAAAAAGAAGCTGGAGGCTTTATATTTAAAGTATAAGAAAGATATGTTCAATGTCGCATACAGGATTTTAGACGATTATCAGCTTGCACAGGATGCTGTACAAACAGCTTTCATAAATATAATGGACAATTTAGATAAAATCGAAAACATATATTGTAATAAGACAAGAGCTTTCGTTATCATAATTGTTAGGAATATTTCAATAAATTTATATAAGAAGAGAAAAAAGCATATATTATTAGAAGACATTGACGATACTTTACCCGATGACAAGCAAATGATTGATGAAATGATTATTGATGCTGATATACTCAGTAAGATATCGTCAAAAATTCGAGAACTGAGGCCGGATTATTCTGATATAATATCTCTTAAGTATTTTTATCATTACTCTGACGATGAAATTGCAAGATTGCTTAACATAACGCCTGGAAATGTAAGGGTTAGGCTTCATCGTGCGAAGCAAAGATTGATTATGCTATTATCAGAAGACAGGGAGTTGACTAAAAGTGAATGATTTATCGATGCAAAAAGAGAAAGTAATGGAAAAGATGAAAGAAGCCATGCTAGAATATGCAGGTGCCTGCAATGCTGAGAATATTATCAAAGAAATGCGAGTAGATGATAAATTTGAAGAGCAAGTTCCTTTTCCACAAGAATTGGATAAAAGAATTAAAAAGCTTATAACTCAATATGAAAGAAAGAAATATATTAAGAAGTCATGGAAGACAGCTTTAAAATTATTTTCAAAAGTATCAGCAGTTTTTTTTGTAGTTTTTATAAGTTTTACCGTTTTACTGACGAATGTTCAAGCTGTTAGAGTAAAATTTTTTAACTTTCTTATTCAAATTGAAAAAGAATTTACTAGTATTGACCTGAAAGATAGAAAAGAGGATAATTATACAAGGGATGTGTCAGATTTACCTATGGAATGGGAGAACGTGTATATACCAGAATTTATACCTGAAGGCTATCAAATTTCAAAAGTGGAGTCCCTTGTGAACACAAAGATCATTCATTATTCAAATGAAGAAAATCAAATAATAATATTTACTCAATATCAGGATGAAAATACGAATTTGAGAATTGATACTGAAAATGCTAAGTTCGATAAAGTTGATATCAACGGTTTTGAAGGACTGCTTGTAGAGAAAAATGGAATGTTTACTGTCGCATGGCATTATAATGATTCGGCTTTTTCTCTCATGAGTAATGCCGATAAAGGTATATTAATAAAAATGGCAGAGAGCATAAAACTGAGAAAATAGTTTTTCAAATTACTGTAACACATCACTTTTCTAAATTGCTTATTTTTATTAGATTTATTTAAGTTTTAATACAAGATTCAACAAAATTAGCAATAACAGTGAATTTGGAGATAATACTGGTTGTATTCTGTGAATCTCTTTATCATTAGATAACCTGCTTTAGAAGGAGCCGGCAATTACCATGCACAGAACTACTTACATTCCTCATTTCAAACCAGCAAGCTCTCACTTTTTCAGCCCATACAGCAGTATCTTAAAGTGGTCTAAAATCTGCTTTTCAGACCAAAATCAGGATATCTGATACACCATTCAAAGGTAATTCCCCGAATGGCTAAAATCAAGTGCTTTGCCAAAGAATCAACTACGATGTCTTCCCTTAGCTCTCCCTGTTGAACGTCTTTTTCCAGCACTTTGGTGAATAACTTATATATATCTCTGTTATAGCTCATTGCTGGCACTGTGTTAATTGTCTTTGCTAAATGGGCTTTATAAAGCACTTTTATATTTTCATATTCAATATCCTCAGTAAGAAAATTAGCAATTTTCTCTGCCAGAAGGATAAGGACATCAAAGACGAATTTCTGGTTGGAAAGCGTCGACAAAAAGGATTTATAATTGATGTCTGCCAAGTTTATGTAATCATTCACCAATGCAGCTGCCAAGGCATCCTTGGATTCAAAATGCACATAAAAGGCTCCCTTGGATACTGCTGCAGCTTCTACAATTGCGTCTACGCTTACATTCGCAAATCCATGTTCATTGATTAACTGCCAGGTGGTTTCATATAATTTCTCCTATTAATTGACTGTTGCATATGGATGTTAAATAATGACCACAGTATGTGATTGAGGTCATTAAAAAATCATAATGAAGCTGTAAAGACGTATCCATCTCTATTTTAATACTTATATAGCTTACATTTTATTCTTTTTTGGTCGGTTTTTAATTGATATAACTTCAGTGTGTGTTCAAAGCAGAAAGCGCTATAAGGGGGAAAAATAATGCGAATGCCAAAGAGAATTGTGAGTATTGTTCTTGTATTTTGCTTTTTACTGGCCCGCCTGTACAATTCATGAACTTTGGTGAAATTCCATATGCCTATGCCGAGGACGGCACATCAGCTGTGGATATCCGCTATGACAATTTTTCCGATACAGAGAATCTGCAATTGAAAGGTGAAAACATAATCACAAACAACGCTATAAGGTTTGAAAGCGATGAGGAGGCCGAAGAAAGTGTCTTTACAAAGGACAAGCTGACTTTGGCTGAGGACAGTTCTTTCAGCACAGCGTTTTCCTTCATATATACTTCACCCTCCACGCCTGTCGACGGTACGAAGGGTGGATTCATTTTTATGCTGAAGCAAGCAGGGGAGTCCGATGAAGCAGGTGGTTTGGACGATGGAGGCGCATCTCCCGGCCTAAGCATTGATTTTCTCACTGAGTATTTCAAAAGCGGTATCGTAGCCAGATCAGTATAGCTTGCCGGGAAATCAGATTCTAATGTGATGAAGGACTTCACTATTGCCGGGGGCCCCACCATCCGTTGTGAGATTTCTGCTGTAGTATATGTAAATGGAGAGCATTATGCTAAATTGCCGCTTGATTGGTATATTGCAAATGAAGAGTCATCGGGTTCTTATAATGTATGGATAGGGTATGATGGTGAGGAAAAGGTTCTCAATATTCTGTGCTTAACACCTTCGGGTGAATACATATGTCACAATGCTTTCGTAGATCTTTCAGAGATGCTTACGGATGAAGTGTATGCTGGCTTTATTGGATCAGTGGGGGATTCGGGAAGCATAAACGAAATTTTAAGCTGGCATTTCAGAAATGATTTAAACATTTTTGATAGGGTTATTATCGATGTTGATACTGCCTTGTTGGAAGATTATATGGAACTGCTTGAAGGATCTCCCGTTGATTTGACTTATCTACCTCAATATGGATAAGACGGAAGCATCATCAGCTGGCAATCCAGCGATGAAGCTGTTGTAAGTATTGATGGCACTGTATATAGACCGTTATATGCCGATGGCGATAAAGCAGTAACTCTAACAGCAACACTTAGCATAGACTCCTTGACTAAAACAAAAGAATTCATTGTGAAAGTTATCAGAATTGAGCAGACAGATGCAGAAAAGCTTGCTGCTGATAATGCCTGGCTGTCCGATGAAATCATATTATACGGAAACACTGCACTGGATAATGTAACCTGGGATTTGAGCCTTCCTGCCGTTGGTCCCAATGGGAGCACCATTAGTTGGTCATCGACAAATTCAGATGTTATAATGACCGACGAAACGGTGATAAGACCGTCATATACCTTGGGGGATCAGAGTATTACCCTGACTGCAGTAATCAGTAACGGAGCATCTGCTACAAAAACCTTCATAATTATAGAAAAAGCTGCTGAACCAACGGATGATGAAATTCTCAACCTGGACGCAGAGTGGCTGACGATTGAGAAAATACTAAATGGAAACACAGCATACAATAATATTCTTTGCAATTTAAGTCTTCTAAATAAAGAACCAATGAGAAGCGATATTCACTGGGAATCCGGCAATGAAGCTGTTGTGGATGCGTCAGGCAGTGTTACAAGACCTGATTATGCTTCGGGTGACAAAGCTGTTACGCTGACAGCTACCTTATCAAAAAGCTCCACTGTCACAAAACCTTTACAGTGATCGTAAAGGCCCTGGATGCAACAGAGTCAGAATCAGTGAATTTGGATCTTTCCTGGCTGACAACATATATAACGGAAGTAAACGGACCTCTGGATGATGTTTATGAGAACTTGATCCTTCCTATAGAAGCCCAAGCGGAACCACCATTAGCTAGGCATCGGACAATCCTGAAGTTTTGGATGACACCGGTAAGGTAACCAGACCAGCATATATCGAAGGTGATAAGGTTGTTTTACTAACGGCGACCATTCGGAAGGATTCGACCACCGTCGAAAAGACATTCATCATCACAGTGAAAAAGCTTGAACAAAGCGCTCAGGAAAAGGTTGATGCCGATGCCGCATGGCTAACGGATGTTCTGATTCTTAACGGGAACAGCTCCTTGAATAATATTATAAGTCACTTAAGTCTTCCCATTGTTGGAGAAAATAGGAGCAAAATTACATGGGCATCCAGCGATACAAACATAATCGCTGTTGATGGAACAGTCACCAGACTGAGCTATATTTAAGGCAGCAAGATTGTTACCATAACAGCTACTATTACCGCGGGTATGGATGGACACGGGTACAGAGGCCTACACAACGAAAGCCTTTGTCCTTACTGTGAAGCTCCTTGATATTACCGACATGGAGGCTGTATATTTTGATTATGAATGGCTTTTCCGCTATAGTATCTTATGGCAGAATCTATCCCAAAATGCTGTAATGCAGGACCTTTCCTTCCCCGCCACAGGGCCCAATTCATCAGGCATCAACTGGGTGTCGGATACTCCTTCTGTTATTGCCAATGATGGCACGGTAAACAGACCTGAGCATGGAAAAGGGCATAAGACTGTGAAAATCACGGCCGCTATATCTAAAGATGATGCTCAATATACGGCGGTTTTCTACTATGTGGTTTTAGAACAACCCGATACTGTAGCTCCTAATGTATTGGAAACATCGCCGGAAAACAACGGCTCTGTTCCATGGGATACAGACGTTATCACCATGACTTTCAGCGAAACCATAGTCGCAGGACCTACCAGCACGGATATGCAGACCTTTGGCGTTGAGCTTGAGGAAACTGAGCCAAACAGGATCAATGTCCAAATTAAGGGTGATATGCTGGTTATTACTCCCTATACTGAACTAAGTACGGGTGTAAACAGGCTTATCATTCCTGACAGTGCTTTTGCCGATGCGGCAGACAATCCCTCAGTTGCTTATGAGATATCATTTACTGTGGAAGCAAGACCTGCCAGAACGATTGTAATTATCTCCACAACACCACAGGATCTTGCATTGGATGTACATACCGATAAAATAAAGATCTGCTTTGACTCAACCGATATCCAGTTTGGTGAAGAATTTAACAGGAGGTGCTCAGGGAAAAAAACGGGCAGATTAAGACAACAGTTGCGAGGCCAAACGAGGATACCATGACGTTAAATATATCCGAATCCCTTGCTTTCGGAACGGTATATGAACTTTATATAACTGCCGGTGTCGTACAGGACAAATACGACAACGAGAATGAAGAAGAGATCCTTCGATTCAGGACCAATTATGTTAATTCGAACCCCATGGTTATCAGCACAAGTCCGTCCAACGGGCAAACCGGGGTGAGTGTAAATAAGACTGAGATTTATGTGACTTTATCTTATCTAATCAGTACTTATTATCACAACATGCGCCTTACTGGATGATAAGGGAAATACCTATGCATTAAGGGCAGAATCTGCACCAAGGGACACATCGGGGTACAAAATAAAATTAACACCCTATACGTTGCGTCAGTTTGAGCCTAATACGGTGTACACTTTAGCACCCTTGATAATCCAATACAATTGGAATTCAGCACCCAGCTTACAACAAGCAGCAACCGACTGATGCTGAGCAATAAATCTCCCGCAGCATGGCAGAGGAATGTTCCTGTTGATGCAACTGTGGCATTTGGATTCAACGTCCCTGTCAGAAGAGGCTCCGCTCATTCGAACATCGTCTTTACAGATTCCAATTGGAATGCGGTTGAATTCATGGTCGTTGAAATAGAGAACGGAGAGAGATTGGTACCCGTTTCCAAGCTTTCCTCATACACAACTTATACAGTAAGCATTTCTGAGGGAGCATATGCAAGTGATGGAGGCATAATTAATGATACATTTGATTTATCCTTTACTACCGTAAAACTGCTTGATGTAGGTTTGAATAACCTGACCATTCCAAATCACGGCGTTGTAGAGAAGCAGTTCTTCTTTGATGCTGCAGAGGTAGAGAACATTGCCAGACGGGATGGATATAAGATCGAGTCTTATCAATGGCGGATCGATGGCGAGCTGGTCGGTACAAATAAGTACATATATCACACGTTTGTAACTACGGGCAATCATGAGCTGAAGCTTATCATCATAGATAATCAAGGAAATACCTGCATCATTGAAGAGACCATTAAGATTCAGCCCTTAACAAACGTTGGGATGAGCTTTATAAGTCATGATGAAGAGCTTACCACAGCTATAGTCCATAAAGACGGAACTATTTTGTGGAGAAATCAGTATGAACTCAAGCTGGTGCATGATGGGCAGCTTATCAATGGGGAAGAAATCGGCGTTGCATTGTATAAGGATAATATATATCATGTGGCATTTTCTGCTGCATACTTATTTGAACTTATGCATTACAGATAATTTTTAATATGACATACTGTTGTCTGATTATATAGGATATATTGAAAATAAAAAGGGGGATGCAGAATGAGTGAAAAAACCGAAATGCAAAAAGTCAAAGAAGAGACTATGCGTTTCATGCGGGGTAAATATCATTTAGACGAGGTGCTGGGCAAGTACTACGAAAATGATTGCCTGAGGTTCCGCCAAGGAAAGAAAACCATCGTGTCCATCATTTTACATGAGGATCATTATGATTTCCAGGTGATTTTCGGCAAAGCCGAGCGGGAGAAGTTTGAAGAACAGAGAAGCGGTTTTCCGCAGTTCATCGTTGACATCTACGATAAAGCGCACACTTATCACGACGGTAAGTGGATGCTCATACGAGTGGACAATATGGAGGCGCTAGAAGCTGTTAAAAAATTAATACTGATCAAGAAAAAACCAAATCGAAAGCCATTTCCTAAAGAAAATGCTGTTTACGGAAAATGCGGCCACAGATGTGACTTATGCATTCATTTTTCTGGTGGAACAATCAGCGAAGAGTTCAGGAAGGAACTGGAAGAACGGTTAACTCGGGTGTATGATAACTCGGACTGGTCAATGAGATGTTCAGGATGCGGCACACCTGGATGTCATACTGAATTATGTGATCAGCTTAAATGTGCAAAAGAAAAAGGTTATGCTGCATGTGTATCTTGCAAGCAATACCCATGCTCAAAAGCTACCGTCGGATACGCTGAATTAGGAGCAAAAAGCATTCTTGCTGACGATGTAACATGGGCAATTCTACCTTATGTACCATATCAATACGGCAATTAATACTTACCATTTCTGTATATAATAAGCATTTTAAGCACCAGTACTACTGCCTTATTTATATTTTTTCACATGGTAGCGATGAGCTTTATCTTTCCTCTCCAATCTGCCACATTTTAATATGTCTGCAATTTTTGTGGCGCGTCAGTGAGAAGTATTCGGTGGTGATCCTTACCAGTCAGAACCCAGAGGGTTCTAATCAGGAAGAAGTTCGGGAGTATACCAGTCTACCGCTCTAATTTCCAGACCATGTTTTCTGTTCGACTTAGAAAAAATACAGGAGGTTTTAATATAAACTTTCAAAAAATTTATTGACTCTCACATTATGGTATACTCTAAACTAAAAATGAGCTCAAAAAATACACACGTGTGTGAGGATTATATTATGTTGAAAATCGGAGATTTCTCAAAACTGTCAAGAATCAGTATTCGCATGCTGCGTCATTACGACGAAATCGGACTGCTTGTGCCTGAGAGGATTGATGAGTTTACCGGTTACCGGTATTACAGCGAAGAGCAACTGCTTGTGGCAAATAGAATAAATTCTCTCAAGGATATGGGGTTCAGCTTGTCTGTTATTTCTGAGATTCTGAAAACTTACAATGATTCACAGGCTTTGAAGGAATACCTTTTGTTAAAACAGGCGGAACTGAAAGAACTGGCGGAGAAAACCAGCAGGCAATTGCAGATTCTTGAGACAACCATAAATCGGATAGGGAAGGAGGATAATGTAATGAAGTATAGCGTTGTTTTAAAGGAAATGCCGCAGCGATATGTGGCAAGTCTCAGAAAAACAATACCCTCCTATGACAAGGAGGGCATGCTTTGGGAGCAGATGATGAAGGAAATAGCTTCTCAAAAGGTGCAGTATGCCAACCCCTGCAATTCCATTGCCATCTTTCATGATAAGGAATTCAAAGAACACGACCCGGACGTGGAAATACAGATTTCAGTGCAGGGAAGCTATCAAAACACGGAGAATGTGGAGTTCAAAAACGTTCCATCCGAGCTTGTTGCTTCTGCAACTTTCAAAGGAAGCTACGATCAGCTTATAGAAGTGAATCAGGCAGTGGCAAATTGGATTAGGGACAATAACTATGACTTTAACGGAGCAATGTTCATTATCTACCATGTTAGTCCGGCACAAACGCAAAACCCGGATGAGCTTGTAACGGAGGTTTGCTTCCCGGTAAAAAAAATAAATAGTAAAAAATCGTAGCATAAAGTTATAAAATATACCGTCTGCTTGAAAAGCAGGCGGTATATTTTCATGTCATCTTTAGGAACAGGAGTAGAAGGGCAGTAGGTGTATGAGAAAGACTGGACATGAAGGTCTTAGACATTGAAACTGAGAGGAAAGGCTGCTTTGCCAGAAAGCCGCAACTGTTGACCGAATGCTTTGAGCGAACGGCAGAAATGAGGAGGATTTTTTCGTTTGCACAAAATTAATATAATAGAACAGGCAATTGAAAGCATGGCGGCAGGTTGGTATAATATGGATATGCTTTGTAGATGCACCGAAAGAATGGCATCCATCATTAACGGATTTAGAGGATAAATAGATAGATTCAACTTTGTAATTCATGTTATTAATATTACCTTTTAAAAAGAGAACCTGTAAAATGAGATATATTTTTTATCCTCTCCATTCAAGGTTGCATCGATTTTTCTCATGGCTTTTTCAAAATGAGCAGTATTTTTATTCCGGGAGAACTGAAAAATCTATTATTTATTCAATAGAAAATAGGAGGGAGAAGGCTTGGGAAATTACATATACAGTGAAATGATGAGCGGTCAGGAACAGATAATAACAGATGCCGGGAGAGAGGTATTTGATGAGTTTACTGCATCTGACTATTCAGATAAAGGAGTCGAGTTTTTTAAGAATTTCATACAGTCGGATGAGATTAATGAGTCCACAGATTCAGCCGGAATGTTTGCTATCTGCTGCTGGGACGGGAAGACTCCGGTTGGAGTTATTGCTGTTAGGGACTACAATCAAATATGTCTTTTATCTGTTAACAAGGATTATCAGCAGCAAGGGATAGAGAGAGAGCTTCTTGACAGGGCAATTGATAAATGCAGGAAAATCAGACCTGATCTGACAGAGATAACTGTGAATTCATCGCCCTATGCCGAAAACATCTATAAAAGGCTTGGATTTGAACCGGTTGGAGATAAGACAACCCGGGACGGCATTACCTATATACCAATGAAAATGCCTTTTGTTTCGGACGTGGCAATACAAGAAATGCAGATAGAAGATTACGATGAAGTTTATAAACTATGGAGCAATACTCCAGGAATGGGATTGAGTGATGCCGACAAAAAAGAGAATATTCAGAAGTTTTTGCTAAGGAACAAAGGATTGAGCTATGTTTGCAGACACGGGGATAGAATAATCGGGACAGTTCTTTGTGGTCATGACGGACGCAGAGGCCATATCTATCATGTGACTGTTGTTGAAGAGTATCGGGGAAAAGGCATTGGTCGAAGACTTGTCGAAACGAGCCTTGAAAAGCTTAAATCGGAAGGAATTAACAAATGCCACCTTGTTGTTTTCGCCGACAATGCTGTTGGCAATGCTTTCTGGGCATCAACAGGATGGGACAAAAGGAAGGATATTTTTATATACTCAAAATCTATTTAAAAGGATATTTATCACGCAATAAATAAACTAAAACAGCCTTTCGCGACATTCGGTGGGATTGTATCAGCTTATGAGAATAGAAATTGTACCTGGATGGAATAACATTATACCCAATTAAAGAAACAACTTCGGAAGCAACTGCCGTTTTTAGTGGACTTTCTGAAAAAATCAAGCAGGCAAAGAGTTAAATTAAATAGATCTCCGAGCTGCATAAACATATATCGAATTTCAAACGGATATAGAAGGTTTATGTCCAATACCGCAGTGCTGGTTACAGCAAAAAATCCTTGCGAAACATGTGGGAGTATCAGTCAGTCAAAAAAGTATTTAACGTTTTGACAATAAAAATCTTCTTTTCTTCAACACTTAGAGGCAGTACTATGCTGTCTACCATGCGGAGAAAAAGCATCTCTACCAGGGTTACTGTCAAGCCAGAGAATTTATGAAAAATCTGTGGACGGTAATAAAGTACAAGCTTTCTTTAGCGTAGTTTACCCACTGTTTTGGAATATGAAAATCTACGTCGGTAGATTCCAATCTTTATACAACTCAAAAATATAGAAGCTTTCCCGAAAAAACACGTAGCAGCTCTGCAGGCGCTTAACAAACGGAAGAGGAAGCAACCATCTGACGATGTTTGGAGCAGAGCACCAACCAGTAGAGTAAGGCCATTTTTGCTTAATAAAAAATGAGCGATACGTGGGAATGACGTGCCATTCACCCTGCTTGCCAATAATATCGGGAAATTCTGTAATTGGTAAAGAAAGAGAAAAGACCGCAAAGCTTCAGAGCCTAAACCTAATCGGTCGCTATAATTATCATTTGCATGAGTATCGGAGATTTGTCAAAAGTACCATAAGTTACTACTGCATTAAGCTTTAATTAATGAGCATGCAAAACTTATGGAAATATGTGGATTTTTTAAAAAAACAATGTGATTTTAACAGGTTTTTGTAATGTTAAATATGAAAGCAATAAATTTGTATAATTTATTAAGAAAAAGACCAGCTAATTAAAGTCAAGAGCTTTTTTTGAAAAATAAAAGAATTTTTCAAAAAACACATGAGCTAAAAAAGGCATGACAACAAGACCACCCAGGTGAAGTAGACATAAAATAGCTGGTCCAAAATAGTAAGTTGCTCTTTGAAAACTAAACATCAAGTAACAGTACTATTAAGCTGCTGTATGCTTTGCTGCAAGATTCTTCGCATGTTCCTGAGGGCTACGTAGCTGATAAGGCTTTCTATCCCTAAGAACAGCAAAAATATAATTAACAAGCTTACGCATAACAGCTCCTAAGGCCACTTTTTTAGGCTTGTTCTGGCATTTGTTTTTGTAATATTCCATCAGTACAGGGTTGCAAGCTGTTTTGTCACGCTTAGTGCGGATATTAGCAAGAGCAATTGTGAAAAGTACCCTGCGAAGCAGCCTTGACCCCCTTTTTGACATCTTGTTTTGTGTGCCGGTAAACTCTCCGGACTGCATTACAGAGGGGTCAATGCCGAAATAAGCAACTAGCTTGCCTGGCTTTGAAAAAGCTGAAAAGTCGCCAATTTCAGCCAGAATGGTAACAGCAGAGATAAGTCCTATACCTGGAATGCTTTGTAGAAGCTCGAGAGTCAGTGCCAGCATGGGTATGTCCTTTGCCATATCTTCAGCAATCAATGAACGAATGGCTTTGAGGACTTTCTCAAGGTTTTCCTCCAAGGTTTTAATCATAGAGATATACACCCCAAGCATGGCAATATTTGAAGAGTTATTAATGCTCAAAGGTGCAAATTCTCTGGCCTTGGAGACCAAAAGCTCATACTTTGCAGTTGACCACTTAAGGCTTCTGCGGGAATTCTTTTGTATCAGTGCAATCAACTTGTTTCTGTTGGCTTTAAGAATATGCACAGGCGTAGGATATTTTTCTAATACTGCGAGAGCAGCCTTTGAAAAGATGTTAGGGAATACATCCTTGAAGTTTAGCATGAGTTGGTCAACAATACCTGTAAGCCTGTTTTTGTAGGCAGTAAGTTCGTCAGAGAGCTTGTAGTACTGTCGGCAAAGGCTTCGCAGACATTCAATATCTTCATCTGGGATATTAGTAGTTTTAAGCTCCTGAAATCTGTATAGCAGGGCAATTTTCCGGGCATCAACTTTATCATTTTTCACTTTCCTGATTCCAATATTTTTGATAGAATCAGTTTGGATGGGGTTTATGATGGAAACCTCAAATCCAGCTTTACAAAGTGAATGGAAAAGGATTTTGTGATAGTGCCCGGTGGATTCCATGACGACGAAAGGCCTAGAATCAAAGTCCTTTTCCGTTTTTTTCAGTAATTTAACGGCTCTTTCAACGTCAGAACTGGAATCATGGCGGATCTTCATGCGGGCAATTACTTCATTGGATGGAGAAAGAATTGCCATCTCACTAAAGAATTTACCTACATCGATTCCTGCCATAGGTCTGAAATTCATAAAAAATGCCTCCTTTACAAGATGAATGGACTTAAAAGTCTCCATTCCTTCCCATGTAAGCAAACAACCTTGCATGTGACACGAGGAACCAGCTTTAAGCTGGCCTCAACCAGCCAAATCATGTAGACTTACCGGAATGGATAAATACTCTTTTTTACGGGTAATCGGCCCGCTAAGGTCCGTCCCAGGAGGTGAAACACACACCTTCCAAGTCCGGAAAATATTATACATGATTGTCAAAGTTCAGGCCAACAGATGCTGGCATAATGGCTAAGATGTGAAGCCGGATGATGTGCTTGATGTTTGGAAAAGTATGAAGCTTAAAATGTTATGTTAACTATAAAAATTGATGGGTCAAACAGTGGCTTTGGTCACTGATTTAATACAATATTAATTGTACAAGGAGGTGCGTGAAATATGCTGTTAATCAAGAACTCAAACTAACAATGTACATAATATTTTTAGGCAAAGATTAGGTGCCGTCTATCAAACATGATCAACTCAGAAAGGAGTGTGCAACACAATGAAAAAATACTAAAGATATCATTTATTATTAACTAGAAAAAATGTACGATTTTACATATGAAAGACATATGTTAGTGAAGATAAAGACCCGTGACAATATATGAGGTCTACCAGACAATGTGAGTAAGTGATTCTGATGGAAAGGTCAAAAGATGGAATCTATCAAATTCTTTTCGAGCTTTTAATTGTATCTAATTAAGTTGAGATAATTACATTGATATGCTCAATTAATCAAGCTTGTAGTGAAAGCATAAACTTACTACGTATTTTATGAAAGGAGATCCGCAATGAAGAAATTTAGTTTCAAATTATTTTGCTTGTTTTTAATGTATGTGCTTATGCTTCCTTGTACTGGACTTACCGCATCAGCAACCGAAGCCGACGCCGAAGGAATACTTTCTTCTATTATAACCTTTAATAAGGAATCAGAATTTATTGATTTTATCCCAGCTTCGTTAACACATAGAGTTGCTTCTGTAACAGACATTACAATTAATTTTGTCGGTATGTCATCGTTTATAGATTTTAGTAAAGCTGGCTTTGACGTTGATGAAACGCTAGTTAAATATGAATCAAGCAATGTTGACGTTGCAGTTGGTTATGAAGGACGTATCCTTGCAACAGGGGTAGGTACTGCAACGATTACCATCTCTTATGAAGATAAAGTACAAATAATAAATGTAACTGTTTTAGATGAGATACCTGAATCCCTTATTCGTTCGCTCGAAACTAGTACACTAGATTCACTAAAGTCTACAAGTTCAGAATCTTCTCAGCGTCTTGCAATTGCTCAGAAAGCGATGGATATGGTATACTTGCGTTGGAAGCCAACCAAAAATGTAAGAGGGTGGAAGAATGATAAAACATTTTATGCAGGTACTACATATACCGGAATACCATATTCGCAAACATGGTATCAAGTTGATGATAATGAATTCATGTCTGCAATGGATAAAGATGATTTTTATAGTAACTATACGTCTGGTGGTAAAATCATGCCGAAATACGGAAATGATTGCTCTGCATTTGTAGCTATTACATGGGGATTACCCTATCAAGGTGATAACAGATACAACACGTGGAAATTTGAAGAAGATTTCGAACCTCTTGATAGCTATGCAGATCTTCAAAAGGGGGACGCTGTAGTAACCAATACTTCGGGGAATCATATGTTCTTGATAACCATAAACTTTGAGACACCTCCGAGTGGTTCTGATTATAACACTTCATATGTTGTTTGTTATGAACAAACTCCCTACCAGGCTCAGTTAACATTTTGGACATATGATCAGCTAAGTAAAAATAATTATATACCAATATCAAAATTCTAACTAAGTATAGCTTTGCTCAATATATCTATTCAGGTTGGATACAAAGGTGGTTGTATCCAACCTGAAATACAATGCTAAATTTATAAAAAGATTAGCAATTAAAACTTAAGCTTGAAATTTAAAGCTACTTTTATTACACTGTGCAGCATCAAAACAGGTAAATAAGTAAAACAAGCATGACTAAAAGAGTATTACGATTGGTGTCCAGAAAATGGTTATGGTTAGTGGATTAGGTGGAAGGGATTTAATATATGTCGAAATTTTCTAAGGCGTATATGAGCTGCACTAGCCTCTTCGTTGTGAGAGAGAGCGATGTTATATTGCTTGCTCTCGGAACGCTTTTTGAAAAATAAGTAGCAATGTTTGGGCCTTAATTGCAAACATGGTATACTTAGAAAATTACGTAACTTTGATACCGAAACTTTGTTCTAAATAAGAGTAGAGGAATGTCATTACCTGGGCTGGTATGTAGAGGATGAGAGCCTTGCTTAGGTATAATCTTGTATAGTTAACAGAGTAAAATCAGGATTTCAATGAGAATTATTGGTTCCTTGTGGTAGCTGATGTCTGGTTAATAAGAGTTGGAAGGTTAATATTGTCCATAATAGATTTGATTTTCGACGTGGCATACCATGTCTTTATAGGACCAGAGATATACACCAGACAGTAGATGAAATTATTCGGATATTGACCTTTCATAATAGGAGGGAATATATAGAACATGAAGAAAGTATTTTGCTATTTTTGCTTGATAGTTGCATTGTTACTATCAGGATGTTCTCTAAATATAAAAGACAAACAGAGACAAGAATTGGAATCTCAAATAGCAGATTTGACTGAAAAACTACAAACAGCAGAGGACAAAATTGAAAAACTAGAAAAACTAATTGAGAAAACACCTGAAACTAATATTAGAGATGCGGCACCTGAAGTACATATGATTCCTGAGAAAATATGTGGATATAAAATGATGACATTGGATAATGTGGATGTCAAAGGAATACCAAATAAAGATGCGAAAACAAATCGTAGGATTTCCTATCAGCTTGTTGATGTATTAGTTACAGTTCACGCTGAACCATACAACATCGGAGAGGCTACAGAAAGTGATCTGTGGGCACTAATACACTTTCACCAATTTGATTCTACCAGTGATACAATAGGTTGGGTACCCTGGAGTTCTCTGGTAACCTATACGAATGAAAATAAAGAACTTTTGACTTATCCGGTTACCCTTGCAGAAGACTGCGTTGATTTAGATACGGGTGAAACTGTAAGTTGGGATGAAGTTGCTGTTAGATATACAGACGATTATGCAATAGTATCTTGGTATGGTGGAAAAACACATAAAGTAGATAAAAAATATATCATATATCCTGATCCAGATCAAATTAATGCTGACATTGCCCCGTAATGTATCTTTTATTTAAACCATTGGTCAAGCATCATACGGAATCTTCCGGATCACTGCTTCTAGTACTGTCCATGTTCTTTAGAGTAGGTTAGATGTTTATTAGAAAATCCAAGGTTGAGATAGCATATTGGACATTAGCAATACAGCAATCAAGGAAAAGATAAATCAGTTTTTTTCGTGTACTATATAATTACCGTACGGTAAATCTCCATGAAAGGAGAAACATATGGAGCAAGCAATAATCAAAGCATATGAATTTATTGATGAGCATCTAAGGGATGAGTTTTCTCTTGATGAATTAGCGCGTTTTGTCGGATATTCATCATATCACTTTGCCCGCAAGTTCAAAGAAGTTACAGGCAAAACTGTAATGGAGTATGTCAGGGAAAAGCGTATTTTTGCAGCAGCTGATGAGATAAAAGCCGGGGCAAATATTTGTGATACTGCTATGAAATACGGCTTTGATACTCATGCGGGTTTTACGAAGGCTTTTTCAAGCATTTATGGTTGCACTCCTGTCCAATGTGCGCAGCATGCGCAAAAGTCGTTTGTGAAAGGAAAGATCGATATGGAAAAATCAAAAATTGTAATCAGACCTGTTTGTAAAGATGATGTCCAGGATCTATGGGAAAATGTATACAGTGCAATGACTCCTCGACAGATAACGGAGGAAAAAATACTTCCTGCAATAGAAAGGCTGAGCAGGAGAGAAGGCATAGAACTCGTCGCACAAGTGGATGGCAGGGTAGTTATGTCATTGCCGATGGTAAAACCGTTCTGGATTCCACTAGGCGTGCTGTTTGACAATAATTATGTTCTGACAAACGGGGTAGAAGATGAGATTATGGAAAAGTTGCTCGAAGAAATGAAAAACCAATGTAGGATGCTTAATGTTTCAACCCTCATTTCCCCGCAAGTCGAAGGGAGCGAAAGTGCAAAAGCTTTTATGCATTTCGGTTTTACTGAAGCCTGGAAATCAGGAGGGTGGGTATATCTGGCAATGTCTATATAGATGGTCATCACATCGGTTGATTATTTTTATTATGGTGGTGTATAAACTTATGTACTATTTTGAAGGAAGTCAGAATGATAAGGGATGCTATTCCGATATGCTGATATCTGACTTTTTAGATCCAATATTTCAGGATGCGTTTAAGCAATACTTTTCTGAGTTAGGTATTAAAGTAAAAGACTGGGACGGCCTTTTCAAGGAAATGAATGATGATGGTGATAATTTGGCTTTTGTCAGGTTGGATGAAAATAAAGAGGTCATCGGATTCATTCAATTCAAGCCAATAGTGTTTACAAGCTGGTTTTTTGAAGAAACCTATGGCTTTATTCGTGAGTTCTGGGTAGCAGAAAAACACAGAAATAAAAGGCATGGCTCCGAATTGCTGGAAATTACCGAACAGTACTTATGCGATCAAGGAATATACAGCTCTATTTTGACAACGGATACTGCAGAGCACTTCTATTTGAAACATGGTTATGTCAAAGCTCCCGGATGCAAGGCAAGAAATAAAGATGATGTGTATGTTAAAAGATTAAAATGAAAACGATGCATTTCATTAAACCGAACTCAGCTATCCGTTCAATGAAATTATACACATTGTAAGTCAAGACAATTCTGACCCATAAAGAGGCAATGCCTCCCAACAATAATAATTGGGAGTGTATTGCTTCTTTGCTTACAACTGTAGAAATGACAAAGCTAAAAAAGAATGAAGATATTTTTGCAATACTGAAATCCGTTTGGATGTTTTCTGATTTTTTTACAGAATTGGATCTTATGATGCTCCCAATCCCTGCCGCATAAGGCGTATTTTCATAATTGTAGAAAAACTCATTCAATCAATAGAAGGTATTTCAAAATAATATCAGAAATATTATTGATTTCTCTCGTAACATATGATAGTATTAACATATGTTACGAGAGAAAATCTATGGAGGGAATTAATATGTCATTAAACCATGTGATTCTGGGGCTTTTAAACCGAGAACCATTGACCGGATATGAAATAAAAAAAATTATACAGAGTACACCTTTTATGCATTGGTCCGGAAATAACAACCAGATATATAAAGCAGTTGCTGAATTATTGGACAAAGGTTTAGTTACCAAAGAGGTACAACATCAAGAAGGCGCACCGTCAAAAAATATCTACACCATCACCGATGATGGCATAAAAGAGCTAAAAAGCTGGCTGCTTTCCGATACCGATGAGCCAGTATTCCAAAAGCAGATTTTGATTAAGCTCGCTTTTGCCAACCTATTAAAGCGTAGTGATTTGGAAAGCATGCTGGCTTCATATGCTGATGCAATTAAGATGCAAGCAGTTCTGTCTGAAAAAGAGCTCGATAAATGCTATTTTGCTGAACAAGAGGCTTCCGGAAAAAATGTGTTCTTAGATTTGATACGAGAAAATATCATGAACTTTTATTCCAGTGAACTTAAATGGGTTCAAAAGGTGAAAGAGTACATCGCAACACTGCCGGATGAGAGAAATATACCGACAGAAGCTGCCATGAAAAAAGAAAACAATGAGGTGGGATTAACAATGAACTATCAAGTAATGGAAACCAGTGGTAAGAAATATCTTTATCTTACAAGCAAAGAACCTTTGATTCAAAGTGAGCAAGAGGCACATGACATTATTACTCTTTGCTTTGAACACGACACCTACGCAGTGCTTATGGAAGGTGACAACTTTTCAGATGATTTTGTGAAGTTGAGGACGGGTCTTGCCGGTGCAGTATTACAGAAGTTTGGCAACTATATTAAAGTGGCTGTAATTATTAAAGGAGAGCAGAATTATCCTGAGCGGTTTAAGGAAATGGTTTCAGAGCTTAATACCAGAAACAATACATTCCGCATATTTACCAATTCGGAAGATGCCTTAAGCTGGCTATTAGCATGAGGGGGTATTTTAAAATGACAAATTCATTTGCTTTTAAAACAATGGAAGGCCGGAATGCCGTATACAAAATATATGACACTTTTCTTGGCAGCATGCGGATTCCCAATGAGCAAATCTACGTTGACACGCGCTTTGGAAAGGCTTTTGTTATAGCGGCAGGCAAAAAAGATGCCCCTGCTTTGGTACTGCTTCACGGAAGCGGTTTTAACTCAGTCATGTGGATTGAGGATATGGAAAAGTACTCCCAATATTACAGAGTATATGCTGTTGATCTGCAAGGTGAGCCTGGCAAAAGCGATGGTAAACAACTGCCTTTTGAAGGCTCTGATTTTGACAATTGGCTTCTCGATGTATTTATGGGACTTTCCATCCAAAAAGCCAGTATAGTTGGAATTTCCTTAGGGGCTTGGCTTGCGCTGAAGTTTTCAATTGCCAACCCCCAAAGGGTTAATAAGCTTGTTCTGTTATGCCCGGCTGGCATTAGCGCTCTAAAAGCTTCATTTGCGTATGTATCTCTATTCTACTTGCTGTCGGGCGAAAAGGGTATTGAGAGGCTGTATCGTAAAGTGAATGGAGGAAAACCCATACCCCAGGTCATAATGGATTATCAAAAACTGATTGGTAAACACTTCAATTTCAGACGAGAGAAAATACCGCTTTTTACAGATGCCGAGCTGTCGCGAGTGACCATGCCGTCCCTTTTATTCGTAGGGCGAAAAGACATAATGTTTCACTCTATGAAGATTGCGCAACGCTATAAGAAGCTCGTGCCTAATGCAAAAGTTACAGTTTTGCAGGACAAAGGCCATACGCTTGTAGGCCTGAAAGATGAAATATTAGAATTTTTGCTGCATGAAGGCAGCACTGCCAAATTATAAATAGGGTTTCTGCTGTGGAATGATTAATTCAAACAAGAAAGACGGTGAAGAAAAGCAAATGGCTTGTCTAGAGTATCCTTGAAAAAGGTGTTTAGTTGCTATTGAGTGGCCGTTTGCTTTTTGCTACCTGTGATTTTCATCTGTTGAATACGAAAATCCATATTTTCACTATTCAGCTTAACTGAAAATATCTTTTCAAATCCTTTATCCGTATTAGATTTGAGATAACTTATATCTCCTGATACCAGAATATGTCCACACATTCACAATGTAAAAGCATAGTTCGTCTACCAATTTTCATGATGTTCATTATATCATACATATCTGACAATGGTGTGTCATATCAAAAAGCAGTCAGTATGTATAAGTTTTCCTGTACTACTGTTAATTAGGCATAAGACATTAATAAAGATATCCTCGTATAATTAATTGCTAACGGCTGAGTTTATTGTTCGGTTTTAGCTTGACATTAATTCCGGAGGTATCGCATGGTTAAAAAAACATGGAGTTATATAAAAGTCTCACTAACCCTATCGCCCTTATGGTTCATTCTCAATATCATTATTCTAATTATCTTCAGATTGGCACAGCTAGGAACGGACTTCGGGTTGAAATATGCTACCGAAGCCATATTGGATGCTCAGAAAACAGGCAATAGAAATATCAATATAGTGGTGCCCTTTGTTTTGTTTTTTCTGATGATGACTATCGGAGGTAATACAGATAATTTTATTAATCTTATGTTTACTTTATACACAAATAAAGCAAAAAGGCTGTTTTCAAAGTATTTTATGCTCCGAGCCTATGAAGAAAAGCAGGATAGCTTTTATGACAATGAGTTCTATGATAACTACGAATTCGTAAAGAAAAACATTGACAATACTACGCAAGTAAACAATGTTATTTTTAACAGGCTATTTTCTTCTTTAATCAGTTTAATAATATCGATGGTTACGATTACATATTTCAGTCCTTATATATTGCTGCTCATTATAATCATTTCAGCTGTTGTAGTCATTGTAAATAATATCATAGCAAAAAAGCGCGTTGAAGTTGACCAAAAATACATAAATGATGAAAGACGAGCAATTTATTATAGTTCTCTGTTGTCCGAAAAAAACCATGCTAAGGAGCTAAGAATTTTTAAGCTTAAAGATAAGTTTCTGAATAAATGGCATGAAAGCTTTAAAACTTATTCGGACTCAAAGTATAAATTTGAAAAGCAGGCATTGCTGTTATCCAATATCCCAAGTATTGTTGAAAAAATAACCTCAACCGTTCTCATTTTGTATTTTTTATATTTGGTAGTAAAAGGTGTTTTAGCGGTCGGGGATTTCGTATTTTTATATAGGATGATGTGGCGGCTAACATGGAGCATTATGGGAATCGTGGAAATACTATCTGCTGATGTGATGCAGAGCTTTTTATATATAGATAAGTATGATAAGTTCGTGGATGGTTTTGACCCCCGTAAAGCAAGAAATATAAAGAATAGAAATAACTTTTTAGCTTCTTCGGATAATTTGAAATACGGCCTGTTCGATAATATTACGTTCGAAAATGTTACATATTCGTACCCCTCACAGAAAGGTAATGCAGTTGAGAATATCAACCTTAAAATTAAAAGGGGTGAGATTGTCAGCATATTGGGATATAACGGGAGCGGCAAAAGCACGTTATTAAAACTGATGTGCGGCTTATTGGAGGATTACAGTGGTAAGATTAAGCTAAACGGGAAAGACATATCAGACCTTAGCCGTGAGGATTTATACAGATATTTTGGAATCGGCTTTCAGGATTTCACCAAGTACAGTATATCCTTGAAGGATAATGTAGGTATAGGTATGATCGAAAAGATTGGTGATGAGGAAGAAATAAATAAAGCCATAAAGAAGGGCAATTTGGAATATATAATCGATGGCCTGCCAAAGGGTGTGGATACAATACTCGGCAAGGAATACGATCCAAACGGCCAGGATTTGAGCGGGGGACAGTGGCAAAGGGTAATACTGTCAAGGGCGTACATGGGTGAACCGGAAGTATTGATACTGGATGAGCCCACTGCCTCTATTGATCCCATAGAAGAAATGAGGTTACTGGAGCATTTTGATGACATTATAAAAGGCAAGACTGCAATATTAATTTCCCACCGTATTGGCTTTGCCCGCCTTAGCAGCAGGATCTGCGTTATGGATAACGGACATATAGTCGAAGATGGCACCCATGAAGAATTGCTGGCCTTAAAAGGCAAGTATTATGAAATCTTTATGTCACAGCAGCAGTTATATGCGAGGGAGGAGACGGCACATGAGAGAGAAAAAATCTATGCTTGAAGCATTAAAGCGTTCCAATATGATTGCACTCAAATCGAATAAAAAAGCATACATACTATTGATGATTGTGAACATTGCTATGTGTGCAAGCACTTTTGTTGATTTAGCTTTTGCGGAATATATAACGAATTCTGCGTATAATCTATTTACCGGAAAGACGGATTATAATGCAGTAATTTTCGGTATTTTGGCATTTACATTCGCTACTTTGATTTTTAATAGTCTTGGGTTAATAAAGCAAATGTTAAACAACAGGCTTATGCTTGATATCACATATCATTTTGAAGGTACATTGAATGATAAGCTTGGCAGCATCAAATGGGAGTATTATGAGAATAATGAAACCTTTATTAAAATTCATGAAGTCAGGAATCATTCTTTAAAGACCATAAAAAACATGGTTAATTCCATAATTTTCTACATCACTGTTGTACCAATGGCAGCAATATATGCCTATTACTTGTCTCAAATCAATATCTTCGCAGTAATCATCTATTTTATACTGGTCATTATTTTCAATCTGGTAATTGCAGGCAAGATGTTCAGCCAGCTTGGCCGCTTATGGGAGGAAATCCAAAGTTACAGCCATAGACAGAAATATTTTTTCAATTTCTCAGGAGATAAAATAACCCATCAGGAATATAAATTCAATAGGCTGTTCAATTATGCTGGTGATTTGTGGGAAAAGTGCTATGACAGTGAACATAAAATCAAGCTGAAAATATTCGGAAAACATGAAATAACCCTTCAGACCGCGAGATTAATATTCAATTTACCCTATATGACCATGATGATTTTTATAGGTTTTGAAATTGTGGCAGGAATCCACGAAATCGGTTTTCTGATCATGGCAAATGCTTTATTCAACAATATCATCAACACATGTCTTAACATACAGAATAATATCACAAACAACAGAATTGAAAGTGTATTCATTAAAGCTTATGAAGAAGTTATGAGCTATGAAAATGATACTATCACAAGTGTACTCCCATACAGAGGGAACGTTCATCTTAATAAAGTAACATATACCTATCCTCAGGCTAGAGTCAAAGCATTGGATCAGTTGGATTTATGCATTAAAGAAGGTGAAAAAATAGCTATAGTAGGACATAATGGCAGTGGAAAGACAACATGCACAAATTTACTGATGGCGCTTACGGATAGATATGAGGGGAATATAACAGATGGCACGAAACCGGTAAATTTGCAAAATTCAATATCCTGTATATTACAAGACTTTGCCCAATATCAGATGACCATCAGGGAAAACATAGAGGCAGGTTATGTGGGACATGAGTTTTCCGATGAAGAAATTATGTCCATACTTGAAAAGGTAGGGCTGAAGGACGTCGTTCTAAAATTGGAAAACGGCATAGATACCCAGTTAGGGCAGCTTAGCAAGGGCATAGAATTGTCAAAAGGTCAGTGGCAGCGGCTGGCTATTGCCAGGCTCTTAGCCAATCCTAATGCAACAATATGGATATTGGATGAACCTACGGCATATCTCGATCCTATATCTGAAATTGAAATATATGATATGATATATAAAATTTCAGGGGACAAAACTGTTTTGTTCATATCACACCGCTTGGGATTTGCCAAACGAGCTGACCGGATTATTGTGTTTGATAAGGGAAAGGTAGCAGAGCAGGGAACCCATGATGAGCTTATGCAAAAAAATGGTATATATGCTGAAATGTATAAGATCCAAGAAAGCTGGTATGCAATGCCTTCAAATCCCATCGGATGCTGTTCCGCTATTGCCGGATCATAGCTGTATGTAACTGCAATCAATTAATGCCAGTAAGCAGACACAATGCTTTCATTAGGTAAAAACTTGAAAATATTAGTATAATAGTATGAAATAATACAAAATACAACAAAAATGGAGGAGTATATGAAGAAGATTGTTTTTTATTAGTGTTTGTGTTTTTGTTCAACTTCTATGCCAAGGAAATTGGTTTGCCATGAAATTTCACGACTTTTGTTTTTAAAATTTTCAGTTTAAGATGCTTTTCGATTTTACTTGACATATACATTAACAAAATATAACATTAAATTAATTAGTTGTAAACGATGATGAATACTTGTATAACTCATGAACTTAAAATTATTCTTTTAACACATTTAGGGGGTTGTTGTAATGGATAAAGAGAATCATGTTAAAGACCCGGAAAATCAGCGCATTATAGACCGCATGAAGGAAGAGATTGATTGCGCTTTGGGCAGCGACACCTGGAACAAGATAACAAGTGATAATTGCCCAAATGGCGACATGGATAATCAGCAATTAAGTGTTGCTATGTGGTCACTTTTAGAGAAATTTGATCAATTGGCAGACAGCAAAACGGCTAAACGCGTTTTCTCAGAGGTAAAGCACGCCTTGAAGCATAGCGATTTTGAGTGGACCAGAGAAATGTTTCTGCAGTATAATGATATTGATCGATTTGCTGAAGCAGTTTTGAACGATTCCATGGAGCACCTTCAGCGTTGTGTAGAATACAATGAGCTGTTTTATGATCAGCCGATCGATAAAGAAGCTCTTGAATATGCAAGAAGTATTGAAACCCTCTTTTATGGTAAGCGGTTTGGCAATAAAATCATTGCAACTGCAATACCATATAGGCTTATAGATTTTTTAAAAACTGAAGATATTCGAATGAAACGATATTATATGTGCCATTGCCAGTTTGCACGAGAATCTATTATTAGTGAAAAAACGGTTTCAAAAACAATGTGTTATTGCAGCTTGGGACATACTAAAGTATTTTGGGAGGCGGCTCTCGATACAAAGCTGGAGGGAGATGTGTTGCATTCAGCCTTGGGTGGGGATCTTCTCTGTCAGTTTGTTATCTATCTGCCGGACGAAATCATGGAGAAGTATGTGAAAGGGTAGGGGATAAAAATCGCCATTCCCTAATTCGAGAATGGCGATCTTCATAACAGTTATTATATGACACTGTCTACTTGACAAACAGTGCACCATAGACCGTATTATTCTTCATAACCGACTGAAGTGTCAATGCCTACAGTTTTGAGTTTACCATTCCAAGTAACGCCGAAATCCATGACTTTACCGATATCTCTCAGTTTGAAATAGTTATTTCCACCTATAGTGTAGGCTGTAAACTGAACCTCTTCACCATCAATATAAATCTTTGACTGGGTAGGTTTAGCTTCTTTGACTGATGGGTTCTGGGAAACTTCAAGCTCTTTGCCTACAGGAGTATAAGCCTGACCTTTTGTCAAATTGATGGATTTGGTCTCATTATCCCAGATTACTTCGAACTGTTTTTCCGTTCCGTTGAGAGCCATGGCAAGATCGCGCAGTTTGAAGTAATTGTTGCCTCCTATTTCATAAGCTTCAAAAGCTACTTCTTTACCGTTTACCACAATCTTTGAGGATGTAGGATTAGCTTTAACTACAGTTTCTTCTGCTGGAGTGGTAGATTCGCTCTTGTTTTCAAACATGAAATTCAAACCATAGAAAGAAATAAGATAATTATAGTCTTTATCATAAACTTCGAAATCAAAGGTGAAAATCGTATCTTTGCTGATATCTTTTAGATCCTTGCCGATAGCTAAATTGGGGCTATATACCAATCTGCCGTTGTCAAATTCTCCACTGAAATTTCCTACTTGTCCTTCATAATAAATTCCTGGAAAAGAGTCAACATAATAAGCATCTTCGTCAGTTGTTACAATTTCAAAAATCGGATAATTACCATTGCTATCTTTTTCTGGCGTTTCCATTACAACTACTGTGACATCAAAGCCATCAACATCAACAGTTTTTATTCCGATAAAGTTTGGAACGATAATTTTGTAACCGGAATCTTCACTGCCTAAGCTGAGTTCTTCTCCTTTAAGCCCTGCTGCAAATGCAGAGGTAACGAAAAGGCTTGAAATCATCAATGCCACTAAAAGAACCTTAAAAACTGATGCTAATTTTTTCATAACTACGCCTCCTGACGTGAATTTAATAAATACTTACATATTTTAGCATCTATTGGTAAAATAATCAACAAATTATGTCAAATACAAACGAAAATTGTCTGTATAAATAAAGTTGTATAAATGTTGTATAAACAAAGTAAGGCTTAAAATAGAATTGAGTGATTTATATGGGCGCATAGGATGATCCGGTTGCAGAGCACAGGAACTGGCAGGCATGAAAATCAAAAGATGTTATAGGCAAAAAGATAAATCTAAAATACATAATAGGCGAAAGATGTAGTAAACGAAAAGATGAAGTTATAGCATGTAAAAAGGACAAGGTATATGCCCCTTGTCCTTTTGATATTTTTTTCAAAACCAGCACTTAAAGTATTTACTTTTTATTTTGCTATTTCCCTTCCTTCGCCAAGGCCTGTGCTTTTATGAGCGGGTGGAAACACAGCACCTTGCGGGATTCACTGAGGAAGGTCATCTCCGGCCGCTTTTGCCTGCATTCATCTGTTGCATAAGGACAGCGAGGTGCAAACTTGCAATAGGAGATAGCATATTCCTTTTCCTCGGTATCAGGCATCACCAGCTCTTTATTCCACTTATCACCCACACGGGGTATAGCATTCATCAAAAGCTCCGTGTAAGGATGGGCGGGTTCATCCATTATCTCTTTAGCCGGGCCGTATTCGATCAGACATCCGCGGTAAAGGGTAGCGATGTAGTCGGATACGTAATAGGCCGTGGAAAGATCATGAGTGATATATATAAAGGATACATTGTATTTGTCCTTGATTTCCTTGAAAAGGTTGACAATGTTCATTTTCATGGAAGCATCAATGGCGGCCACAGGCTCGTCTGCTATGATCAGCTTCGGACGCGTAATTAGTGCCCGGGCAATTGAAATACGTTGAAGCTCGCCGCCGGAAAACTGGGCGGGATATTTGCCTTTAACCGTGGACAACGACATACCGACACTGCACAGTGTTTCGTCTATCAGTCTTTCCGCTTCCGAACGGCTCTTCGCTATGCCAAGCCGAAGCGCTGTGTTGAACAGATAAGAATCCACCCTCTTTCGTGCGGAGAAGGTTTCATAAGGATTCTGAAATATAGGCTGAACGTCCAGGCGGAAGCGCAGAGGATCGTAGCCCTTTTTGTCGGAATATGATTTGCCGCACAATGTGATATCGCCCTTGTCAGGCTTGTACAAGCGCAAAATCATCTTACACATCGTGGACTTTCCGCAGCCGGATTCACCTACGATGGACAAAATTACAGGCTTTCCGGAATCGATGTCCAGGGAGACATCGTCAACGGCTACAAGCTTCTTACCCCTAAGCATGCCGCCAATCCGGAAAATCTTACTTACATTTTTGATTTCCAATAACTTTTCAGACATCTCATACCACCTCCCTGTTCAGCTTATGGCAGGCCACAAAACGACCAGGCCGCACTTCTTGGAAAACAGGCACAGCCTGACGGCAGGTTTCTGTAGCATTAGGGCAGCGAGGTGCAAACCTGCAGCCTGGAGGTGGATTAGTCAGTGCGGGAGGTCTGCCTGGAATACCGACTTTTTGACTCTTATCGCCTACCCGGGGTAGGGCATTGATTAGCATCCTGGTATAAGGATGGAGCGGTTCGTTGAATATATCGTCGGTCTTACCCAGTTCTACAAGGCTGCCTGAATACATGATGCCCATGCGGTGGGTCACCTGGTAGTGAACGCCCATGTCATGGCTGACCAGCACCACTGTATTCTTTAATTGGCTTTGCAGGCGCATCAGCATCATCAGAATACCCCTCTGAACTACCACGTCCAGGGCTGTGGTAGGTTCATCTGCCAGCACCACATTAGGAGACATGAATGTAGCCAGGGCGATGATCACGCGCTGACGCATACCACCGGAAAGCTGGAAGGGGAAGGCCTCTAAAAGATCAGGGGAAAGGCTCAACTCTTCCAGATACCGTGCTACTCTTTTAAGCGTCTGCTCTTCAGTTTCATTCTTCCTGTCCTCTTTGGGAATGGAGTCCAGAAACTGGTGTTTTAGCCGCATGATGGGGTTTAATACGCTTTGGGCAGCCTGAGGCACATAAGTGATATTGTTCCACCAGGTATTGCGTATCTTGCCGGACTCATAGGAGAAGGGAGTTCCGTTCTTCTCACCGCTCAAAATAACCCGGCCTGAATCTATCTGCAAAGGAAACTCCACAATATCATAAAGCGCTTTTAGAAGCGTTGTTTTACCGCAGCCTGATTCCCCCGCGATGCCAAAGATCTCGTTATCGTATATTTCAAAATTCAAGTCATTGATGACACGTATGTTACCATCAATGGTCTTGTAGGAAGTGGACAGGTGTTCAATTTTTAGCATCCTTTACTTACCTCTCTTCATTGACAAATAATCGTTGTAGCCCGTGATCAAAAGGAACAGGCCGATAAACAGAAGAACTGTCGCCACAATGGGTGAGCCGATCCAGAACCATTGCCGGGCGAAGATAGCGTTACGTTCTCTTGCCCATTGTATCATGTTACCCAGAGAAATCATGTTTGCAGGTGACAGACCCAACACTGCGAGGCTGGATTCAGAAGCAATAGCCGCCAGTGTCGCATTCATGAAGTTGGATAGTGACCATGTCAGTGCGTAGGGAAGTATCTCTGTCACCACCACTTGAATTGTTCCTTCACCGGAAAACCATGCTGTATGGATAAAGTCACGCTCCTTAATGGTCAATGCCAGGGAACGTATCTGCCTGCTGGGCCAGGCCCATGCGAACATGCCCAACACCAAAGCCATCAGGAAGACGGTAGCGGAGCCTTTCATAAGAGAAGTCATCAATACCAGAATAGGCAGTGAGGGAATGACGACGAAAGTATCCGTAACCACTGTCAGCACGCGGTCCAGTACACCACCGGAGAAACCTGCCAACAATCCGACGAACACGCCCACCACAGTACCTATTAATGCGACGGTCAGTCCGATCAAAAGCGAATTGTGGATGGCTTCAATGAGCAACCAGAATATATCCTGTCCCATACTCGTTGTGCCCAGCCAGTGTTCCCAGGATGGGCTGAGTTTACTGGGATATGAGTTATAGGTGAAAGGGTTGACATGAGGAATATAGTACACGACGAACCCAAGGATGAAGAAAATGGTTGTGATAATAATGCCAGATCTCAAGCGGAAGTTTGCGTTCCTCCAAAACTTTTTCATGTGTTGTCCCCCTTTCCTTAGCTATACCTGATACGAGGATCGATGAACGGGTATATAAGATCCACGATCATCGTCGCTGTAGAGATGGCAACGATGGAGATGGTAATACATCCCAGAATCATATTGTAATCCGATTGCAGGATCGCCTTTTGAATCAGTGTACCAACACCGGGATAACCAAAGATGATCTCTGTCATAATCGAACCGCTGAATACCCCGCCAAGGCTCATAGCCAGAGCTGTAATCTGTGTAAGGATGGAATTGCGGAACACATAGCTTCTGCCGATCTTTCCCTCCGGAAGACCTCTGTAGCGGGCATACATAACGAAATCCTCCTCGGCAGTAGTACTGGAGAGGGACTTCATAGATATGATCCACCAACCTGTACCCACCAGCAGAAGTGAAATAGCAGGCAGGATTGATGCCCGGATAAGGGAACCGATGAATGTAAAGAAATCACCCATGGAGTTAATGGTAGATTGCAGCGGGAACCATCCCAGCAAAAATGCAAACACGATTTGAATTATCAGCGCAATGATGAAGTAGGGGATGGGATACATGCATATGGCAATACCCTCCAAGATTTTTGATGAGCGCTTGTTTTTTCTGAATCCTGCCTGCAGACCGATGACATTTCCGATGATCCAGGCGAGGATTGTTGTAGTCAGTGACAGGCTCAAAGTATAAGGCAAATAAGTGCTGATGATCTCTCCTACAGGGGTGGGATAGCTCATCAGGGAAGGTCCGAAGTCAAAACGCAGCAACCCTTTCCAGAGGAAAGTGAAGTATTGCTCTAAAAGAGATCCTTCCAAGCCGAACTGTATACGTAAAGCTTTGCGAAGCGATTCCAATTGAACCGGGTCCATCTGGCCGGAGCGGGACTGGATTTGTCCGATCATGTTTTCCACCGGATCAGATGGGAATGCCCGAGGGATAAAAAAGATGAAAGTGACGCCGATCCAAATGGTCAAGAGGCATGTTAAAATTCGAAGGGCGAAATATTTACGAAATTTCAATGGTTACACCCCTTTACTTTACTAGTAGATAATTGGTTTATATATTGCAACAAAAACAGCAGCCGAGCAGTAGATTACGTGGATAGGTATGTCCAGTGCTTAATTTTTCGGCTGTATAAATGCTGTATAAAAGAAGAAGGCACGCACTGCTATTTCAGACGACAGCACGTGCCTTGCTTCACTCAATCCTGCTTATGTTTTTATATCAGAAATTACTTGCCAACAGGGGAGATTTCGGTTGTAATGTACTTGAAGCAGCTCCACCACCACCACGGACCATTATAGGGGTTCTTGGCGTTGGGGTAGTTCTCCCAGTAAGTGCTGTTGGTCGGTACAAATTTGATACCGGAATGGAAGCCTATGAAAGGCAGATCCTTGATAGCAATCTTCATAAACTCCATAGCCAGTTCATATGATCTCTCGTCATTAGGAGACAGCTTAGCCATCTCATGGATAATCCTGGTAGCTTCAGCATTGTTCCAACGAGAACCCTGACCGGAGCCACGCTCACCCAGAGGAACTATCAGATCTGCATCCCAACCGCTGATCTGGGAGTAAATGTCCTTGGTAATTCCTCCAGTAGGCCAATAACCGGCGATTTCAAAATTACCGGTAGCACCATTTGTGTCCCAGGTAGCGCTACTTTCGCTGGACAGATTGCACTTGAGACCGAATTTGGTCAACTGGTCATAAGCAGCAATTACGCCACGGCCTGCCTGAGCTTCAGTGTTGGCCAGATAGGTCAAATTGATGGTGAAGGGTTTTCCTTTATAGTACCAACCATCGGACTTCTTTTCCAGTCCAGCCTTGATAAGGAGCTTCTCTGCTGCTTCAGGAGCGTATTTCCAGCAGCCGATACCGAACATATCAATCAGTTCGTCCTTGTCGGTAGGAATGTCATATCCTTTTTCTCTGAGCTTCTGAGCCATTCTCTCAGCATAGCCGGGGTCGAAAGGCTTGATGGTCGTACCGTCGCCCAGATCCAATTCAAAGCTTTCCAAGAAAGGAAGCAGAGGCTTGTAATACAGTTCCATCATCGCGCTGGTTGCGGTGAGGATCGGCAGTGGGCTGGCGCGACCGATGCCATTAAAGATACTCATGGAGATTTCATCAAAGTTCATAGCCAATGCGATAGCCCAGCGGAAATCAGGATTGTTGTAAGGCTCCTTGGCCATCTGGAAAGCAAGTCCCTTGGAACATGGGTCGTCACTGGTTGCGTATGGATAATCGTCATACCAGCAAGCGATCTTCTTATTGGCAGAAGTCATAGCTTCCAGCATCTCAGGTGTAACTTCACAGAGGATGTCAACTTCGTTGTTGATCATGCTCATCTGGCGAGTAGTATCGTCGCCAAGATACCTGAACCATATATACTTAGGCTTGGGCATTTTACCGGTAACAACGCCGACGGTACTGTTCTTCCAGTCTTCACGGCGCTCGTAGAGAATCCATTTGCCCAGCTCATCATAAGCCTTAACGGTGTATGGGCCAGCCACTACTGGTTTACTATCTTTAAATGTGGTTACATCATCAACCTTGGAGTATATGTGCTCAGGAACGATACGGAGGTCGTTACCCCAGATGGTAACTCCAAACCTAAGCGAAAGGCGGGGGAAGGAGTCCTTAGTTACGATTTTGACGGTATAGTCGTCCACCTTTTCAACTTTTTCGAACACGGAATTGTAGTAATCGTGCTGTCCAATACCTGGGTTGGACATGATCATGTTCATTGTGAACACTACATCATCTGCGTTTAGGTCTTCTCCATCAGACCATTTGATGCCTTTGCGGATTTTAACGATATGCTCGGTAAAATCCTCATTGGATTCAGGCATACCTTCAGCTACTTCACCAAACTGCTCACCTTTGACAGTGTCCATTTCCCACATCATAGCAGACATGAGCTGGTGAATACCAAAACCCATCTGAGTGCCTGGCATGTAGGAGTTGAACTGTCCTGGTGCGTCGGTAGGTGTCTGGGTCTCAACTATCAAGGTTTCCCGACGAGGAGTACCCACTTCTGTCATCGTGTCCTTGGATTTTGAGCAAGCACCCATGCCTATAGACGTGAGCAGAATCATGAGTACTAGGATAAGGGATAGGATTTTTTTTCTCATAGATTATACCTCCTTTTATTTCGACTAACACGGTATAGGATTATCTCCTAGCCGTGATTAATCCTTTGGATGCCATAGAAACAACAATCTGTCTCTGATTAGTAAGCCGAAATTTTCCTCATATACTCCAAATATAACCTATATATCATTAAAATCCATATAAAGTACGACAAAGCATCTGAAGGTACGATGAGATACAACGATAATTAGAAGAATGAGATATCATATATTACTGCAATTACATTGTTATGTATGTACCTCAATATTTATATCACTTATTTATGTTGATGTCAAGTTGTTTTACGCGACTTAAGCTAGTATACTGATAAAAAATTATATTGTTATATTATTTATACAATGCACTGAATTAACTCATTATGCTGGCTTTTCCCAAGTATAATTTTCGAGCAAATAATATAATAACTATAACAGTTTATAAATTTATTCCATATTAAGGTAGTAGATGACGTTTGACCAAGAACAAATTAAAATATTTTGTTAATTACTTGGCTCATTTATACCATTTTGCGAAAATTAAATCCTTTAAAATAAAGGCAATTGTCGATGAAGTCAGAATGTTTTGTACCGTAATTAAATTATATGCCTTTTTTGATAAAAGATAAAAAGGATATCCTAAAAGTAAAAAGGGTTTTAGCAACATTCTAAGACATATAAAAGATAGTGATGTATCATAAAAGCCGCTTATTCAGCGGCTTTTATGGGTTAAGGGGATGGTATGATATTGCAGCTGTACCAGCAAAAACTGGCCTCTCAAAGTTAAAATGGCCTCTGCATCAAGCTGAGAGTACTATTTATACCGCATGCAGCAAGATATGTAAATTTAACCGCTACCCTTCTCCATGTTTTTCGTTCAATGCATTCTTCTGCTTCTTTGCATTTTCTATCATACTATTGACAATTTCACTCAAAGAGTCTCTATCGATAAAGGGAGCAAGTCCAGCCAGTATATCTCCGTCAAGATTACCTACAGACACACTTCTTACAACCTTCCGAAGGTTTTCCTGACCGAGAAATGGTGCAAGAGTTAAAAGGGTTTCTGCACGAATACTACCATCAATGGCTCGGTCAACAAGCCTTCCGAGGGCTTCTCTGCTTAAAAATGGTGCGAATCCGCTGAGCAAATCCTCACAAAGTCTGTCGTTTGGGATATTTTCTACTAAATAGTCAAGCTTATTTCTATCGATAAATGGAGCAATTGCTAATAAAGCCTCACCATTCAGGGTTCCATCGATGACCCGGTCAGCAAGCTTATCTAGTGTATCTTTGCTGACAAAAGGAGCGAATCCGGCTAGTAGCTCACCATTTATATTCCCAGCCATAATCTGTTCCACTATCCTGTCAAGGCTTTCTTTGCTGAGGAAGGGAGCAATACCCAACAGGTGTTCCGCATCCAACGATTTGTCTATAACATGGTCGACAAGCTTGTTGAGTGCATCGCTGCTTAAGAAGGGTGCAAGCGCGGAAAGATGCTCAATACTTATTCCGTCCAGCCCTTGTGCTACTTCATCTACAATACTCGGCTTTAGCGCAGGGGCAACATCTATGACGGACTGCAAGTCGACATCCCCGTTATTTATCATTTCTGCCACCTTTCCCGGTTCGTTTTGAACCAGCTGTGTTATATCTGTATCCTTCTCACAGGCTTTGTTAACAGGAGGTTCTCCGGCATTAAGAATATCGTCGATGCTTTTGTTGAATATCTCACCAAGCTTGGGTAACGTACCGATATCAGGCATGGATTCACCTCTTTCCCATTTGGACACTGCCTGATGACTGACATTAAGCATTTCTGACAGCTCCACCTGCGTCATATCTTTTTGCTTGCGGAGAGCTGATATATAAGCTCCTATTTTTCTTAAATCCAACATTATTCTTCACTCCTTGCAAATCTGTATGGATGTGCACACCATCACTTCAAAGATAACATCTGGGCGGTACCAGGTCAATCAAGCAATAGTTGCATTGAACTTGATGTATATGGACAGGCCTTGCAACTTCCGGTAGAAAACATCCTATGGCTGTCAAAACACAGCTGATGAGGGAATAAGCTTGCTGCTTTTTTATCTTTTTCTCGCATCAGATGGGAAGGGGAGCGGCATCACATTAGACCATCCCAATGAATATAATAAGTTTATAATTAGTTCATTGGGAGGGAGAATATGGGTTTCTATGTAAAGGCGAAAAATGTAAATATATATGTTGAAGATTTAAATCCGGAATGTAAAAAAACCATTCTTTTTCTACATGGTTGGCCAGCCAATCTTAATCTTTTTGAATACCAATTTGATAAGCTGCCCCAATTAGGTTACCGGTGCATCGGAATAGACACGAGGGGTTTTGGCAAATCGGATAAGCCGTTTTATGGATATGATTACAATACCTTATCCGATGATGTGAGAGCTGTGGTAGAGGCTTTGGGCTTGCGTGACTTTACTTTGGCCGGACATTCCACCGGTGGTGCGATAGCAGTAAGATACATGGGCCGCCATAAAGGATATGGTGTAAGCAAGCTGGTACTTATTGCCGCTGCCGCTCCAAGCTTGATAAAACGTCCTAATTTCCCGTATGGTATTGATGAAAAGACGGTATTGCAGATGATTGAAGATACATATAATGATCGTCCTCAGATGCTTAGGAATTTCGGAGACAGGTTTTTCTTCCAGCATACATCCCAGGCGTTTTCCGATTGGTTCTTCCAGTTGGGTTTGCAGGCAGCCGGATGGGCGACAGCAGCAATTGCCAGGACTTGGATTAACGAAGTGCTGTTTGCTGATATGGGAGCCATTAATGTACCTACATTGATTATTCATGGAATTCATGATAAAGTGGTTCCTTTCCAACTGGCAGAAGTGCAGCACAGGATGATCAGAAATTCTATGTTGGTACCGTTTAAATATTCCGGTCATGGGTCTTTTTATGATGAGAAGGATGAATTCAATGGCTTATTGGTAAGGTTTACAGAAAGGTAGTTTAAGTTGACGGTTTGATGTTCGATGATGATGTTCCCGCTGGCAACATGAATGATATAGAGTACCAGTATCCAGGAAGCAACATTTATATGTGGATTTGCAACGGAAACGCGGTCTATATACCCTAGCTTTAAAGGAATGAAAATGGTATAAATTAATAATTACATAAACGCCAAGTTTGTATCAGGCTATCTTTTTTACTACACTTCTGATGAAGCAAGCCTTTCGGAAATTACTTGCCGCATAAAACCACAATAAAATAGAGTTGAAGGAAATTGAAAAAACATATGATAGCAGGCAAAAAGTAAAAATGCAGGGGATGAGGAGCGTAAGAAAGCCTGTAAATTAGGCTTGACAAATGCGAGCGTGCTATGTAATAATATCCCAAAAGAAAGCGGTGACATCATTAAGCAATGTTGGATTACATAGCTAACAGTGTACAAATGTTGGTAAATGGGCAAAAAAGCCGAAAAGCTGTGCTGTGCTTCATTGGAGCACATGGGCGCCCGATATGTGGAATGATACCCCGCTAAGTCACATGTAAAGCTTTCTTGCGGGGGTTTTGCTTCTTGTTATGTGACATGTCTTGTATAATCACAAGTATTCCTTTACGCCAAGGGGTGGCCTTTTTACATGAGGTGTCGGGATGTGTAGCATTGAACAGTATTATAATCATGATTATGATGAATGGGCAAGGCTTTTAAGGCACAGAATAGAATTTGAAATTACAAAGAGAGCGCTTAGCAAATTTATACCCGAAAAAGCCAGTGTCCTGGATGTAGGCGGCGGGCCCGGAAGGTACAGCATTTACCTTGCAGAAAGGGGTCATGAGGTTACACTTTTTGACCTGTGCGAAAAAATGGTGGAGCAGGCTACTGAAAATGCCAAAAGTGCAGGTGTTGTTTTAAAAGACTGCATTCAAGGAAATGTTCTTTCATTGTGCGATATATTACCGGGAAGAGAATTTGACGCCATACTTTGCATGGGTCCTATGTATCATTTGCTGAAAGAGGACGAGAGAAGGGAAGCAATAAATCAATGTATGGGTTTGCTTAAAAAGGATGGCATACTTATAGTATCTTTCATATCGGCCTATGCTCCCATTATTGATTGCTTGAAAGCTTATCCGCAGGACATAGGAAAGTTGAAAGATAGTCTTCTAAGGTATTTGGAAGATGGCAGGCATGATTCAAGGGTGGCGCAAGGATTTACTGACGCTTATTTCTTCAATCCTGCAGATATAAGAGGGTTTATGTCCCAATTCAAGCTGGAAACCTTGAGAATCATGGCAGTTGAAAGCCTTGGGGTACTGGTGGAGGAAAAGCTGATGCAGCTGCCGGAAGAAGACTTCCAGAGTTGGCTGGATGTTTTTGAAGCTGTAGCTTCAAATCCTGAAGTATGGGGAAGCTGTGAGCATTTGCTTTATATCGGAAGGAAAGTGGATTGATAAATGGGAGATATGAATTTTAATGATGCAGTGAATGAATACACAAAGGAAGAATTGGAAGAAGCACTCCGAGCCATAAATTCAACGATCATGAAGTGTGAGAAAGTACTTCCTAAGCTGAAACAAGGTACTTCCCAGCACACTTTGCTCATACGCAGAATTAAAGCATTCCATATTGCAACGTCATTGATAAAAAAGGCATTGGGAGATAAATGATTTCCAATGCCTGCTTTGCTTATTGCCACAGGCAAAAATAAATTTGGTTGGCAACCAATTGGGAGAGGATAAGAATGGTAATTGTTTATGAATCTAAAACTGGTTTTACCAAAAGGTATGCCGAAATGCTGGCTGCGAAGACGGGACTTAAGGTTTTCCGGGTAAAAGAAATCTCAAAGATTAGCCCGGATGAAGAAATCATTTTTCTTGGCTGGATGAAGGTCGGGAAGATACAGGACCTTGATAAATTGCGAAAATTTAATGTCAAGGCTGTTTGCGGATCGGGCACCGGGCGAACCGCTGAACCTGATACCGAAACTGTCATCGCCAGAAACAAGATTGAAGGCATGCCGTTTTTTTATCTGAGAGGAGGATGTCTGCCTCTGAAAGAGATAAAGGGTATGGATAGGATCATGCTGTCCTTGTTTGTAAAGATGCTTAAAAGCCGCAAGGACAAGGATGAAAGAACGGAAGAAGCAATTGCTATCATAGAAAACGGTTTTGATGGCGTGAAAGAGGAAAATCTTGCGGATGTGCTCGAATGGATAAACGCCAAAAGAGCGGAGGGTTGTGTATGAAAAATGTTGTTATAACCGGCAGCACACGCGGTATTGGTTTTGCTATGGCAAAGGAGTTTTTGCGGGCCGGATGCAACGTTACTCTTTCCGGCAGAGGTGAAGCTCTGCCGGAAGCAGCTCGTGATGAGCTTTCACCTTTTGAGGGCAAGTATATTTATGTCCGATGCAATGTGCAGGAAAAGGCAAGCCTGCAAAACCTCTGGGATGTTTCTTTGAAGCAGTGGGGCAAAATAGATATATGGATCAATAATGCAGGACAAAACGTGCCGCACATGTTTTCGTGGGAAACGGGAGAAACTTACACTGAAAACGTTATTAAGACAAATATAACCGGCATGATATACGGCTCACAGATTGCCGCGGCGGAAATGATCAAGCAGGGATATGGCGCGATATACAGCATGGAGGGTTTGGGCTCCAATGACATGATACAGCCTAAAACAATACTCTATGGCACCACCAAGCGCGCATTAAGATACTTTATGAAGGGTCTCGCCCGAGAGCTGAAGGGTACCGGAGTGATAGCGGGACGATTATCTCCCGGTATGATGCTTACCGATTTCATCACAAAAACACCGGATGGAGATCCATCGGAAGTCATATCGGACGAAAAGTTCAGAAGGCTGTTCAACATATTGGCGGACAGACCTGAAACGGTTGCAAAATTTTTCATACCTAGAATACTCAAGAACACCAAAAACGATGCCTTGATCTCCTGGCTGACAAACAGGAAGGCGGCATGGCGTTTTATTACTGCAGGCTTTCGCAGGGGAAGGCTGATTTAGCCTTAAGTCTGGGGAGTCATAGCATGAGCGAATGCTTTTGCTGGTTTCACCGGATTATGTACCAAGATTACTTTTGCTGGTTTCACCGGATTATGTATCAAGATTACTTTTACTGGTTTCATCGGGCTATGTACTAAGGATTACTTTTGCTGGTTTCATCAGATTATGTACCAAGGATTACAAGGAGGCTCATTATGAAACACGAAGAAAAGGTGTTATCACCAGAGCAGCGGGAAGACCTGCTCAAAATAATAAAAGCACGCTTTGAGAAAAATATGGGTCGCCATAAAGATATTGAATGGCTTGATGTGCAAACAAGGCTGGAAGCCAATCCCGAAAAGCTGTGGTCGCTTTATGAGATGGAGAAGACCGGGGGTGAGCCGGATGTCATTGACCGGGATGAAAAGACGGGTGAGTATATTTTTTGTGATTGCTCAGCAGAAAGCCCCAAAGGCCGCAGAAGTGTTTGCTACGATGGTGAGGCGCTGGAGTCAAGAAAAGAGCATAAGCCGGAAAACAGCGCATTGGGCATGGCTGAAGCCATGGGCATTGAGATTCTGACGGAAGAGCAATACCGAAAGCTGCAGAAGCTTGGAGAATTTGATACAAAAACATCCAGTTGGGTCAAAACCCCTGACAATATCAGAAAACTCGGCGGCGCTATCTTTTGTGACCGTCGCTATGACACTGTTTTTGTGTATCATAATGGAGCAGAATCCTACTATGCCTCCAGGGGATTCCGTGGCATGTTAAGGGTTTAAATTTTCTGTACGTTACTACTGAGTTTAATGGCAATTCCATGTTATCTTCATTTCACCATTCAGGTTCAGAATCCACAGGATACTTAGCCTATACCTTTGTATGCTCTTTGACAGGCAACTGACATCCGATGTTTGCCGGATGCTGGTAATGCCTGTTTTTTACTTTATCCCGGTCAATTGAAAAGGTAATTTCCACTTTGCAAAAGTAAATTCCATGGATGCTGTTATCATTGAGAAAAATAGTAATTCAGCGGGTTTTGGATTAGTTTATTTAGGCAAATTTTTAATGCTTTTCAGTCAATAATAGGTTAAAATATGAAGTAGAGGAACAAAGCCAGCCCTTTTTTGGGTATATCAAACTAGAGGTGTGAAGATTAACTAACTTTTTGCAAGAGTAATTTCCACCCTGTTTGTAAATGCTTATAGAGTTGTGGCTGGTGGTGCCTCTGGTTATTTAATATTTATTTCTTAAGAAGGGATGAATGCAGGGTGACATTATCTGTCGGGATGAGTTCTACATTCATCCTTCTTAATATTTCTTCCCCGTAGAGCAATCCAAAAGCCCAATAAGGGGTTTTATCCCCGAGATTCAGTCGACTGTACGAGTTGATATGGTTCATCATAAGAGTTATGTCCCGCTGAGTAAACTCATCAAGAGAAGTACCCTTTGGGATAATGCGTCTAATCAAAGCATGGTTGTTTTCTGCTGCGCCTTTCTGGTAAGGAGCCAGCGGATTACAGTAGAATACACAGGTTCTGCGTTGCCCATGTGAATCGAATTCAATAGCGGACGGATTCGAGAACTCACTGCCGTTGTCACAAAGTAATACCGGGAACAATTTGCGGAAGGTATCCGGGCCTAGTTCCAGGTAAAGCTGATCAAAGATATCAATGACAGATTGGGAGGTATTAGCATCTCTAATGAATGCGAGCATGAGCTGTGGGACAGTAAAATGCAGTGTCAGCAGGACTTTGCCGCCTATTCTTCCTATTACCGTGTCCATTTCCACTACGGGAAGGTCCGGATGCTCTTGCATAAATTTAAGAAAGTCTTGATAAGTTCGGCCTATTCGGCATTTTTTATCCACTTTGAACTGGTCTTTTCCCTTTTTACGTCTGCCCATACGTACAACTCTTGGCATATCGATATTTTTTGCTGTAAAGATACCCTTGTCCACATAGTTGTAGAGTGTGCGTTCATCGAGCATGATTTCATCAGCATGGTTAATGCATATATGGTGGAGTGACTGGCCTTTAATTAGCAGCGGGCTAATAATGGAATCCAATCTTATCGCTTCTTCTTCAGTGATTTGTAAACCCTGACGGCACTCAGAGCGTACTGTCTCGTATTCTCTTTGTGCATGTGTTGCAGAATAAATCCTCTTCTCTAATGTACAAGACTGTTTGTCTTCACAACCATTACAAACATAGGGCGGCTTCGAAAGCTTGGGACAAATTTCCTGTTGATACTCATGACATAGTGATGAACACATGCGAGACTTGCAAGCGCGACAATAACGGCTACAACGCAAACTGCCGCAAAGATGCTTAACAGGGCAACCAATACGATGTTTACAATCATTGAACACTCTTCCATAACAGCCGGTTTTCCTAAATTGGATATGGTTCTTCACTTCCTTGGATATCGTGGTTGGGTCCTTTCCAAGCTCGCGTGCTATGCTTTTGAATGATTTCCTGCTGATTAACCTTTGTTCAATTATATTTCTTTCTTCCTGACTCAAATGTTTAAAGCCACGCATATATGTACCCCCTTCAGAGGCACCACCATATATATCATAGCTTTTTGAGAGACAATATTCCAGCTTTCACAAGAAAATAGGAACAGTGTGATCTTTGCAAAAGTAACTTCCACCTTTCTCATTTCTAGCGATTTGCAAAACTAAATTCCACTGTCTATGAATTTGGGGTGGAAATAACTTTTTCAATTAAACTTTACTTTATCCCATCCAATGTTTTCAAATATTGACTTGACATATTTTGCTTATGGATATATAATGAAAAAGTCTAAATGATAATGAATATCATTATCAAACAAACTGTAACTCAAAAAATGATTTACATAGCAATCAGGAGGCAAATTATGAAATTGAAAAAAATAGGTACTGTAATTCTCACTTGTGCTTTATTATTGACAGGATGCTCAAGCTCAACCGAAAAAGTTCAAGATAAACCGGAGACGGGAGGGAACACTACCGGCACTTATCCTATAGTAGTTAAGCATGCTTATGGGGAAACCGTCATAGAAAAAGAACCAAAAAATATTGCTACGATTTCCTGGGGAAATCACGACGTACCTTTGGCATTAGGAATAGTTCCGGTGGGTGTATCCAAAGCTAATTACGGCCAGACGGACGAAAACGGCCTGCTGCCATGGACGGGAGAAAAATTCAAGGAGTTGGGAGTAGAAAAGCCAAATGTTTTTGATGATATCGATGGCTTGGACTATGAGGCTATTAGCAATTCCAATCCGGACATAATTTTAGCCGCGTACTCGGGAATTACCCAAGAAGAGTATGATTTGCTGAGCAAAATCGCTCCCGTGGTGGCATATCCCCAATTCGCATGGCAGACATACTGGAGAGACCAAATAAGAATGAATGCTACTGCCATGGGTAAAAGGGATGAAGGAGAAAAGTTGATTTCGGACCTGGAAAAGCTGATAGAGGAAAAAACCAATGAGAAGCCTAACATTAAAGGGAAAAAGGCTGTATTTTGCTATTTCAACCCGGCGGATCTGGGTAAATTCTACATATATCTTCCTACAGACCCTCGGGCTGCATATCTGACAGATTTAGGCATGGAGCTGCCTGAAAGCGTTAAGAAGTTGGCGGAAACCTCAGACAGCTTTGCTCTTGAAATCAGCTCGGAAAATATTGATAAACTGGCAGACGTAGATATAATCATAACCTACGGCACTGATGCATTATTGGAGCAGCTTCAGAAGGACAACCTGCTTGGAACAGTTCCGGCAGTAAAAAATGGCACTGTTGCGATTTTAGAAGACGGGTCGGCATTAGCAGCTTCCAGCACACCGAGTGCGTTGTCCATTCCGGCAACGATTGATGAATACTTAAGTATAATAGGAAAGGCAGCAGATAAAGTCAAATGAAATTTACAAAAATAGTGGGAATATACCTGGTCAGTTTTATATTTTTAGCCTTATGTGTGCTTGCATCATTGGCATGGGGATCAAAAAGCATAGAATTCAGCAAAGTAGTTAATTCTCTGCTGGATAGCAATGATACGTCTTTTGCTGCCTTGGTGGTGCGGGAACGTATTCCGAGGACGATTTTCAGCATTATGGCAGGGGCTTCTCTTGGAATATCAGGAGCCCTCATGCAATCGATAACCAGAAATCCGATTGCTGATCCCAGCATCTTGGGAGTTAATACAGGAGCATCCTTGTTTGTGGTAATAGGAATAGCCTTTTTTAACATAAATTCTGCAAATCAGTATATCTGGTTTGCATTAGCCGGAGCAGGAATAACGTCCGTCCTTGTCTACATCATAGCATCCATTGGAAACGGAGGTATGACTCCAATTAAGCTCGCTTTGTCAGGGGCTGCCACCAGTGCCGTTTTATCATCTTTAGTGAGTGCAATTATGCTTCCCAGAAGCGAGGTAATGGATGCATACAGGTTTTGGCAGGTTGGCAGCGTGAGCGGTGCGACCTGGGAAAGCATTGCTCTAATATTGCCGTTTATAATAATCGGGTTGATAATAAGCATAGCTGCCACACCGGCGTTAAATGTACTCGCATTGGGAGATGAGGTGGCTACCGGCCTGGGTGTAAATACAGGAGTTATAAGACTTGTTTGTGCAGTTGCAGGAGTTATGCTGACCGGTGCAACTACTGCAATTGCCGGGCCTATTGGATTTATCGGATTGATGATTCCCCACAGCATACGCCTTGTTTTTGGTTCAAATTTGAAGGGGATAGTTCCATTGTCCGCTATTGGAGGTGCCGCACTTCTTATCCTTTCAGATGTTTTGGGAAGAGTAATCGGAAGTCCCGGTGAAGTTCAGGTTGGAATTATTACCGCATTTTTAGGTGCGCCAATCCTTATAATCGTTGCCAGAAAAGCGAAGGTGAAGGCTATATGATGCAAAGTACAACTACGCTAATCAGACAAGGATATATCAGAAGAAAAATTCGCTTAATCAGCGTTAATATTGTTCTGCTCGCTTTAACAGTATGCCTATGCGGCATGATGCTCGTATACGGCAAGACCAATTACCAGTTAAGCACAGTTATAAGGGTTATTAGAGGAGAGCAAATACAGGGGGCCACTTTTGCCATTGCAACCCTGCGCCTGCCGAGAATGCTTTGCGGATTGCTGGCTGGGTTGGCTTTCGGCATGGCAGGAAGCACGTTTCAAACCATGCTGAGGAATCCTCTGGCCAGTCCAGATATTATAGGTATAAGTTCAGGTTCCAGCGCGGCAGCAGTTTTTTGCATATTAGTGCTTCATATGAGTGGGAGCGGTGTTTCAATAGCGGCGGTAGCCTCCGGGATTGCAGTATCAATCCTTATATACGCGCTATCCAAAGGTTCGAAATTTTCGGGCAGCAGATTGATACTTATAGGAATCGGAGTTCAGGCAATGATAAATTCGCTTATATCGTATTTGCTGTCCAAGGCTTCACAACATGATGTTCCGGCCGCGCTCAGGTGGCTGAGCGGCAGCCTGAACGGCATGCGCATTGAGGATGTGCCCGTTTTAGGCATTGTTGTTGTCGTTTTTGGAATCACTATCTTGTTGCTGACAAAACAGCTTAAAATATTGGAGTTGGGAGATGAGTTTGCCACCACCCTTGGCATTAACATAAATGTAATACGGATTATGCTGATTCTCAGTTCGGTATTCTTGATTGCCTTTGCGACTGCGGTTACAGGCCCTATAGCCTTTGTTGCATTTCTGTCCGGGCCTATAGCATCCAGACTTGTTGGACCGGGGGCATCAAACGCTCTTTCATCCGGCTTGGTCGGAGCATTGCTGGTCCTTGGAGCAGACATGACCGGTCAGTTTGCTTTTGGCACAAGATTTCCGGTAGGTGTAGTTACAGGAATTTTAGGAGCGCCATATATGCTGTTTTTACTGGTACTAATAAATAGGAGGGGGAAGGCCTGATGGTTAGAAAACCACATTTGTATGAAGGAAAAGAATTGGTGGCAGGATATGACAAAAGGATTATAGTTGATGGAATCGATATAGCTATTCCGAGCAATAAAATAAGTGTTATTATTGGTGCTAATGCCTGTGGTAAATCAACTTTGTTGAAAACCCTTGCCAGGCTTATAAAGCCTGTCTCGGGAAAAGTTGTAATTGACGGTAAAAAGATTACTTCAATGCCTTCCAAGCAGCTGGCACAGGTTTTGGGGCTGCTTCCCCAATCACCGGTGGTTCCGGAAGGTATAACTGTTTGGGATCTGGTCTCCAGAGGGAGATATCCATACCAGTCATTTTTAAAAAGCATGGATAAATCAGATGTCAAGGCTGTGGAAGAAGCCCTTGAATTAATGGGAATATCGGAGCTTGCAAATCGTGTTGTGGATGAACTCTCCGGCGGGCAGCGGCAAAGGGTATGGATAGCAATGGCCTTGGCTCAGCAAACGGACATACTTCTTCTGGATGAGCCGACAACTTATCTTGATATTGCTTATCAAGTGGAGATTTTGGATTTACTGACGGATCTGAATCGCAGGAGAGGGACAACTGTTGTGATGGTGCTTCATGATATAAATTTGTCCGCCAGGTACGCAGACTATATATTTGCTCTTCGTAAAGGGAAATTGATTGCCCAGGGTACGCCATCTGAGGTTATAACACCCGATTTAATTGCCAAGGTGTTTGATTTGGATTGCATAGTTATAAAAGATCCGGTATCCTCTTCGCCCTTTGTGGTGCCAAGAGGAAGACACCATGTGAATTTGCAGAAGGTGGTATGATCTTGGCAGAAAGGACAATGGTGATATATCGATTATCAAACAGTCCCTAAGTCCTGATATGAGAACAGGGCGAAATATTTGCTGTATTATGACGGGATATATCATTACCGGAAGATGATGGTTTCATTTATAAAGCACATTATATTACTGCAAGGAGTCCCCCCTATTCCATGCTTACTAATGGCATTTATAAATGAAAACCATTGCTCCGGTCTCTATATTCTTTAGGGCTCATTCCCACATACTTTGCAAATACGTGCGTAAAATATGTGGGGTCGTCAAATCCAACTTCTGAAGCCACTTCAAAAACTTTATTCCTGGGATCCATAAGAAGCTGCTTTGCCTTTTCAATTCTTATCTTGTTGAGGGTATCAATTATGGACATATTGGTTTCCTTTTTGAAAAGGCGGCTCAGATAGCTGCTGTTCACATGCACATGATCTGCGATAGACTGCAGATTTATGTTCTTATTGTAATTGTTATGCAGAAAATTGTTTACTTCTCTTACAATCAGGCTGTATTGCTTTTTATTTTCGGAAGTCAGCTTGGATATTGATTTAATGACATCGACTATAAGGTCGAGCAGGCTCTGTATGGATTTGCACTGCTGAATCTGCTTGTAAATGTCAGCTTCATTGATATTTAGCAAATCCGCATTCAGATTGAGATTAGCCGGCAATCTGAAACAAAGCGAGCACAGAAGCATGCTTGACACCTTGATGTGCTCAATAGGCTCCTTATTTTCCCGGTATTTTTGAAAAAGCTTGTTTATGTCTTCCAGCGCTGCATTGAGGTTGCCGGATTGAATATGGTTTACTATGGCATCATTAAACTTATGCATTTGAACATAGGCGCTCTTACGGGACTCTCCAGCTGAAGATGCATACACCGACACGTTGTTGCTGTTGTAAAAATTGGACGAGGATGCTTCCAATGCTTCATTGTAAGCCTGGGGAATTTCGGCCGGCGATTTATGCATGCCGCTGATGCCGATGGAAATAGTAAATTTCATGAAGCTGTCAAGCATTGCCAGAACCTCATTGCAAGTTACAAGCAAGGACTGGGTGCAGAAGGAGGCACTGCCTTTGGTAAAGGATACTATTATAAAAAGTATGTTTTTACTCATTACAAATAAGTGGTAGTGGTAATCTTTGAAGGCCATTCCTAGGAAATTCTTAACAGACATAATGAACCTGTTATGCGCTTCAGGATTTTCACTGTAATCCGCAGAAGGATCTGATATTTCAAATACAATTATGAAAAAATTTTCGAGCTGTATACCGTTTTGCGCGAGCTTTTTGCCTATCAAATCCGGAGGAAAGACTATTCCGTTGATTATATCTTTTATGAGTTTTTCCTGGATTTCGGAAGTATTTTCCCTCAACTTGCTTTCCAAAAGCTTGAGCTGGTTTTCCTTCTCCTTCTGCCGCATGATTAACTCCTTGGCCTTTTTGATAGCTTCTGGAATTTTCTCAGTAGGGTTTGTCTTTACTATGAAGTCAACTACGTAATATTTAATTGCAGCCTGAGCATAGGAAAAATCTGCAAATGCCGTAAGTATGATTACTTTAGTTGACGGATAATGGTCATGGATATATTTTGAAAGCTCAAGACCATCAAGGCCGGGCATTCTGATGTCGGCTATCACAATATCGATATCATTGTTTTTAAGGCACTCTATGGCCTCTATGCCGTTGCTGGCTTCGCAAACAAGCCTGCAATCCAATGCGCTCCAGTTTATAAAGCATTGAAGGCCTTTTCTGATAACTGCCTCATCATCAACGATCATCACATTATACAATCTTATTTTCTCCTTTATCCACCGGAATATGAACAACAACCCTGGACCCTTTATTGGGTTCGCTTTCGATTTTTATACCATATTGTTCTCCATAAAGCAATTTTACTCTTTTATTAGTATTGTCCAAGCCTATGCGGTTATGCCCTTTTTTTCTGGGGATTGCCATATCTGAGTCAGCCAGCTGGACGCTTCCGACATCAAATCCCAAGCCGTCGTCAATCACTTCCATGTATACTGAGCCTGAGTCTTCCCAGATATTGATGTTTATCATGCCCTTGCCCATCTTGCCTTCTATTCCATGGACAACGGCATTTTCGACTATCGGTTCGAGGCTCAGCTTGGGAAGATAGTAATCGAGCACGGATTCATCTCTGACGTTTATTGTGTACTCGAGCTTATCCTCGAACCTTGCCTTCTGCAGATAAAGATAAAACTTGCAAAGCTCCAGTTCCTCACGTATGGGGATTTTGGTATTGTTGTTTGAATAGATGCTTGCCTGCAGAAGCTCGCTTAAGGATGTGACCATCCTGTATATCGATTCATCTTGGGACAGCTTTGCCTTATAACCTATTGTTATTAGGGTGTTCATCAAAAAGTGAGGGTTAATCTGTGATTGTAGAAATTTGAACTCTGTCTCCTTGAACAAAAGCTGCTTTTCATAAACCTGATTGATGAGGTGTTTGATCTCTGCAGTCATGTTGTTGAAAGTTTCGCTCAGCAGGTTTAACTCCACATCTTTATATACCGGCATTTTTATATCATAGTTTCCGTATTTCACCATGTTAATGCTGTGCAGCATGTCTTTTATGAAGCGGGTGAAGCCCAGGGTCAGAAATATACCGACAGCCAGGCAAATCAGAACGATAAGCGAAGTTATAATCAGGTAGCTTCGGATGCTGCCATAAAGCTGTGCAAGAATTTGCTGCTTGGGGATGCCTGCGACGAAGGTCAGGCTGCTGTTGCTTATCTTTTTTGAAGCCACATAGTATGTTTTATTGTTCAAAACTGCTTCCGAAACCCCGCTTTTGTTCTTCAAGTCCAGCACTGATGCATCAACCATCGTTCCAAGCCTATCCTTATCTTGCGTTGAATAGATTATTCCGTTGTTATCAATGATATAGGCAACAGAACCTGGAAATTCCAGGAGCTTCTCATACATTTTATACAATTCCGCCTCATCGGTGCCGATAATCAAGGCCAGCTTGTGTTCGGGGTGGTATATGTTGGAAATAACACGGACAAAATAAACCGTATGGTCGCCGGGGGATGGGGGCATGATCATGAAGCCTTCCATCTTGTCCAGATCCAGTTCGTTAAATATTTTTAGGTTGTTTTCCGCAACAATTTGGATGGGTTTGGCTGACCTGGATAAGGAAAAATAGGCCGTTTTGTTTAAAAATACAAATGCCGTTGTAATCAATTTCATGTCCCAGGCATTGTTGAACATCAGGCTGTATTTCAGCTCCTCCTCCATTTTGCTTTTGTTTACGAACATGCTGTAATAATCCTCTTCCGTTGGCATATTATTCAGAATCCTTGAACGGATGGTATTATTGGATATAAAATGGAGAGAGGTATTGTCAATGATCTTGTAGCTCCTTTCAATGTTTTCATTGATCTGAAGAATAAGCTTATCCAGATTTTCAAAGGCATTGCGGGTCAGGGTGTCGGATAAGATGGAATAATAGTAAAAACCGGCAAAAATCATTGGAACAAGTATCATAAGAACCACTAAAAGTATAATCTTGTTCCTTATGGGTAGAGCGTAATATCGTCCCGAAAGATACGATTTTACATGTGAATAGAAGCTAATCAATCTCTCGCGCGCTCTTTGAATAAAACTCACCCCTTATTTCGTGAAATGTAATTTAATTTGTTATGCTGGCACAATGAGTTAACTTAAACTCAATTCTACATATTTATTATTGTTTCCTTCATGCTATGAAATGAAGTCAAAAAAACAATGAAAAAGTAAAAAAATCTCATGTAAGCCAGAGGGAGAAATGCCTCTTAATATTAGGCTTCTGAAGTAAAGAAACCACAAGAACAAGTCATGATATCCCATTAACTTATACTAGGGGAAACCCTATAATAAAAATACGCGGTGGAGCTTTCAGGAAAACGCACTAAGATTCAGGGCTAACTCAAAGGAGGTAACGATTTTGCTCAAAAATAAAATATTCATACCAATATTTATCTTGCCCACAATACTGTTGTTTGGAGTAGTTTATGCAGCATCGCTGCTGATTCTTCTAGGCTCTTCCTTCACAGACTGGAGCATTGGATCAAAAGTTTCCTTTATAGGTCTTAGCAATTACATTAAAATTATCACTGATGACGATGACTTCCGCCGCAGCCTGATAAATACGATTATCTGGGTTATACTGCAATCCACCGTTCATGTTGCCATCGGCGTCATATTTGCTCTTATCCTCGCCAGGAAGGAATTCTATTGGAAATTTGCCAGGACAGCTTTTATGGTGCCTAACATCATATCCGGCGCTGCCATGGGAATGCTTTTTCTCTGCATATTGAATCCCGAATTCGGAGCGGTAAACAACCTCATCCGTCTGATAGGTTATAAGGGCTTTTCTCAAAACTGGTTCATGGATTACAGAACATCCTTCCTGTCAGTAACCATGACATGGCTGCCTTATGCCGCTGTGATCACTCTTCTGGTATTGGCGGAGATTGCTTCCATGCCGGAAAGCATTTTCGAGTCTGCAAGGATGGACGGAGCCAGTGAGTTCAAGACAAACCTTTACATCGTCATCCCCATGTTAAGAAACATCATGGGAACCTGTGTCATCGTCGCAGGCACCAGCATGGTGCAGAAGTTGGACATCATAATGATGACGACGGGAGGCGGGCCGGGGAACATCACCATGAACCTTCCTGTGTATATCTACAAGTCGGCGTTAATGGATAATAATTTCGGGTATGCCAACACTTTGGGCGTTTTTCTTATAGGCATAGGCATCCTTTTCGTGCTGGCCGTACGGAAAATTTTCAAACTTGGGACATCGGAAATGTAAGGGGGGATAAAGATGAGAGGAATCAGTTTACTACTGCGTTTCATAAAATATTCGTTTGTTGTTTTCATTCTTTTGATTTCATTGGGGCCTTTTGTGTGGGTTCTGATTTCATCATTCAAAACCAATGCTGAGATACTGTCATCAAATATTGGGCTGCCAAAGCAATTGAGAATGTCAAATTATTTGAACGCGTTTAAATTAGCTCCCCTGGCTCAGTTTTACGTCAACAGCGCCATTGTAGCCACATTCGGAACCTTGCTTAACATCACCATTTTAAGCATGTCTGCCTACGTCATAGCAAGATTCGATTTTAAAAGCAAGAAAATACTCGTTCCCATATTTTCTCTTGCGCTTTTGATACCGGGAGCAGCGCTGCTTCAACCGCTGTACCTGACAACAACAGCCCTTGGCCTTTATGACAAACTCATAGGACTGATCATTGTTTACGCGGGTTTTGGTTTGCCTACGTCGCTGTATATATTGACAAGCTACTTTCTGACCATACCTAAAGAGCTGGAGGAATCTTCATATTTAGACGGAGCTGGCTTTGTAAAAACCTTCGCCAGCATTGTTCTGCCTGTATCAAAACCGGGTATCGTAACATCAGCCGTTCTTCAGTTCCTTCTTTGCTGGAGCGAGTTCCAATTTGCCCTCACGCTGACCACCGGCAACAAAAGCAGGACGCTTCCGCTGGCATTATATTATTTCAAAAGCCAGTTTGGCAGCAATTACGGAGTGATGTTTGCAGCGACCGTCATCGTCATCATCCCGAGTATCATCGTATTTGCATTGCTGCAAAGGCAGGTCATATCAGGCTTGACGGCCGGAGCGGTTAAAGGCTGAGAAAGCGTTTATGCCTTGAAGCAAAATAGTCAATCAAAAGCAAATTATTGGATTTCCTTTCAATCGTACAGCCTATAATAAAGAACAGCTCAAAATTCCACAGGAACAGGTAACAAAATCTCATTAACCCTAAGTAGTGAAGCAGCTGGAATGAACATAAATTATAAACTTTCTAGGATGAACTTAAAATAATAATTTTAAAGGAGGAGTTCAAATGAAAAAAGTATTTGAAAAATTCTTAGCCGGTACTGTTGCAGCATGTATGATGATTTCGCTTTTAAGCGGCTGTGGCAAATCGTCGGAAGGTGCCAAAAATGACACTTCTTCTTCCGAAACAAAAACCAGCGCATCGGAGAGCACTGCCAAGAAGGAGCCTATCAAGATCAAGTACCCTTCCTACAGAGTTGGTACCCATGTATCTGCTCCTGCTGAAAAGAAAATACTCGACGCATTTAGGGAAAAGTACGGAGATGAAGTAATAGTCGAGGTGGAAGAAATACCTAGTGACCAAACCTATGTGGACAAAATGAAAATTCTGGCAGCATCGAAAGATATGCCGGATATCGTTGAGGGTAAAAACGGAATCAATAATGTGCTGATCAGCGCTAATCTGGCAGTACCACTGAACAAATACCTTGACGAGGACCCTCAGTGGAAGGAAGAAATAGGCCAAAAAGCCATCGAGGCAAATTCACGGGACGGAAAGTGCTGGTCAATCAGTACCGCACGCCAGATCGTTGGCTACTTCTACAACAAGGAAATGTTTGAAAAAGCGGGAATAAAGCCAGCTGAAACCTGGGAAGAGTTTGAGTCCAACTTGGAAAAGCTTAAATCCGCAGGGTTTACGCCATTGGCTTTGATGACGGGGGAAAATGCCTGGACCACCAACCTCATCCTAGCTTCCATCATCGGAACCAGCGGCGAGGCAGGAAACAATTTTATGAATACCCTTTATCCCAAGAATTTCGAAACCCCGGAAGTGATTGACGCATTGGCAAAGATACAAGCAATGCTTCAAAATTACACAACAACCGATGCGCTTGGTGCGGCCTATGCAAATGCAGCCAATAACTTCTGCCAGGGCAAGGCTGCAATCATAGCCAACGGACCGTGGATGATACCGGACTTCAGCAACCCGGACAAAGCTCCGGAAGGCTTTGAGCAAAAAGTTGGCGTTGCCATGTATCCCAATGCGGGAATATTCTCCTCCTTTGAAGAAGGATTCATGCTCTGCTCCAAGGACGATGTGCATAGGGAAGCAGCTCTTAAATTCCTTAAGTTCAGAACCGGAGCTTTTGCGCAAAGCGTGATGCTTGAAATGAACAGTGTAACTCCTTTGACAGAGAACGTCAAGCCCAGCGAAGAGTTTAAAAAGAAGTATCCGTTATTTATGGAGATAAATGAATTCGCTGCAAAAGCAAAATACAACTATAAATTCCTGGATACCATCAACTACGCCAATGTGACCGACGCATGGAAAAACATCTATCCTGAACTGGCTTTCAATAAGGTTACACCGGAGCAGGCCGCCAAGATGCTGAGCGATGTGGCTGCCAAGAATAAGGATTAATGCACGGGTGGTACCATTATGGCACAAATAGGCATCGGGGCATATAAAAGTTGACTAAAGGTACCTATGGGAAGCAGGCTCCGGAAGACCAGGATTCTATTCGGCAATAATGCAAAAAAATGGTTGCCTTGATTAAAAATTATGATATCATGGGTTATAGGGATTATATACCACTGCTTTATGATAAATTTTAATTCTATGTCCGGAGATAACGGAAGCAGTCTGCTTCCCATACCAAATTTCTTTAGTGATTATGAAAGAAAAATCAAAGTGAGGAGTCTGGATCATGAAGGCTGCAGTCTATCTAGGAAAGCATAATTTGAAGGTGCAAGATGTTGAGGTGCGGGCCCCGGGGCCTGATGAGGTGCTCATCCAGGTTAAAGCCTGCGGTGTATGCGGGACGGATTTACATATTTATGAGGGGGCAGAAGGAGCGGCAAAATGTATACCTCCCACAATTCTGGGGCATGAATTTTCAGGTATTATCCATGAAGTGGGTTCCAATGTCAAAGGCTTCAAGCCTGGCGACAGAGTATGCGTCGACCCCAATGACATGTGCGGAAGCTGCTATTACTGCAGGATCGGCAAAGCGCATTTCTGTGAAAATATGACGGGAATTGGGACAACGGTAAACGGCGGTTTTGCTGAGTTCTGCACTGTAAGGGCAAAGCAGGTGTATAGCATAGGGGAGAGCTTGTCCTTTGAAGAGGGTGCAATGGCAGAGCCTGTAGCATGCTGTCTGCACGGAATGGACCTGACCGGCGTAAAGGCGGGCGACACTGTGATGCTGATCGGAGGCGGAACCATCGGCCTCATCATGCTACAGCTTGTGAAATTATCAGGGGCATCAACCATTATCCTTGTTGAACCTGTTCAGACAAAAAGGGATTTGGCTCTGAAGCTGGGAGCTGATATTACGATTGATCCCTTCACGCAGAGCATCGATGAGATATTGAGCGCCAACAGGATCAGCCATATCGATGCTGTAATTGAATGTGTGGGCTTGAAAAATACGGTCATGGATGCCGTGAAATATGTTGGAAGGGGAGGAACGGTCATGATGTTCGGGCTTACGCATCCGGACTGTGAGATACCGCTGAAACCCTTTGATGTATTTAAAAAAGAGTACAGCATAAAAGCTTCGTTTATAAATCCATATACCCAGGGAAGAGCTGTGTCACTTCTTAAATCCGGCAGAATAAATGTGAAGGACATCATTACCGACAAGATAAAGCTTGCGGATATCAATAAGGTTTTTGAGGACAGTTCTTACAGAAGCCGAGGAAAAATCATTATAGAGCCTTAATGAATTTAACAGGTCAAATTTTATTGAAGGAAATAATAAAATTTATCAGCCTAAGGCTTATTTCATTTATTACTATTTTTGAAACTATACCATGAGGGTTTAAAAACTATCTATGAGGGAAAGCATGATGTACGATATAGTTGCTGTAGGAGAATTGTTGATTGATTTTACACCGGGGAGAGAGACAAAGGAAGGAACAGTCCTTTTTGAACGCAATCCCGGAGGTGCTCCCGGAAATGTTCTGGCTATAGCCGCGAAACTGGGAAAGAAAACGGCTCTGATCAGTAAAGTTGGAGAAGACCCCTTCGGGAACTTCCTGAAAGAGGTCATGAACAGCGTAAACATTGAGACCAAAGGTCTGGTTCAGACGAAGGAGGCCAATACGACCCTGGCGTTTGTGCATCTGGATAAAAAAGGGGACAGAAGCTTCAGCTTCTATAGAAAACCCGGCGCTGACATGCTTCTGGAGGAGTCGGAAGTGGATGTTGAGCTTATAAAGAATTGCCGAATTTTTCACTTCGGAACCGTTTCAATGACACATCAGCCCTCCAGAAATGCAACGTTGTTTGCTGTCAGGACTGCCCGGGATAACGGCGCCATAATATCCTTTGACCCAAATCTTCGCCCTCCGTTGTGGGACAGCATGGAGGATGCAAAGTCCATGATTGAGGAGGGGTTAAAATACACCCATATACTGAAGGTTTCGGGAGAGGAGCTTGAATTCATAACGGGAACAAGTAAACTGGAAGAGGGGACACAGTTGATCAGGAGTAAATACGGAATTCCGGTGATACTTGTAACCCTTGGACCTTCAGGATGTTTCTACAGAATCGGCCACCACAGCGGTTATTTGTCAACGTATGATGTGAAGACGATTGATACAACCGGCGCAGGGGACGCGTTTCTGGGAGCATTTCTGTCCAGGGTCATTGAAAGCGGTAAGGACCTTGAAGCTTTTGATAAGGATGAAATAGAAGATATGATAGACTTTGCAAATGCTGCGGGCTCTCTTACCACCACAAGAAAAGGTGCAATTCCTGCCATGCCGGGCTTGGAAGAAATTCTGGCATGCCAGAAAAATAATCCTAAATTATTGTCAACACTTGCATGATTTGCATTCCTGTTTTTGTCCATTGGGTATCCCATGGCAAAGGTGTAAAAACAGAAGGCATAAGTGCTATCCTCTCGGCCTATGGGGAGTGTACAGCATCGTGTCAAGTAAAAATTAAGCAATAGTCTAGCTACTTTAATGCAGGGCTTACCGGTGACTTGTCCATCATTGAAATTGTGCTTTTGGCGGTGGATATGCCGGAATGCCCTGTATTTTGCTTGTGCAACGGTTTATGGAGATATGTATACTCGCACATTTTATTCCAAAGCTTAAAATATACTACCTTCCTGCTGTTTACAGGAAGATGTGCATTTTTATTTAATACAGACGGAGGTTTTGATCAAGTTTTTCTTTCACAGGCCGTATATTCTCCGGTATATCCTCAATTTTCATTGTGTTATGCACTGCACAAGTGCCGGCATTTTTCGCTGTTTCATAGTGTACCAGCATTTATATTCCAGAAGCTCAAGAGTTTTCTGCAGCTCCGCAATTTGCTTTTCTACAGCTTCCTTCTGCTTTCTAAACATTTGGATTGTTAGGATTGACTTTATGTATGGCTTTTGGGAAAATTTTCAAAAAATACAAGCATAAAGAGTTGGCTTGATATTTATTTCAGGCTGACCAAACAGATTAAGACTCCTCGCTGCCGTAGATTCGTCGGTGGCGGGGAACCTTTTTATCTCCTTATATCGATGACATGTGACTTAAAGTCCATAGTTGCTAAAAAGTCCACTTTCATCGATCCCACCAAACCGAACCATGATATGTATTCCTGACATTATGAAATTGAATAAGAATTAATTGCTAATCTTGATAAATTGAGCAGTAAATGAAGGAACCTCCTTCCATGGATAGCTGAGCATTTCATTATAGCTATCAAAGGCAGAGGTACAGGTACATGTGTATGGATAACTACAGCTTCTAAAGGCTTGGCATTGCCATACACCTGAAAAATATATAATGGGCGATAGCTGTCTACCTCTTCACATAGCGGTAGCGGTTAAAGATTGTTTACGGTATGCCCCTGGTGTGATTCCTTCTATTTTTTTGAATACTCTGATGAAGACGCTGCTGCTCAAAAATCCTGTTTCCTCTGCAATCTGCTGTATAGTTTTATTTGTATTTCTCAGAAGCTCTTTGGCATTGTTAATTCGGCAATTACTGATATAGTCCAGTATGCTGATGCCGTTTTCTTTTTTGAAGATTCTGGACAAATACGCAGGAGACAGATTGAACTTGTCAGCTAAAACGTTAACACTGAGATCAGGATCATGGTAGTACTGTTCAATATACTTACGAACCTGTACACTAATGGAGTTCAAACTCAGCTTTTCTCGCAGGTACTCCTGATATTCTTCTAATATGTTTATTAATTGAATGCGGAATAAATCCAATGTATCACAATTAATCAGTCTGGTATAAATATCTTCTTTCCATTGGATATCTTCCGGCAGCATATCATTAACAGCTTTGGACAGGCTTCCTGCTACGTCGTAGATAAAGTCTCTGGCTATAGCAGGAGGTGTATGGGAATCAATATCCCTATTATCAAACAGCTCGCCAACAAAAGAGCTAATTTGATTGCTATCTTTTAGTTCTTTGAGAAACAGGTTGATAGAATGATCCGTCTTGAAAGTAAAAGTATAAATTGAGCCAGTTGGCTGCTGCTGTTTGTAAGGGATTATTTTGTTTGATCCAATTGTTAAACGGTATTCCATAGCATATAATGCCTCTTGAAAGGCTTGATGAATCCCATCTAAATCAGTGTGTATAGCACTTAGGCTTACAGTAAAATAAATTCCAAAGTTTTCCTCAAGGAATTTTTTTCCATTCTGAGCTACGGACAGAAAATCCTGCTGCATTGTCAGCGTATCAACAGAAGTAAAATTAACGAGACATGCATAGCGGTTTGCATCAATTGGTACTACAAAACCTTGATGTTTTTCTTTAGCCAGCTCTTCTATTACATTAGTAATGATAAACCCTAAAAGGTCTTGAGAATAGGATGATTCCTTATTGGTGCTGTATTTTTTTTCTATATTTATTAATATCACCGCAAAATGATCGGATAAAAGCGGAATATCATTTTTATCAAAAACCTCTTGCACAGAGTCACCTTGGGATGACAAACCATAAAGCAAATCTCGTATGGAAGAAAGCACCAACTCGTTTTTTCTGTTATGAATCTGTGTCTTCAGTTTTTCCTGTTCTTCAAAACTTAACTGCAGCACTTTCTCCAATAAATCAATTTCATTACCTCTTTCAAAGCTTTCAGGATCATACATGGATTTCTCATCGATCCATTGAATAAGCCTCTTAAAAGGAATATAATTGCGCCTAGACAGTACATAGCATGCCAATAATCCTATGGGTATAAATACCAGGGAAAAAATAAGCTCCATTTTTTGAGAATAAAATACAGGTTCAGCAGCAAGGGCCTTGGGTGTAACCGAGGCATAATAACATTTAGTGCTGGGAGACTGAATAATTTTGCATACATATTCGGTACCTTCGTGCTCCATATTGAAGAAACCCTCCATATGAAAATATGGAGATAGATCAATATCATCATAATGAGAATTTGTAGAGGCCAATATAGAACCATTCGGATTAAATACGAGAAACGCTCCGTTGCTTTCCCACTTACTGTCAGCTAATATCTGCTGCAACGCATACAGGTTGAAGATAACAAACACTTTATCCTGAATATTTCTCTTTGGTGAGAAAGGAGAATAAACAAAAGCTATACTTGTATCTCCATGCTTAGAAGGAAACCTGGTAAAGCCTTCTACAGAATGGGATTTTAGTATATCATTCCAGTCCTCCAGAGTAAAATGGCTCGAGCGATAATAGCAGTTGTAAAATTCCTCTGAGGGAATTGTGCTGTCTAGTGATATAATATAATCTTCACTGCTATAGTATATAAATACAGTTTCCATATTCTTTGTTGCCGTATTAAGAGTGTGCAGGAAAGTATGGGCACGATACCTGGCATAGGGTGATAATTTATCCTGATCATTTTTACTGTACGGGTTAAGTAAAGAAAGTTCTGATTCAGTTCCATTATAGGCTTGAACTGCGAGTTGCAGCATATTGTTGAATTTATCATCCAATGCGTTGCTGAATTGCTTTAATACAGCAGCGTTTGCGCGGTTGTTTTCCTGTTTTAATATGTTTGTTGTTTGATAATTTATCAATGAGGTAGCAAACAGTGTGAAGGCAAGAATGCAAAAATAAGATATAAAAAACTGAAATAACATACTTCTTTTTATGTAAAATTTGCTGTACAATTTCATTTGATTCATCCTCCACGATGAAGCAGTTCTATTAACTTAAATGAAAATTGAAACTCAGTAAAAATCTCGTTATCCTAAGAAAGGAGCCAAGGCTATTGACTATAAATTACGGTAAAGATATTCATGTTCACAAAAACAATCATGTCGTAACTGCAACCATTTAAATTATCAATTTCGATGGATCATACTATACTGTATGTTATGTATGCATAAATTTTACTATTTTTTATGTGGCGTGTCAATAAAGCTGAATACTTAAACTGTATATTCGAAAGCAGGTTCATATAACGTCAATGAGTTTAATTTTCATCAATTGGATTTTTCAGGAATTATCAATAAGGATATGAACCATCGATATACAAAGCAAGTGCTGTTTGATAACATGATTTTGCATACAGACAGTTTAAAAACATTTTTAGCAAGGCTTAATGATATTAGAGTTAAGCTTCAAGGGAGGTGTTTTATTTAGAGCATATTTTTACGTATAGTCATAAGGTTTTATATTGAAGTTATAATTAAGGGGGGTCTAATTTATGAAAAAGGTTATCAGTATATTGCTCATTTTATGCATGATTTCAGCTATTTTAGTTGGTTGCGGATCTACTGATAAGAAAAGTGACAATTCCGTTGACAACACTAAGACAGACGTAAAGACAGATGATACAAGTGATAAAGATGTAACCAGTGAGGAAGGTAAAACTGGTTCTGAAGAGAGTGATCCAGTAAAGGATCCATATGGTCTTCCGAATGATCTTTCTGCATATCCTGTAAAGGATAACCCTACCCTGACATACTGGTGGCCAATAGATGGTTTTCAGGCTGTTGCCATCAAAGATATGAATGAGCATGAAGTTTGGAAGGAAATTCAAAAGATTACCGGTGTTAATATCAAGTTTATACACCCTACAGTAGGGCAGGAAAGTGAACAGTTTAATCTTATGATAGCATCTGATGATTTACCCGATTTGATATGCCAGTCGGATAGATATAAAGGTGGTGTCACTGTAGGTATTGATGATGGAGTTTTCATTGATCATACTGAAGTCATTGATAAATATGCACCCAATTATAAAAAATTCAGAGAATCGGATGAAGACAGAAGAAGGACGACCATGGATGATAAAGGACGTATATTGGGCTTCTACAATATTGCTCCATATTCTGAATGGATATGGTTTGGAGCATTAATTAAACAGGAAGCCCTCGACAAGACTGGTCTGCCTGTTCCTGAAACGATGGATGAGTGGTATAATTTCTTCAAAAAATGCCAGGAAGTAGGATATAAAAGCCCATTGATGTTTAATACCGGTTCGGGAACTATATTTACAGGTTATTTTTGCAGTGCTTATGGAGCACATGATTGGCTGTTTATTGATGAACAAGGTAAAGTTCAATGGGGACCTATACAGCCTGGTATGAAAGATTACTTAGCAGAAATAAGAAAATGGTATGAAGAAGGCCTGATTGATAAAGACTTTGCCACAAGGGATTTCAGCAGTAATATGGCGTATGCTATATCAGCTGATTGTGCGGTTGCTATGGATTCTCCCGATACTATGTGGGGAGTATGGAAGGAACAGAATAATATTGATTTTGTTGCTGCTCCTTATCCGGTTCTCAATAAGGGAGATAAGCCCACCACAACATATAAGCATTGGAAAAATGGCGGCTGGCCTACTTCTATTACTACTGAATGCAAGAACGTTGAAGCCGCTGCGAGACTCCTGGATTTTGGCTACACCAAGAAGGGTTGGGAACTGTGCAACTTTGGCTTGCCTGAACGCACTCATAAAATAGATGAAAAGGGCATGCCTTATTATCAAAAAGAAAGTATCATGTGGAATGACCCGGAAAACATACCTCTTTCCAACCGCGTATGGAAATATAAATTGCATCAGGGACCATTTGTACGTGAAGAGCATAATTCTAACCCACTTCTGGTTTCACCCGGCAGCTATTCCGGAGATATACGCAAGATGTGGACTGAAGGTACTGATGCATCGCCTGCAGTGCCTCCTGTGACCTTTACCAGTGAAGAATCTTCGAGAGAGGCGGATATTGGTTCAAAGCTGGCTACATTACGCAGCGAAACATTCTTAAAGATAATAATGGGGCAAGTACCGGTATCAGAATTTGACAATTTTGTAAAAACAGCAGAAAAGATGGGTCTTAATGAATGGTTAGGTATTTGGCAGACTGCATTGGATCGCTATAATGCAAGATAGTATTATTTGCAAAGTAGTGCCGGGGTTATCCCCGGCCTACTCTGTAAATTTATGTGTGCGGTGTTACAATTACTTAACTGACAGGAAGAGGTGAAGCTTTTATGAGTTTGACGGGTACAGAAAGGCAATTGAATAAGGAAGCGGCAGCTATAACGGTTAAAACTCGAAGGAAAGTTCTGGAGGTTATTAAAAAAGATTTCAAACACAATTGGAAAGTATATTTAATGGCACTTCCTGTAGTTGCCTTTTATATTATTTTCTGTTATGGTCCTATGTGGGGACTTTCTATCGCATTTGTTGATTTCAAACCCCGTTTGGGAATTTTAAAAAGCCCATTTGTAGGGTTAAAGCACTTTAAAAACTTTGTTACAGATCCGTATTTTGGTCGCCTTGTTACCAATACTTTTATGTTAAACCTGTGGGGATTGGTATTTGGATTCCCTGCTCCTATAATATTAGCCCTTTCGCTTAATGAAGTTGTTAATAAGAGGTTTAAAAGAACCGTTCAAACTATTACTTATATGCCTCATTTTATTTCCCTCGTAGTAGTTTGTGGTCTGATACGTATTTTCTGTGGATCAGATGGCTTGTTAAATGATATTATCGCTATGTTTGGTGGTGAGCGTACACCCTTATTGGCTAATGCTAACTTGTTCAGACCTATATACACTTTTTCGGGTATATGGCAGAATGTAGGCTGGGATAGTATAATATATTTAGCGGCTATATCGAATGTAAGTCCTGAACTATATGAATCTGCAACGATTGATGGCGCAGGAAGGTTCAGGCGTATGTGGCATGTGACAATTCCGAGCATAGCTCCGACAATAACTATTCTTTTAATATTTGCTATCGGAGGAATGTTAGGGTCGGCTCATGAAAAGATTATCCTTTTATATAATCCTGTTACATATGAAAAGGCCGATGTTATAGCTTCTTATGTATACAGGCGGGGCTTGCAGGAATTTGACTATAGCTATTCGGCTGCTGTCGGATTAATTAGTTCAGTAGTTAATTTCGTTTTCTTGTGGTGCGCTAATGCAGCTGCTCGTAAAATATCCGAGACCAGTTTATGGTAGTAATTGGAGGTGGAGCATTTATGTTACACAAAACGGTTGGGGATAGAATATTTAATGTAGTAAACTATATATTGCTGTCATTTATAACATTTGCATGCTTATATCCGGTTTTATATGTTATTTTTGCCTCTGTAAGTGACCCTATTCAGCTTCAGGCTCATAGGGGTTTTTTATATAAGCCCCTGGGATTTACTCTTGCAGGCTATAAAGCGGTTTTCAAAGACTCTGATATTATGACAGGCTATGCAAATACGATTTTTTATGTAGTGGTTGGCGTTGCTGTGAACATGGTATTTACGATATTGGGAGCTTATGTTTTATCAAGGAAAAACCTATTTTGGAAGAAAGCAATTATGATTATTGTGACTATTACTATGTTCTTCGGTGGCGGGCTTATCCCCTTTTATCTGCTTGTTAAAAATCTAGGGATGGAAAATACCAGATTGGCATTGATAATTCCGTACGCTCTTAATACATGGAATATGATAATTATGCGAACAGGTTTTGAATCTGTTCCTGGCGAGCTTGAAGAAGCTGCCAAGGTGGATGGGGCGGATCATTTTTTTATACTCACGAGAGTGATTTTACCACTTTCTAAGGCTGTGTGTGCTGTCATACTATTATATTATGTTGTTGGTGCATGGAACTCTTGGTTTCCTGCGATGATTTTTTTAAGAGAGAGACAAAAATTCCCGCTGCAGCTTATGCTTCGTGAGATACTTATAACCAATGATACCAGTCAAATGCAGCAGGGTATAAGTATGACAGTAAGTGGAAGCGGTCAGTTCGGGGAAACTACTGCTTACAGAGAATTGATAAAGTATACCACCATAGTTATATCCACTGTTCCGATAATGTGCTTCTATCCATTTATTCAGAAATATTTCGTTAAAGGCGTATATGTAGGATCATTGAAGGGGTGATTTTGGATTTTATATGGTAAGAAACATGAAGGTAGCGTTGATAACATTAATAATATTGATAATATTGGCGATTATAGCTATTATTGTAATTATAAACGACGCGGCATCTATAAGTGAGGAGAATGTGAATAAAATGATTGAAGATAGTGTAGAAAGAAAAAATGAAATTACCCCTTTGAGTTGGGAAAATATTAAAAAAAGATTCTACTCAAATCCATTGCCTGTTAACAATATAGGAGATCCTTTTGTGTTGAAGGCTTCAGATGGAAAATATTATTGTTATGCTACATCTGCTTCTGATGGATATAAGGTATGGCTTTCAGACGACCTGGTAAATTGGCAGTATGCCGGTATGGCTTTCAGAAGAGAGGCAGATAGCTGGGCAGTTAGTGATTTTTGGGCTCCTGAGGTTGTAGAGTATAATGGTAAATATTATATGTTTTTTTCTGCCAGAGAAGAGAATACCAAGAGTTTACGTATCGGAGCAGCCGTAAGCGATAGTCCTTTAGGTCCTTTTGAGGATGTACTGAAGCGGCCATTGTTTGACTTTGGCTATGCGGCTATTGATGCCAGTGTATTTATAGATGATGATGGCAAGAAGTATTTATATTATTCCAGGGATTGTTCCGAAAACATAGTAAATGGCGTCCATGAAAGCCATATTTATGGCATAGAGTTGGCAGATGATATGCTGTCGGTAACAGGGCAGCCGGTTTTGCTGACGCAACCCGAACAGAGATGGGAGAAGATGTCCGGTGACGCGTGGAGATGGAACGAAGGGCCGATTGTTTTAAAGAGGGGCTCCATCTATTACATGTTTTATTCAGCCAATTGTTATGCCGATGCAACTTATTCCGTGGGATACGCCACCTCTGAATCGCCCTTGGGGCCATTTAAAAAAAGTGAGCAGAACCCGATTCTAAAGTCCAAGCTTTATCCGGACATGACAAAATCCGAACCTCTGATTTCCGGACCCGGGCATAATAGTTTTGCCTTATCCCCCGATGGGAAGGAGTTGTTTATTGTTTATCATACTCATACTAATCCATCATTGGGAGGGGGCAACAGGCAGATGAACATAGACAGAATAGGTTTCAGAGATGATGGTACAGTTTATGTGAATGGACCCAGTCTTTCACCTCAAATTCTTCCGTCCGGATTGGGAGGGTTTTATAATGCGGCATTGGAAGCCAAAGTAAGCGCAAGCTCGGTCAAACCCGGCCATAAAGCAGAATCATTGGTTGATGGAGAGCTTGGATTTACTAAAGCAAGCACGGATTATGACTGGGTATCCAATGGTGAAACGGAAGGCGCATGGGTATGCCTGGAGTGGGATGATGAAAGGTTAATTGATACTATAGTATTATTCCCATCCTTCAGTGATGATAGAAGGATTGATGAAGGGCAATTGATTATAGATGACGGGAATTTGATAAATAATGTAAAGTTTGATCTTGATGCTGAAAAACCAGGTGCTTCGGTAATAATTCATTTTCCGGAGATTAAAGCAAAAAGTGTGAAGTTTGTTGTTAAAAAGGCATCTGAAGGCGTACAGGAAGTAGGGCTTTCCGAGATATATGTTATGGGTAAAGCTTTAGATGAAAAATAGGCATTTTTGGGGGTAGTTATGTGAAACAGGAGACCTGGTCCATACTAAATGATCCTGATTTACTTCAAAAACGCAACGAATGGTTTGATAAATTAAAATTATTATATGAGGGAAAATTAGAGAACCAAATTTTATATCTTAATGGTATATATGGATATTCAAGCACTAACCCATATGAAGAACCTGAAAAATGGTTGGATGAAGCTTTGGATGATTTGGCACAATATGCGGAAAAGTTGACGGATAAGAATATTTTTCGTCCGTTATGTATAGAATTTGGGCCTTATGGAGTACATTTTATTGACAAGATATTTGGAGCCCGAATATATTTTGATCAAACCAGCAGACAGTGGTATAGTGAATATATCGAAAGTCCTATCGGCGAATTGCAATATCCTGATCTTGCAAGAAATGAAACCTGGAATCTGGCTAAAAGAATAGCCATAGCATTTATTGAACGCAAAGTTACTGTACCGTTGTTTGGGTTGCCTACCATAGCCAGTGTATTAAATATAGCGGTTAATCTATATGGGCAAAGATTCTTGGAGGAGTTATGTCTTGCTCCGGACAAAGCAAAACATGATATGGATATAATCAATAAGCTTTTGGTTGATATCCACCGCTGGTATTTACAGCATATGCCTCTGTATCAGCTGCAGCCGGTTATCTCCGGACATCGCACGCAGCCTCCGGGTTTTGGTCAATTGTGTGGCTGTACTACGCAATTGATTTCTCCTGATATGTATCGCGAACTTATTGCGCCCTTTGATAGTGAGCTGCTGTCAGTATATCCTCATGGAGGGATGATTCACCTTTGCGGCAGGCATACTCAGCATATACCTATATGGAAAGAGATGAAGCCGCTTCGTGCTGTTCAGCTAAATGATAGAGCAGCCGAGGACTTAGAAGCTTATTTTAATGGATTGCGGGAAGATCAGATTATCTACCTGAATCCAACTGATACCATGACGGCTGACAGAGCGATTAAAATAACCGGAGGTAAACGCCTTGTGTTGGTTACTGAAATCCGATAAGGGAGCTAGCAGAGATTAAATTCCATAAATGAAGGGGGAAATGGTATGAAAACCGCAGAAATAACCTTGGATAAGGATTACCGCATAAGCCTGATTGATAAGCGGCTTTATGGCTCATTTATAGAGCATATGGGAAGGGCTGTATATAACGGCATATATGAAAAAGGGCATCGTACAGCAGACAGTATGGGCTTTAGAAGGGATGTATCGGATCTTGTTAAGGAAATTGATGTACCCATAGTGCGATATCCGGGGGGAAATTTCGTGTCGGGATATAACTGGGAGGACGGTATAGGTCCGGTAGAGCAGCGCCCCCGCCGTTTGGAACTGGCTTGGAACTCCATAGAGACCAATGAAGTGGGTATAAATGAGTTTGCGCAATGGGCTAAATTGGTGGGCACTGAAGTAATGCTGGCTGTAAATTTAGGAACAAGAGGAGTTGATGCTGCCAGAAATTTGGTAGAGTACTGCAACCATCCCAGTGGTACATATTGGAGTGACCTTCGCATATCTCATGGAGTAAAAGAACCTCACAAAGTTAAGGTATGGTGCCTTGGAAACGAAATGGACGGATCATGGCAGATAGGTACTAAGACTGCAGAGGAATATGGCCGTATAGCCTGTGAAGCCGCTAAAGTAATGAAATGGGTCGATCCGTCCATAGAATTGGTAGCCTGCGGCAGTTCGTCAAACCATATGCCTACATTTCCCCAGTGGGAGGCTACTGTATTAGAGCATACTTATGAGTATGTAGACTACATATCCTTACATAGATATCTTGGCAACACAGATAACGATTTGGGAGAATATTTAGCCCAATCAGTGGATATGGATGAATTTATAAAAAGCGTTATTGCAACATGTGACTATGTAAAGGCTAAAAAACGGAGCAAAAAAACTATCAATTTATCTTTTGACGAATGGAATACTTCTCAAAGCTGTCGTATTAATTATGATAAAAAGCCGGAACCATGGATGATAGCACCACCATTAGCCGAGGGACTGTACAACCTGGAAGATGCTCTGGTAGTCGGATGTATGATAATAACCTTAATAAAACATGCTGACAGGGTCAAGATAGGCTGTTTAGCCCAATTAGTCAATGTATTAGGGCCAATTATGACGCAGAACGGTGGACCTTCCTGGCGGCAAACCATATTTTATCCGTATATGCACGCCTCCCGTTATGGCCGCGGTATAGCATTGGATATAAAGGTTAATGCACCAATGTATGAGACCAAGGCTTTTGGGGATGTGCCTTTCATAGAAGCAGCAGCTGTGTTGGATGAAGAGGCTTCTGAGATCACCATATTTGCTGTGAATCGAAATCAGGATGAAGCTCTGGCGCTTAAAGGTAATTTAAATGGGTTTGAGGGATATAAAGTTAAAGAGCATATAGTTCTGGACAGTAAAGACCCAAAAGCAGTAAATAGCGCCGAACATCCGGATACTGTTGTGCCACATACAGTGGAGATTGTCCATGAAGATGATATAATAACTGTATTGCCAAAGCTTTCATGGAATGTCATACGTTTGCAGCGTGTATGACAGCATTTCTTAAAAGATAGCAAAGAGTATGTGCCATTAATGATAGTAGATAGATTATCTACTTATTATCAATGGCATTTTTTATCTATCAGTTACAGGCTCATCAAAGGGTTTCAACTTATCTCAGGAATCACATGGGTGGAGCTTGGTCCTATGTAAGAGTATTACTATTTAGAGACAAGACATGTGAAAGAGAGCTAAAATCATTGGGACAGAATAAAGCATAGTTTCTTGTTGAATTTAAGAGCATCAGGAGTCTATAATTAAAGTGAATTAAAGGAGGGAAAAGCAGATGAAATTTGTTTGTGACAGCAAGTACATAGTTTTACAGGTAAATCATCATGCAAAGAAGAAAAAATTGCAGTTTATAAACAATGGCAAGCTGATTTATGATCTTGATATTGAGTTGGATTTCAAAAATCCGGATCATGATTTTTATTTAAATGTGGAACGGTTCATAGGAATGGAAATCGAATTAAGATGTCAGCCGGAAATGAACATAATGCTGAGAAAATCTGATATAAAGCATGAAGGGGAGGAAATCTATAAAGAGAAATACCGTCCCGGATTTCATTTTTCTACCCAGAGAGGATGGATAAATGACCCGAACGGACTTGTCTGCTATAATGATAAATACTTAATGTTTTACCAGCACAATCCTGTTGGCTGCAAATGGGGCAACATGCATTGGGGATATGCTGTAAGCCACGATCTGGTCCATTGGAGTGAAAGAGATATTGCACTATACCCTGATGAAATGGGTACTATGTTTTCAGGCTCTGCTATCATTGATAAAAAGAACGTTACAGGACTCAAAGAAGGTGACGATGATGTGATTCTGCTGTATTATACGGCAGCCGGAAACACTTCAGAGCTTTCCAAAGATCGTCCTTTTACCCAATGCCTGGCATACAGTGTTGATGGAGGGATCACATTTAGAAAATATGAAAAAAACCCGATTGTACCTGAAATGGCGGCAGGCAACCGTGATCCAAAAGTTATATACCATGAGGAAACCGACAGCTATATCATGGCACTTTATTTAACCGGCAACAAATTTGCATTATTGAGCTCTAAAAATTTATTGGACTGGACTCTTTTGCAGGAGATCACATTGGAGGATGATGCAGAATGTCCTGATTTTTACCCTCTTGCCGTTGACGGAGATGCCGGAAACATCAAATGGGTATTTTATGGGGCTTCAGACAGGTACTTGCTGGGAAGCTTTGATGGCCTTGAGTTCAAGCCTGAGACAAAAGTCAGGAGATTACACTATGGAAATAGCAGTTATGCCTCCCAGTCATGGTCGGATATAAAGAAGGAAGATGGAAGGCGGATAAGAATCTCCTGGAATACATTTGAAATTCCGTCCATGCCGTTTAACAAATGCATGACTTTTCCCTGTGAAATGAAATTGAAGACTTTTTCTGATGGTGTTTTTCTATGCACATGCCCAGTCAGAGAAATTGAAAAATTATATGCTGAAGTTTTTGCTGCCCAGAATACATCCGTAATGTCCGGAGAAAAATATGCAAAACCCCTGGACGGCAAGTATTATGATATTGCTTTAAAGGTATGCGATGTAGAAAAGGGAGGTTTCAATATTTCCGCTTTTGGCTTGGATATTTATTGCAATACTGCTGGGAATGAACTAAAATGCCTTGATTATACCGCTCCTCTGGAGAGTTATGATGATACTGTTGATTTACGCATTCTTATAGATGCTACAGGAACAGAAATATTTATAAATGAAGGAAAAGCATTTTTATCTGTAGGTCATATTCAGGACTACAACCTCGACAAGCTTGAAATTCATGCTGCAGAAAAGGACATAACGATCAAGGAGATAAAAATAGCCGAGATCAGAAACATATGGGTTGGGCAGGAGAAATAATAGGCTGAGCAAGATGTATAGACTTGTTTAATATGACCAAGTGAGAAGTAAATCAGGACTTGATGAGAATATTCCATTTAGAGGATAGCCGCTTGTAAAACTTAAGCACATACCATATCGATTTGTTTATAAAGTGGAAACATAAATGGAATATTTTTTTGCCGCTCAGTTGGCAGTGGACAAAAGGCTTTTCTGATACGGTATGTATTTATTTTGCATGTAAGAAAATGAAGCCTGTGAAGTAAGGCATTAGCTGGTATAAGTTTTATGAACGGGCTGAGCAAAGCCGGAGTCAAAAGTAAAGATAAAAAGTAATATAACAGTGTTCGTTAAGTTGAGCACTGTTATATATTTCAATAAGTGCAAAATAGTTATAACATGTGGAGATTGTTGTTAGGGTTGGAGAGGTCTCACATGATTAAAGCAAAATTATTCCATCAGGGAGCAATTTCAAAAACAGTTCCCTGGTTATAATCAGTCACATTAGCAGAGCCATAAACGCCCAAATATAGTCTGGTTTGGTTCATATTTGCCCCCAGGCTTACATAAAAAGCAGATTGATTTCCAAAATCATAATCGGTTTCAATAATACCAAAATCACTCAGTTTACAATCCGTTCTTACATTGGTGTAAGCTAAAACACCTCTTGCAGGAAGCTGAGAGCCTTGCCGGACAAAATCGGTAAATACAATGCTTTCCTTTAAATCGGGAATTTCATTTCCCAAATATGGCTGGACTCCTGTAAGGGCAGTTCCTTCAAACTTATCGGGTCTTGGATCTCTGTGATAATAACAGGTCAGAGGTGGAATACGCCGCACTGAAGTTTCAATTGCTTCATTATAATAAGCAATTGTCATTTCATCCAGAGCCGGATTTTCGGAGCACTCTCTTATAATCGAGGTGGGCAAATCGCCTTCCCATCCTCGCCAGCCCAGGTTGATAAATCCTTCCAAGTCAGGCGCAGTTCTCATCAAGGAGGCCTGAAGAAGGTAAGTTGCGGGAATTGGTTTATAATATGCGAAGGAGAAAATGGACTCTACCAGATCCTGACCTACATTTCCCACATATTTGATATAACGGTTATAGATTCTTTGATATGAAATACCGGTTATATTGCGTACCCCTTTGGCAATTACCGTCAGTGTATCCAGAATGGATGCTGGAAGCTCATCAAAACGTGTAACTACAGGTGGATTGTTGATAAATGTATTTTTGGACACATCAATTTCTATTATTTTACCGGCGATTTCCATATCATCCTGGCTTAAATTAAAGGGATCGTAGCCTGAGCCGCCATCTCCGGTGGTTAAAACAAGCCTTCCTGTTTCAGGTGAAAAGTTCAGGCTATTGACGCCATTATGATTAAAAAAAGGTCTTCTTAAATTAAGTAATGTCCGCCGCCTTTGTGGTTGACGATTCGGCTGCCAAACCCATTCTTCTACTGTATCAATATGATCATATTGAACTTCTCTGTTTAACCACTTCAGGTTTAAAGTTTCGGGATCACAAGGGTTGGGTTTAAAGGGTTCAGAAAGAGCCCCAGGACCTTGTGTTCCTGCCACCGAATAATGAATATAAAATAGGCCGTTGTAGTAAAATTCGGGATGAAATGCCAGCCCCAGCAACCCACGTTCATCATATCCGCCGCCAAAGGCACCCAGCTTTATGATTCGCGGGCGAATATCCAGAAAAGTTCTTATGCCTCCGTTTCCTATGTAAAAGATCTCTCCTGCCTGGGTTGCAATAAACAATCTTTCGATGGAATCCCCAGGAGGTATAGCCGTTTTTATGACAGTGGGTAAATTTATCTTGCGAACGATGGGTCGTAAGCTAACTTTTACTTTTTTCAATCAGCTTTGCACTCCTCCAAATTAATTTCTATATAAGAGTATGATTTGTAGAACCGTGTTAGTACCAAATTGGGATCGGGAATATGATTTTCACCAGGACACTGCCTGTTGCTCCGGCTGCAGTTTTAAATATCTCTTGGTGTGCCATACTGTTTACCGCACATTTATTCTCATTTACAAAGTCCTTGGGAGGCAATAATCTTCAGGATGCAATAATCCACTTTGTTGGCATTAAGCCAGTAACACTTCCTGATAATAAGCATAAGATAAACCGAGGCACGATTTATTGTGCATGTGAGTCTACATACACAGTTAGAGATGCTAAAGATGTATTACTTCCTATAGTGATGAGTATCCCGCTACTATTCATGCATGACAAGCACTAAAGCGAATGTATCAAGGCGCCCTCACTATATGGATGAAAGCATCGCATCATGCGGTGGTCGCATTTATTATGATGCCGAAACCGGCAACAATATCTAAATTAGGAGGAGAATTTAATGCTGACGAGGGAGGAGTATATACGGTTATCTTTGGAGCTTAACCTTTTCTTTGGCCGAATTGCAAAGGAGCATTCAATTTTTCTGGAAAGCAGTTTTACGGCAAAGGATGCAAGGCTGGCCGAAGAAGCTGAAAACTTCAAGAATCAATTTGAGATGCTGCTGGCTGAAGCCATATCCCTGGCAAATGGTGTCATAAGTCCTGAAGTAATCGCTTCGGGGGAATTGGTCACTCCTTTGACACTAAATGCCGAACGGGTCTCTCAGTATTATACCGGAATACAAATCAACTCCAATCTGACGCAAGCAGAGAATGCCCTGGCGGCAGGCAGCCCGGGGTTTATGCTAAGTCCGGCATTGGAGCAAAGAGTGTTTATGCTGAATCAGAAAGCAATGGGATTAACCTCTGCATTGGCACAGTTTAAATCAAGAATTCTGAACAGTGTAATTTCTTGCAGATTGTTCACCACAAATTATCCTCTTCTCATTGATCATATTTTAAGGGAAGCCAGATTCTATCTGGGAATGCTCACCAAACTGCAAAAACGTGAAGAAATCCTCACCAAAAGGGATTTGCTGGAGCAGGAAATCTTCTGGAACCGGATTATGGCAGAGCATTCAAAGTTCATTCGCGGCCTCCTTGATCCCACAGAAGTGCAATTGATCAGTACAGCAAACAACTTTGGCAATGAGTTTGATGAGTTAACCATGAAAGCCATTGCAGCCCATGATCAAGCGATGAGTTTAGCAGATATTACTGGTGAAAGCTTAAAGGCAACAAATGAATTGAGAGATTTTAAAGCATCGGGTACAAAAGGACTGCTTGATTGCTCGATAAAAGCAATTGCCTATCCGCTGCTGGGAGACCATGTACTGCGTGAAGCAAATCACTATATCAGAATTCTGAAATCAAGGGGGTATAATTACTCATTATAAATATTCACTAGGAAAGTGTCCTCTGAAAAGCCAAAGGAGAAATATTGAAAGGCCAGTGCTTACATCAGAATTAAATAGCATACGATAAATATACAGTGCTGGGTAATCAAGTTGAATGCTGAGAGGTGTATAAAAACATAGAGACTGGACCGCCCAAGAATTGGTCCGGACAAATGCCGTTATCGGACTCATTTCTTCCCTCCCACAGAAAAAGAGACCCATTCCTTAAAGGTGTGTCCGGCACTATCAAAGGGTCGGTCACAGTCTTTTATATGGACTTGCTTGGTTAGAGCAAAATATTTTATAAGTTTTATTGAGATTCGGAAGCGCTGCTTCCTTTTTGCATATTCTGGCATAAACAAGCCGGTGATATCGCAAAAAGCCTAGGGGTACAATCCTTCAATAAACCCATTCATCATAAATCAAATGCAATCCTCATAAGCTGCGCATAAGAGAGCAACAGGGAATTGACAAACCGTTTACGAAGCTCTCGGACAATCCTATTAAATATGTACTTGCGAAAACCTGATTATAATATTAAAATATGCTATGTCTGCTTTAATATTAAGATTGCTGCGCGTGTCAGGATGAATAAGAAAAACCTTTCTTTAAGCTTCTTGACCTATTATGCATCGGGAGAGGATAACTTAAATGAAGAAAATACTTATGAAGCACCAATTGTTGCGTACCCTTATTGAACTGCGCGGTAATCCCCGTGCTTGTGTTTTAACTGAGCCTATGTGGGGGCTTTCCATGAACCTGTGTCTGCCTTATGCAACGGTATATATGCTTACTTTCGGCATGAATGATGTACAGGTGGGGATTGTAACTTCCATTTATATGTTTTCCCAGATGATTTGTGCATTTTTATCGGGTGCTATTGTTGATAAAATGGGACGCAGAAAGAGCACTGCGATTTTTGATTTTCTGGCATGGAGCGTTCCTTGCCTGATATGGGCATTCAGCCAGGGCTTTTGGTTCTTTGTGGTAGCTGCGCTGCTTAACGGAATGATGAAGATAACTACGGTATCCTGGGATTGTCTGCTGGTAGAGGATGCTCCCAAGGATAAAATAACCCACATATATTCCTGGATCATAATTTCCGGAAATCTCTCCGCGCTGTTTGCGCCTATATCTTCAATCCTGGTGTCAAAGCTGACGCTGGCACCGGCTATACGGATACTTTATATCAATGCTTTCATTGTTATGACAGCAAAATTATTAATACTGTATAAGTTCTCAACGGAAACGGGTGTTGGGAAAATCCGGCGTGAGGAGTCCCGCAATATGTCATGGGGAGAGATGCTGGCTGGGTATAAAAGCGCATTGCGTAAAATAATTAACTCCCGCGGCACGATATTTGCTATAATCATCAGCATCTTAGTTGAGATTGTAGGTATGCTTGGAATGACCTTCTGGCAGATTATTGCGTCCCGCCGCATCGGTATACCGGATACGTTACTGCCTATTTTTCCAATGGCAAGAAGCATACTGGCAATTCTGCTTTTCTTCACAGTCGTATCCAGGATACGGCAGACGAGGCTGAAATGGCCCCTTTATGGAGGATTCATCAGCTCTATAATCGGTTGTATATTGCTGATTTCCATATCTGACGCCGGTGTATGGGGATATGTGATATTATCGGTTTCTCTGGTTTTTGAAGCGCTGGGAGGAGCCGTTTTAAACACCCTTAGAGAGTCTCTGGTCGCAATTCACGTGGACCCTGTGGAGCGTTCAGGGATAATGGCCTTGCTTCAGACTACAGTAATGCTGGTGAGTGTACCCTTTGGGTACATAGGAGGGCTATTGAGCGATATCTCGAGAGTATTGCCCTTTGTTCTCAGCATTGCATTGCTGCTGTTAGGTATCCTGGCAACGACCTTATTCTATCGCCGCACCTCAGGTACGTGAACCTTGCGATGGAACTGAAGTTATGGCTATCGCACAATATTATGCGAAGCAAGAAACTGCCATTGTTACAATCGAAGCATTGCCGTTTCTTTCCACTTGCAGTATTCCGGGATAGATTGAAATAGAATGTTCATATTATTGAGCATTAGAATTCTTTCCTTTGGATTTATGGTTACAACTAAATATTTAAGAAGCAACCTGATACTGCCAAATTGGGAACAGATGCATAAACATTTACATTTTACTGCATTACTCAAATCATTTCCATATGCGGTTTCCATTTTCCAAAGCGTTAAGTACTCAAAGAAAGCATATAAATTGCTTTTGTTTTGGCCACCGGCCGGCAACAGGGATTTTAAGCTGCTGTTATATGAGCATTTTCGGTAGTTTTGACGGCTCCAAAGAGATTATTGAAGTAAGAAATCTTTATCGTCTTTATCAATAGTAAATGTTTTTTTATCAATAGAAATATGACCCAATATTTACTGCTATGTTCAAATTTGGCTTGATAAATTTTTAACTATATTGTAAAATATAATTGTTAATAAAATAACAAAGCATACAAAGCAAGACGCAGCAAATAAAGGAGGAATGGACGATGAAACTTAACGGAAAAGTCGCAGTAGTTACTGGTGCAAGTGCTGGAATGGGTAAAGATATCGCTTACTACTATGCAAAAGAAGGTGCAAAAGTATTGGCGGTGGCAAGACGTGCCGATAGGTTGAACAGTTTGGCAGAAAGTGCTAAAGAGCTTGCCGGAGAAATAGTACCCTTTGTTGCCGATATGGCGGATAAGAATCAGGTTAAAGCTATGATTGATGAAGCTGTAAATAGATTTGGCACCTTGGATATTCTTGTTAACAATGCAGGGATAATGGATGATTTCAGCCCTGCTGGTGATGCAGACGAGGAAATGTGGGAAAATGTCATAAATGTCAACTTAAATGCTCCTTTTTATGCGACCAAAAAGGCATTGGAGCATTTTCTGAAAAAGGGAAGCGGTATTATCATTAATGTGGCTTCGATAGGTGGCCTTTGCGGTTCCAGGGCCGGGGCAGCATATACTGCCTCAAAGCATGGGTTGGTTGGGTTGACTAAAAATACAGCCTCCATGTATGCCAATAAAAATATCCGATGCAACGCAATCTGCCCGGGTGGGGTTGAAACAGAGATAGCAACAGGAGCTTACATGAGAAACATAAACCATGCCGGAATGGAGATTGCAGTAAAAGGCCCGTCCGTCCGTATGGGGAAGGGTCATGAAATTGCCACAGTTGCGGTATTTCTAGCAAGTGAGGATTCCACTTATATAAACGGGCAGTGCATAGCTGTTGATGGTGGCCTTACTGCACACTAAAACCTGTATCTTTTTGCTATGCCGTATCGAGGTGATGGATACGGCTTTTTATATTGGGTTGAAAAGGTGAAAACTTGTAAACCACTGTACTCATAAAGCTGTTACCGCCTCGGAATGAAATTTTTACCAGGTGTACGGCTTTTTGTTTTGCAAAAAAATTATTGACAAACGATAATTTGCGGAATATAATGGAATAGAAATTATCGTAAAACAATAATTTTAAGGAGTCATTATGAAGCATAAAAAACTTTGTGTATTTCTTGCATGTGAAGCTGTACTTTGCATATTGCTGCACTCTGCCCGTGAGATTCTGCCCAGAGCCTTTACCGCTGTAATGGCATTTCCCTTTGAGCAGATCGGACTGGGATTGCGAGCACTATCATTATCGGGAGATACAGGCAATATAATATCCATTGTTTTGTATACTACTCTGTGTCTCATACCGGTGGGTATACTGTACTCATTAAAAAGAGTGCGCCGGCTGTACCCTGAGGATGCACTGCTGGCAGTACTGAGCATAGTACTTTTTGCGGTTGTTTATATGATGATAAATCCAGGCTTGCTCGGCCCGTATTTTGGCGATGCCGCCGGTCAGAGCGTTACCAAGGCAGTACTGGGGGGCATGGTATACTCTGTATTGATCGGATATGCCGTTTTGCGTATACTGAGACTCTTTTTTCATGCTGATACCGGAAGACTGCAAAAATACCTGGAAATACTGCTATGTGCACTGAATGCACTGTTTGTATATCTTGCCTTCGGAGCTTATTTCAGCAGCCTTATGGATTCCTTTGATGCGCTTCGTTCCAGAAACACAGGAAATGAGCAAAGCTTGGGAATGAGCTATTTATTTCTCGTGCTGCAATATGTCGTCAACGCACTGCCTTATATATTGGACGTGTTGGTGGTATTTGCTGCTTTGGAGCTGCTAGATGAACTGAGTGCCGATCGCTACTCAGAAGCAGCCGTCAACGCTTCAGAAAAGCTCTCCCGCTTATGCGGAATGGCGCTGGCAGTAATCGTGATTTCCAATATAGGCTTCAACCTTTTGCAGCTGGTTTTCATCAAAATGCTGGCAGTGATGAACGGCTCTGTTCAGATACCCCTTATTTCAGTTGCCTTTACATTGGCTGTGCTTTTGCTGGCGCAGTACATCAAAGAAAACAAGCAGCTTAAGGATGATAACGACATGTTCATATGAGGAGGTCTCGTATATGGCTATAAGGGTCCACCTTGAAGAAGTCCTCAAGGCACGGGGAATGACCTCCAAAGAGCTGTGCGCCAAAATAGGCATCACCGAGGCCAACCTGTCCATTCTACGAAGCGGTAAAGCGAAAGGCGTTCGGTTTAGTACGATAAACAAGATTTGCTACTATCTTGACTGTGATGTGGGAGATATTTTGAAATTCGATGGTAATCTGGAGGATGAGGATGATGAGTAAAAAAATGCTTGCGGCGTGTTTAGCTGCTGCTGTACTGTTTGCCTTGACCGGCTGCCGGCTTGCCCGGGAGGATGCCGGAGAGAACAAAAACGCCGACAGGCTTATCGGTGTTTTTGTTACCCAAAAATATCTCGACCTGTTTGATATGGAGGGATATGTTAAAGATAATATGAGTAAAATGTTCGACAAAGGCGAAATCATCATTGACGGAAGCATCAGCCGATATCAAGGCCGCCTTTATGCCACACTGGCAACACTGACCCATACCAATGAAGAGACTGGAGAAACCTTTGATACAAAAGAATTTGTCTTTGAAGGTGTTGAAGGAATTCCATATTTTTCGGCAAATATCCCGGCTACTGAGAATAAGCATGACATTACCACAACAGGCTCCGATGAAGCGATCAGCGATGGAAAATCAGGCCTTCATTATAGCGACGATGAAGAGAGGATAACATTGGAAGGTACGATTTATATATCTCTCGGCCGTTCCAGCAGCACCTTTTATATCAATCCCATTTACCAGGAGGCCAATGGCAGTATTTATGCCGTTTCCGGGAACGGTATTTCGATAAGCGGTGAGCAAAATGAAGATTATGTCTTCTCCCGAATCCTTGAGGAAACCAAGACTGTTACCACGAACGGAAAAAGCAAGAAGACGAATACTTTGATCAAAATCACACTGGCTGTGATGTTTCCTCCGGAACGGATAGTCATAATACAAATGGATAAGGACAGCACTGTCCTTTCACGGGCCGAGTATACTCCCGGGGAGCTGCCGGATACTCTTATACCGGAAGAGAATACTGAGTTTATCATTGTCGAAACTCACAAGCGTAACCCGGAGGGTGATTCTATTATATCCCGCTCATTGTACGATAAAAGCAGCGAAAACATAGAAACCTTTTATTGCCGGGATGACGGCATTTGCGTAAAGCAGTGGACACAGGTTGATTGGAAAAAGAGTGAATCTCCATTCCATCAATCGGGGAGTCCGGATTCCCTGTGATGGACGGCTTGGCCATATCAGGACAAAGAAGGCTTAAAGATGAAATTGTTCGTGTTCTCATGCAAATGCTATTTATCGGCAACAGAATATTATGGATATGATGCTGCAAATATTAAGCATATGTCTTGAAGCATATGTTGTGCAGACATACATCCCTTGTATGGAGCAACCCTATGATAAAATAGATAAGGATAAATGCTCACAAAGGTTTAAAAATGCTGCAATGGTTTTAGCTAAAAGCATATATACGAAAGAGTGAAGTGGGGAGAAAAAAGATGGTAATAGGCGTAATATCCGATACCCATGGCAGGATGACGGAAAAGGCATTGGAGCTGCTTAAAGGGAGCGACATCATTGTCCATGCGGGCGATATAGGCAGACAGGATATTTTGGATGCCTTGAAGGAAATTGCTCCTGTTTATGCAGTAAGGGGCAATAACGACAGAGATGCCTGGGCTCGGAGCCTCCCGTTGACCCAGGCGGTAGAGGCGGGAGGCAAGCTGATCTATGTTATACATGATATAAGTATGATGGATTTGGATGCCAAGGCAGCTGGTATTGACATTGTGATATATGGACATTCCCATAAACCAAAGAAAGAAGAGAAAAATGGAATATTGTATTTTAATCCCGGAAGTGCAGGACCAAAACGTTTCAATTTGCCTATCTGCCTTGGAAGAATAGAGATAAAATACGGCAGCATAGATGCGGGTTGGATAGATTTAGGGGATAAGTAAATGTGATATTTGATGAAATTGTATAAACTTAATAAAATTTATCAAAATACCTTGACAAAATAAAACAACTCTTTATAATAATTACTAGCACTCAGTAATTATGAGTGCTAACAAAGCGTTTTAATATTCCTTTTATTTTATGATATTTTATTTATAGCGTTAATTCGTTATTGATATTATATCTAAGACTAGAAGGAAATTTAAAGCGCTTTTTTGCTTACTTGAATCCAAGCCCAATTTATACTGGAAATCTTAATTACTGGTGAAAGTATAAAGGGGTGAAACGCTGATGACAAATAATTTGAGGCATAGTTTGCTGATTTTGGCGATATTTCTAAAGGGAACTTTCAGTTAGGTTTACTATAATCCTATTCTTTCACAATAAAATGTCTGAAATATATTTTAATTTGGTGTGCTGGCTAATTTAAGATAGCATTGTGGTAAGTTTAGAGATACGGACGGCGTAATCTAAAATTTCAAATTTTATTTAGTCCAACGCTGGCTAATATGGTAAGCCGTATTTCTCTATTATCTATTTTTAAGATGCGGCAGCCATATTATCGGAGGGAAGGATAAGGCGAATTACCTCAATGCAGGGATTTGTTTGGTCCTTTATCAGGATTATAATTCGCTCATTTTTATATAACAAATTTCATCGATAGCCACCTTATAATGCAATTAATTTAATTTTTGCTATCGATATAATGAGCCAAGTATAAGAACGAAAATTCTTTAATTACTTACTTGGTGAATTTCATCGATTGCCGCCTTTTATATAAACGAATTAATTTTTGCTGTCGATATAATCTCGATAATTTTAATTTTGCGAGTTTCATCGATAGCTACCTATAGAAAAAATAATATAGTTTTACTATTGATAATATTAAGCCAGGTATGAAGCAAAATTCATTAATTTTATCACTTGGCAAATTTCACTGGTAGCTGCCTGTTTATAAATGATCAGATTTTTGCTACCTAATGATTCAATAATTTAAAAAAGTGAATTTTATCAATGACCATCTTGATCTACTAAAAGCTAATAATCGGTTATCATTTCTGTCTCTAAATCGAAACTATGCTATCAAAAATGCAAGCACAGTAAATTAATTTATATATCTTAAAAATACATCATTTAAAAATTCAAAAATATACAATTAGGAGGAGTGCACATGAAGGCATTATTCTTGGCAGGTGGGTTTGGTACCCGTTTAAAGCCAATAACAAACGACTTACCCAAGCCGATGGTGCCGATAATGGGTAAGCCTCTGTTGGAAAGAAATATTGAAAATTTGAAGAAGCATGGTGTTGATGAAGTTGTCTTAAGCACATGCTACAAATCTCACAAAATCGAAAAGTACTTTGAGGACGGGAGAAAGCTGGGAATAGGAATCAGCTATATCTCCGAGGATGTGCCTTTGGGTACTGCAGGAGCAATTAAAAATGCCCAAAGCTTTTTCGATGATACCTTTCTGGTGTTCAATGCTGATATATTAAGTGATATCGATATTTCTGAAATGATACGTTTTCATAAGGAAAAAGGAGCTCTGGCAACCATTGCAGTAACACAGGTGGAAAATCCGTCAGCTTACGGGGTGATTGAGCATGATGAAAATGGCTTCATTACTACTTTTAAGGAAAAACCTCAACCCCACGAAAGCAGCTCCAATCTGATCAATGCCGGGGTATATATATTTGAGCCGGAGCTTTTGGAGGAAATTCCTTCCGGCAGGGCAGTGTCCATTGAGCGGGAGATATTTCCCATGCTCCTTCAAAAGGGATTTAAGCTGGCGGCATATAACCGCTGCTCCTATTGGCTTGACCTTGGTACACCTGGAAAATATCTCAAGGCTCACAAGGACATCCTTGGGGGAACTTTGAAAATTGGCAGTCATGACTTTAATAAAAATCCGCAGTGTATAAGCAATACAGCAAAGATAAGCCATGGAGCAAGAATAGCTGGGCCTGTATATATAGGGGACAATGTTGAAATAGGGGCCTTTGCTGTAGTTGGTCCCTATACCGTACTGTGCCATAACTCTTCTGTAGGAATGGGAGCAAAGGTAATCGGAAGCGTGGTTTGGGACAATGTTAATGTTGGAAGCGGCGCATCGTTGATAAACTCAGTGGTCATGTCCAACTGCAGGGTTGATAGAAACAGCGAAAAGTACAATGCCATTTTGACTGATAAATTCAGTCATCCTATAGCGGTATAGAAAAAAGCTTAAGTGGCAATAGGGGACATTGACGATGTCCCTTTGCAATCAGATAGGAGGTTTTGAGATGGTTTCAAATAGAATACGCAATGTGGCATTTTTGAGCACTTACCCTCCCAGGGAATGCGGCCTGGCAACCTTTACCCAGGATTTAGCAAGGGAGCTTGACAAGGTCGAGCTTTTGAGCAATCCGAAGGTTGTTGCTGTGAGCAATAATGATTACAGCTACAGCGACAGGGTTGTCATGGAGCTTTGGCAGCATGACAGGGAGAGCTATATAAACACAGCAAAAGCTATCAATAATTCCACAATAGAACTGCTTGTGATAGAACACGAATATGGCATTTTTGGGGGAGAAGCAGGGGAGTACATCCTTGATCTTGTTGACAGGCTGCAAATACCTATTGTCACAACGCTACATACTGTGCTCCCTGATCCGTCGGAAAAACAGAAGGAGATATTGAGACTGCTGGGCAAAAAAAGCGCAAAGATTGTAACTATGGCAAAAAACACCAGGCCCATCCTGGAAAGCGTCTATGATATTGCTACTTCAAAGATAGAAGTGATACACCATGGCGTACCTGACAGAATCCTGGAATCAAGGGAGAAGCTGAAAGAAAAATATGGTCTTTCAGGCCGCAGGGTTGTCAGCACCTTTGGACTCATAAGTCCGGGAAAAGGACTGGAGTATGGAATTGAAGCTATTGCGAAGGTGGCAAGGAAGCATAAGGATATTGTCTATCTGATACTAGGCCAGACTCATCCCTGCGTTAAAAAGGAATCGGGAGAAGCATACAGGGAGAAGCTGGTGGAAATGGTAGACAAGCTTGGTATCAGAGAACATGTTAGGTTCGTGGACAAATATCTTACCAAGGATGAAATCATACGCTACCTCCAGCTGTCGGACATATACATGACACCGTACCTTGGAAAAGATCAGGCTGTTAGCGGAACTCTAGCTTATGCCGTCGGATATGGAAGGGTTATCGTATCCACTCCATACAGCTATGCGAAAGAAATGCTGGCAGACGGCAGAGGTCTTTTGGCAGATTTCAGAGATGCGGATTCGCTGGCAAATCGCATCATGTATGTGCTGGATAACCCCGAAGCCAAGAAGGAAATGGAAAGAAAAACTTTGAGTGTTGGCAGGACGATGATGTGGAGAAATATTGCAAATCATTATACCAAGCTATTTATAGACACCCTTGAAGAGCTGAAGTTTTCAGACAGCATGGTGGTATGATGGAGGGGCTCTGTTCCATGGATGTTTTAAAGGATGACCACATCTTCCGGATGACGGATGATACCGGAATGCTGCAGCACTCAAAATATTCTTTGCCGGACCCTAAGCATGGCTATACCACCGATGACAATGCCAGGGCATTGATTATGGCAATAATGCTGTATGAGAGATATAAAAAGAAGAAATATATGGATCTTATATACCGGTATTCTTCCTTCATTTTAAATGCTCAAAATGAAAAAGGCAAATTCAGAAACTTTATGGGATATGACAGGAAATGGCTCGAAGAGGAAGGATCGGAAGACTGCTTCGGAAGGTGCCTGTGGGCGCTGGGTTTTGCTGTTTCCAATGAACATACGCCTCAGGGAGTTAAACACAGCCTTTTGCATATTTTAAAGAATGCCATGCCCCATGCAACCTCCCTAAATTCACCGAGGGCAAAAGCATACTCCGCCATAGGTCTTTCTTACCTTGAAGGCGAAGAGGCAAGAAATCTCGTTTTTGATTTATCCCGGTCCCTCTGCCGCCATTATGAGGAGTCCAGGGATGGAGAGTGGAAATGGTTTGAGGATATAGTGGCATATTGCAACAGCGTCATTCCCTGGTCCCTTATAGCTGCATATCAGGTCACCGGAGAAAAGAAATTCCTGGATGTGGCGGAGGAAAGCCTGGAGTTTCTTGAAAGAGTAACCTTCAAGGACGGATACTTCAAGCCGGTGGGATGCAATGGGTGGCTTTTGAAGGGCGAGCGTCCGGCTGAGTTCGATGAACAGCCGGTGGAAGCCTGTGAATCAGTACTGACCTATCTGGAAGCCTATAAGGCGACAGGTAAAAGGAAATACCTGCAAAAGGCAAAAAGGTGCCATGAATGGTATGAGGGTGCCAACACTAAGGGAATCAGCCTTGTTGACAGGGAAACCGGAGGCTGCTTTGATGGACTTACCTATGATGGAGTGAATCTGAACAAGGGAGCTGAAAGCCTCATTTCATATGTAATATCGTATTTGAAAATATCTGAAGCCAATGAATAATCCAGAAAAGCTGGTGCCAAAATGGCAGTGGAAAAAGAAAAATATTTTGGCAAAGGGGAGCGATTGAAGCTGAAAACCTTTGCATAGCCATAAAAAGAAGTGTTGAGAATTTGAATAAAATCAAGGACAAAGGATGAAATGGGGGGGATCAATCTATGATTACTTTGTTAAAAGCTATGGAAAGGAAGGAATGCGCAAAAAAGGTCAGAAAGCAAGGTTACGTTCCTTGCAGTATTTATGGACCAGGAGTTGAACACAATCTTGAAATTCAAATCGAAGAGAAGGAAGTGAACAAGTTCCTGAAAAGCCATTCCATAGGCTCCAAAACCAAGGTGAAAATTAATGACAGCGAGCTGCCCTGCGTCATAAAGAGCATAGACCGGGATTCGATAAACAAAAGGCCTATTCATATTGAATTTTATGCTTCCTCCGAAGACAAGCTTGTAAAAGTAAAAGTGCCTCTTAAGTTTAAAGGAAAGGAACTGCTCTTGAAAAATAACCTGGTTTTGAACATCAACAGGAATGAAGTAGAGATCCAGGGTATATTGAAAGATCTGCCTGAATTTATAGAGGTAGATGTTTCGTCGATGGAAGACGGCAGCACAATTGCAATGGGGGATATTGCTCTGCCGGAAGGCATCAGGCTCCTGTCCAGGAAGGATGAAATAGTGGTTCAGGCTGCTGTGGCTGCCCATGAATCGGAGGATGAAATTGCCTGATTTATATAATCGACGGAATGGCTTGTTTGAAATGATTGCACAATTACAAGCAAACTCTTTAATATAAACAAAATAAGCGAAATATTGTGTGCCTTGACTCCTTTCGAAAATAGCAATCATTTATTCTGATCAATAAACTAACCCAAAACAAAATAGCTGCTCTTGATGAGCAGCTATTTTTATATACTGTTCATTCCTTTGGAGGAGGATTTTCTAGTGCATTCCATAGTAAGATGATGTTCTTCCATCATAGTTATGGGTGTGCCGATCTGCTATCCCGGTCGTTCCTCTGTACCCATGGTAGTGCATGCTGCCAATATATATGGCCGGTCCGGTGGCAGACCGGTAGGCATGAGTGTGGCCGTCATCAAAAGAGGTATATCCGGCCATATAATGAATATGTCCCGGAACATCAGGACTGATGCTTGTCATTCCCATATAATAATGCCTATGGCCATTATTATATGAAGTATAACCTGAAAAGGAATGTGAATGCATAAATAACACCTCCGTACATAATAATGTTATGTAAACAGATGCAATTTTGTGAATGTTATTAGCTGCTATACATATATAACATCATACTTAAAAAATATCCGGAGCCGACGAATAAGCCGGGGAATATTGGTGCAAAATTAGCAATGGAGAAGAAGGAAAATTTGGACAGCGGAATTGCTTAAGCTGAAAACCTTCGCATGCCGCAAAAGCGGCATTTGAAATGTGGATTAAGAATAAGGACAAAGGATAAAACAGGAGGGATTGATTTATGATTACTTCGCTAAAAGCTATGGAAAGGACGGATTGCGCAAAAAGAATCAGAAAACAGGGTTATGTTCCCTGCAGCATCTATGGACCAGGAGTTGAACGCAATATCGATATCCAGATCGAAGAGAAGGAACTGAACAGGTTCTTGAAAGACCATTTCATAGGTTCCAAAACCAAGGTGAAAATTAATGACAGCGAGCTGTCCTGTGTCATAAAGAACATAGAGAGGGATCCGATAATTAAAAATCCTATTCATATTGAGTTTTATGCTTCTTCCGAGGACAGGCTTGTGAAAGTAAAAGTGCCTCTTAAGTTTAAAGGAAAGGAGTATCTCTTGAAAAATAACCTGGTTTTAAATATCAACAGGAATGAAATAGTGATCCAGGGTATATTGAAAGATTTGCCCGAATATATAGAGGTGGATGTTTCATTAATGAAAGAAGGTAGTACTCTCGTAATGGGAGACATTGTCCTGCCCGAAGGCATAAAGCTCCTGTCCAGACAGAATGAAGTAGTGGTTCAGGTTGCACAGGCTGTCCATGAATCGGAAGCTGAAATTGCCGGTTAAGCGGCTGAGAACGCTTTACAGCCATTTTTCTGAAGGACTGGCGATGACAGTAAGGAGTTAAACTCATAAAGAAACCTTGAAAAGTGTGTATAACTGAATAATGGCGCAGCCTGGGCGGAAAAAAATTAATTCAAAGAGGAAGAAGTACATTGAAATATTGATGCAAAAGTGTATAATCTAATTATAAATTTATAATGCATGACTCCGGTGTGAGTATGGGAAAGGAAGTATAATACATGGCCGCAATAGACAATGTACTGCTGAAGCTGCGAGAAATCAAAGAAAGCCTTACTCCTGCGGAAAGAAAGGTGGCGGAGTATGTACTGGCTTTTCCGGAGGACGTTCCTCGCTATTCAGTCAGCAAGCTGGCTATGAAAAGCAAAACCAGTGATGCTTCCGTGGTGCGCCTATGCAAAACCTTGGGCTTTGAAGGTTACAGGCAATTTGTGGTGAGCATATCTGCCGAGATTGCCTCCAGAGCGCAGGACAGCGGAAAAGAGTATACCGATATTCAGCCCGGGGATGATCTTGATACGATTATTAAGAACATTTCATTGAATAATTGCAGATCTATAGAAGATACTCTGATGGTTATAGAAAGAGATTCTGTAGAGAAAGCAGTGGAGCTTCTCAGAAAGGCGCATAGAATTATGTTTTACGGCATAGGTGCTTCGGGGCTTGTATGCCAGGATGCACAGCAGAAGTTCATGAGGATCAACAAAATATGCCATGCATATACCGACGGACATTCCCAGTTGACTTCAGCGAGCATGCTTACCAGTGATGATGTAGCTGTGATGATATCCAACACAGGAACTACAGTTGAAATTGTGGATACACTGAATACGGTTAAGGAAACCGATGCTTCGGTTATTTCAATAACCCGCTATGGAAAGAACATTTTATCTGCCAATGCAGATGTCGCATTGTTTTTTACCTCACCGGAAATTACCATAAGAAGCGGTGCTATGGGTTCAAGAATTGCAATGCTCACCATAATTGACATTCTTTTCGCCGGGGTTGCCAGCATGGAGTATAAGAACATTAAAAAGTATCTGGACAAGACTCACAATGTGCTGCTGGATAAACATGTGAAATAAAAGTGATTCTTAAAAACACATCGGAAATATTAATTCAAAAGACTGATATATTCAAGAAAGATGGGAATTCCATCTTTCTTTTTAGTTGCTTTTTGAAACATTATGTCGATTTTGCATTTCATTAAGAAAAAAAATTTCAAAAATTAGCTTGACATCACTGCAGAATATTATATAATGATACTGGAAAGAGAATTTTAGTGATTAACATTCTAAACCATCACAGGTTCTTACATTGCATCGTTCTGCTTCAAATTATGATTCAAACTGCATGCAGGATCTGTATGGATTTAGGAAAATGTCTGCCAATTGTATTGCTGTCAGACCCATACGCTGAAGGCTTGATGTCATTCAGCGCGGCTCCTTGGCTATGTGAGTCGGAGTGAGGTTTACAAAAAGAATAAAAACATTAATAGTACACATAATATTTATTGCTGTTTTAAAGACTTGATCAGTAAAAGAATTAGAAAAACATTGGGGGTCTGATCTTGGATAATTACCTGCACAAATTAACTACCGAAGAAGTAAACCAGCAAACACTAAATATCGATGAATGCAACACTCAGGAAATTTTGCTTCTAATTAATGAACAGGATTCAATTGTTCCGTCTGCTGTCAGACGTGAGATACCCAATATTGCCCGTGCTGTAGACATAATATATGAGTCCCTTAAAAACGGAGGGAGAATGTTTTATGTCGGAGCAGGCACATCGGGAAGGCTCGGGGTGCTTGATGCCTCTGAATGTCCTCCGACTTACAGCACTGACCCAGAAATGGTTCAAGGAATCATTGCTGGAGGTGATGTGGCACTGCGAACTGCAGTAGAGGGAGCTGAGGATGATGAAGCGGCAGGTGCGGAACTAATTGATCAGTACCAGATCACCAACAAGGATGTTATTGTTGGTATTACTGCAAGTGGTGGAGCACCCTTTGTTCTCTCTGCAGTAAATGCAGCAAAAAAGATAGGTGCTTCGACTGTCGGGGTTACCAACAATGGCGAGTCAAAGCTTTCAAAGATTTGTGATGTATGCATAGCACCCATCGTAGGCCCCGAGGTGATAATAGGCTCTACCAGGATGAAGGCAGGTACCGCCCAGAAGCTTGTCTTAAATATGTTGACCACCAGTGTGATGATTAAGCTGGGCAAGGTATATGGCAATCTGATGGTGGATTTGAAGCCTACCAACCAAAAGCTGCGGGATCGTGCAAGGAGGATAATCTGCCATGCGACCGGGGTTGATTATGAGACTGCCGCGGAGTATCTCCAAAAGGCGGAGGACAACACAAAACTGGCAATTCTGATGATAAAAACCGGAGTTCAGCTTGATGAAGGAAAGCAAATACTGCAAGAGCAAGGTGGTCGTCTAAAGGATGCCATCGCTGCGATAAAAATGACGAAGTGTTTGTGAAAACGTGAAATCAAGCAGGGGTGTTAACTTTCAGACAAGTCTTTTGCATGGTTGACTTAAATTTCAACCATGCATCCTGTTTGGAACCTGGTGCGTTTCAACATTTTTCAACATGATTGGCTCTAGAACGCTTTTTGCCCTGCAGGGCAATGCGAAATAAAGATCAATACATGGAGGTAACAAATCATGAGGAGAATCCCACGTATTTTATCAATGCTTCTAGCGGCGATAATGGTTTTTATGGTGTTCACCGGCTGCTCAAAAGAGAAAGATTCAAGTACGGCTTCGGACACCTCTACTACTAGTGCCGCACCATCTACATCTGACACTGAATCTACCAAATCTGACGCAACAACTACTGAATCCGATGCACCCGATACTATTACAGCTTTGGTACCACCTATCACACCAAATTTCCAAAACGAAATTCCCAATTTCGTAGCTTCTTTCCAGAAAAAATACCCAAATCTTACCCTTACCGTTGAGCCTGCAAGCTGGGAAGACATGTCACAAAAATTGGACATACAGGTTAATGCAGGATCACCCCCGGATATTGCGTTCCTGGGACAGGCAAACGGTGCTATCTCAAAGTACTTGTCCACTGAGATGCTGCTGGATATTTCCAAGGCAGTTACACAGGAAATACTCGATGATTATGATCCTAAAACTCTGGAGTATATGAAGAATGGCGACGGCCTTTATGGATTGCCTTTCTATATGGGCGTGCATTCCATCGGAGGTAACAGAGAGTTCCTTGAAGAAGCCGGAATAGACTGGAGAAGCGTACAGAAAAACGGCTGGACATTTGATGAATTCAGGGAAATGGTTAAAAAGGGTGTGAAAAAAGAGGGGGACACCATCAAGCGTTATGGTTTTGTATACGCTTGCTCCGGTGTAACGGCAATGGATTTTCTTGAAATGCTTGCCATGAATGCAGGAATGCCTGCTCCTTTTGACAAGGATTTAAAATATGCTTATACCGATCCTAACTTCCTTGAAGTCCTCAAATTTGTAAGGGCATTGATTGACGATGGTTCCATGCCTAAGGAATCCAATACGATTGATGCCGGCAAGCGTTGGAATATGATGCTTACAGGACAGACCATGATTACAGGAAAAGGTATGCCGATATTTGAAAATTCAGCCAAAGCCAATAATGAAAAGCTGGATGCAAATGACCCAAGTGCGGTAAAAGACAGTATCCATGTTGACTACATAGTGCTTCCTGCACCAACTCTGGGTGATAATCCGCAGGTTGCCGGCGGAGGTGTTGACGGATATCTGACCTTCCGGCAGGGTAGGGAAGTAGACGAAGAACACGTCAAAAATGTTGTCAAAGCTGCATATCACCTTTCTTCGGGTGAAGTGGCAGCCATGGCTATAAATGAGCTGTTCCTGGCCCAGATTACTAAATCAGGAAGGGAAGCTTCCAAGAACATAAAGGTTGACATCGATCCGGATAACCTTGCCATGACTGAAAAGCTCACCTCAATAGTATTTGAACCTCGTCCGGATATCTCTGCAGAACTCGGAGCAAAAGCAACAAAAATCCGTGAGGAAGTTATAAAGCCTAAGTTCCAGGCGTTGCTTGCCAACGAGATCACACCTGAGCAGATGTATGATGAAGTCAAAAAGGCTGCTATTGCCGAATTTGGTGAAGATGGTGTGAGATAATTCAATTTACGAACGGTAAAAGCAGATTATATCCAGCCCAGTCAGGGACGGGCTGGATATAATCTTATCAAAAACTTTTACCTGAAAAGATATATTTTAAGCAGGAAGAAATATATTTTACCAAGGCTGCATTCTAGCGATTAAGAACACAGCAGGGCGTAAGCTGTCTGATTTAGACTAAAGGACAGCAGGTAGAAAGGTAGACGAAGCAGAAAGACTGCGGTTTTAGTCACAGAAAAGTATGCTATAGAGGTTAAGGAGGGCTTATGAAAGTGCAAGTCGGTGCAAAAACTGCAAAAAAAAGAAAGCGATTTCGTATGAATGATGACTATAAATGGGGTTATATATTTATCAGCGTGGCTATGGCGGTTTTTTTGGTTTTTACCGTATACCCGCTGATCAGTGCCTTTTTGATAAGCTTTCAAAAATTCAAACCGTTGGGTTCGGAATGGGTTGGGCTTGAGAATTATAAGGCTCTGCTAAAGGATGAACTTTTTTTTAAATCGATTGTAAATACAACTATTTATACCATCGGGGCAGTGCCGGTGAATCTGTTTATCTCCTTTGGCATAGCGCTCCTGATGTTTCCATTGTCAAAAAAGCTTCAGACCATGTTTAAGGCAATTTACTACCTTCCCTCAGTGGCATCGGGTGTTACCATGTCCTTGGTGTGGCTTTGGATTTTTGATCCTCTGCCGGCAGGTCTTCTCAACAGGTTGGTGGCGCTATTCGGTATACCAAACCAGAACTGGCTTGGTTCCACTAAAACCGCAATGCTCTCGCTGCTTCTGATGACATGGCTGGGAAACCATGGCAAGAGCATCATTATATATGTGGCAGCCCTGGGCGGCATACCGGACAGCTTGTTTGAGGTTGCGGACATTGAAGGCGCATCCTTTCTTAAAAAAGTGCGCTATATCATATTTCCGCTGCTGAAGCCCACCACGCTTTTCCTGACTGTCACCGGTGTAATCGGTTCCTTCCAGGTATTTATGAACGCATATCTGATGACATCAGGAGGACCTAATAATGCTACCACCATGATCGGGCTTCTCATTTTCAGGAACGCCTTTACGTACTTCAATTTTGGTGTTGCGTCGGCACAGGCACTGGTATTGACATTGATTATCGTTGTTATATCGGTACTTCAATTCAAATATTTTGGCGAAGATGTGGAGTATTGACAGGGTAAGGGGGAGATAGACATGGCAATAAAAACATACAGTAAAAACAAGTTTACCAGTGTGCTCAGAAAAACTGCTACCATAGTATTTTTGCTTTTGTTTGCAGTGGCAACGCTTTTTCCGATATACTTTATGATAATATCATCCTTTGGGCCTCCATTGGAGGCGGCGGCTGTAAGCTATGACCTGATTCCACGAAGCTTTACCCTGGAATCCTATAAGTTTTTCTTCGACTTCAGTGAGTATTCATACCGCTGGCTGTTGAATTCTCTGTTTGTTTCAACGACAATCATGCTTTCGAATGTAATTTTTGCAGGAATGGCAGGATATGCTTTTGCAAAAGTGAAATTCCCGGGAAGAAATGCTTTCTTCTGGATGCTGCTTTGCACCATGATGGTACCTTATCAGGTGGTACAGGTGCCTCTCTATGTGCTGGTGGTAAACGTGCTGAAAATGCAGGATACTTATAGGGCGTTGATTTTGCCTGGCCTCTGCGGGGTATACAACATATTTCTCATGAAGCAGTTTTTGTCCTCTCTGCCGTATGAGATTATAGAATCGGCTAAAATTGAAGGCTGCAGCCAGGGACGTATATTTTTCAAAATCATAGCTCCCCTATCCAAGACTGTGCTTGCCGTTATGGCCATACTCACCTTTATGGATAACTGGAACAGTTACTTCTGGCCTTTTCTCATAACAAAATCGATGAAAATGCAGACCATACAGGTAGGATTGTCCAACTTCCGTTTTGCCAATACAACATATTTTGCTCCTATGATGGCAGGGGCCACAGTCGCAGCCCTTCCGATGTTTGTACTGTTCTTTTCCCTCCAGAAATATTTCCTGGAAGGTGTTACGGTGGGAGCGGTTAAAGGCTGATGCACAGGTTGATGGAAATTGCCAAAAAAGAAGTCCGTCGGGTTGTAGGACTGATGTCCGGTACATCTGTCGATGGTATTGACGCAGCCCTCGTGGAGATAACAGGTACCGGTGAAGATTTGAAGGCAAATCTTGTCGCCTTCGAGAATATGCCATACCCTGAAGATATCCGGTTTAAGATTTTTGAGCTTTTCGAGCCTCATAAATCCACGGTGGATAAAATCGGATATATGAATTTTCTTCTGGGAGAATTGTTTGCAGAAGCAGCATTGGCAGTGATAAGGAAAGCAGGGCTGTCTCCGAAGGATATCGATATCATAGGCTCCCATGGACAGACCATTTATCACTCACCCCAGGTGGACTCGCAGGATGGGTATGATATACGGTATACCGTGCAAATCGGAGAAGGAGCGGTAATAGCCAACCGGACGGGCATAGTATGCGTATCCGACTTCAGGGTTGCCGATATGGCGGCAGGAGGGCAGGGTGCGCCTCTTGTGCCGTATACGGAGTTTATACTGTATCGAAGCAAGGACAAGAATATACTGTTGCAAAATATAGGGGGAATAGGCAATATCACTGTAATTCCGGCAGGATGTGCTCCAGACCGGGTGTACGCTTTTGATACCGGCCCTGGGAATATGGTAATTGACGGGATGGTGAGCAGGATTACCGGTGGCATAAAGAAGATGGATGAGGGAGGAGTCATCGCCAGGTCGGGCAAGATAAATGAAAAACTTCTGAATATGTTGACAGATGATCCCTATTTTTCCCAACCTCCGCCTAAATCCACAGGGAGGGAGTACTTCGGTGGAGATTATGTAAATCGGATATTTGAATACATGAGAAGCAGCGGAATATCTGATGAAGATGGAGTTGCAACAGTTACTTATTTGACCGCATGGTCCATAGCGGACGCATACCGCAGGTTTGTTAAGGATAATTGTGCTGCCGACAGGTTGATAATCGGTGGGGGAGGAAGCTATAATCCGGTACTGGTGGATTTTATCCGCAGGGAGATGGCTCAGTACGGGATAGAAACCCTTACCCAGGAGGATATAGGCTTCAGCAGCGATGCAAAGGAAGCGGTGGCTTTCGCCATCCTTGCCGACCGGACAGTGCATGGTGAGGCCAACAACCTGCCCGGTGTAACAGGAGCAAGACAGCCGGTGGTAATGGGAAAAATATCGTTATGATTAAGTTTCTGTAATGCCAATAATATTTAAGAATCGAAGGCAGGGATGATTATGACATTAAGGCAAAAAATAGGACAGTTGATCTTTACAGGCTTCCAGGCTGGAAAGATTGACGAAGATTTTATGCGGCTTGTTGAAGAATATAAGGTCGGTAATGTGATCCTGTTTTCTCGAAATATAGAAAATGCACATCAGGTGAGGACTCTTAATATTGAACTGCAAAAGCTGATAAGGGAGCAAACAGGATATCCCGCCTTTATTTCCATAGATCAAGAGGGTGGAATGGTTACCCGGCTTACGCAGGACTGCACAAATATGCCCGGTGCAATGGCTGTTGCCGCAACAGGCAATCCGGATAATGCACGCATTATAGGAGAAATAACAGGGCGGGAGCTGCACGCATTGGGAATAAATGTGAATCTGGCGCCTGTGATGGACGTAAACAGCAATCCGTCCAATCCCGTCATCGGAGTGCGTTCCTATGGTGATACTCCTGATGCTGTATCTTCTTATGGCATTGAGATGATGAGGGGATTGAATAGCAGCGGTGTTATGCCGGTGCTGAAGCATTTCCCCGGTCATGGTGACACGTCTGTGGACTCACATCTGGATTTGCCCGTAATTGATAAACCGCTTTGCGAGTTGGAGGGAACTGACCTGATGCCGTTCAAGAATGCTGTAGACTGCGGAGCGGAAGCTGTGATGACCTCTCACATCCTGTTTCCCCAGATAGAGAAGGAAAATTATCCCGCAACTATGTCAAGAACGATAATAACTGGGCTGCTTAAAGGTCATATGGGATTTAAAGGTCTGGTTATGACCGATTGCCTGGAAATGGATGCGATAAAAAAATACTATGGTACTGCTAAAGGTGCATTGGAGGCTATAAAAGCCGGAGTGGACATGGTGTTTATATCCCATACCGCAGGTTTGGTCAGAGAAGCGGTAGAGCTAATTGAAAATGCCGTCATGTCCGGGGAGTTGCCTTTAGACAGGCTGGATGAAGCGGTGGACAAGGTTCTCAAATTCAAATCGAGGTATGCCGATTATGACATAAACAGTACGGATTTTTCTGTGGTGGGCTGCCAGGCTCATCGTACCCAGGCTTTGCGCATAAGCAGTGAAAGCATTACACTGGTACGGGATAACCGGGGGCAGTTGCCGGTGAAGAGCGAGAACATCATTTCCATTGGATTTCCTGCAAAACCTACAACAAATGCTATGAACCCCGTGAGCAATGTATTTAGTTTCCCGGCTTTCATGGCAGAATGGCTTGGAGGGGAGTCCCTGCTGATAAGCACTGTGCCTCAGGAGAAGGATATGGAGCATGTGCTTGAAGCTGCAAAGGGAAAGGATGCTGTGCTGTTTGGCACTTATAACGGGCGTCTGCATAAAGGACAGATTGAGATTCTCAACAGGCTTTGCATGGAGCATGACAATGTCATAGCGGTTGCTCTTGGAAATCCGTATGATATATCGGAAATAGATCAAAAGGCGGCGGCAATTGCAACATATGAGTATACGCCCCTTTCGCTGGAAACTCTGGCAAAAGTAATAAGGGGAGAAATAACCCCGACAGGGAAGATTAGTGTGAGAATTTAGAATAAAAAGGTCTAGAATGTAGGTGATATAGAATACTTAAAACATAAAGATGTTGAAGATGTACAGATGCAGAAAATATTGCGATACTGAAGATAAAGATATTGAAAGTAGAAGATATCGAAAGTAAGAAAAAAATTAGAAGCAAGCATATTGAAAATGAAAGATACTGAAGCAAAAGATGCTGAAAGTAGGAATACTGAAAATAAAAGATACTAAAAGAACAGATGTTAAATTAAAGATGTTGGAAGTATAAGATAATAAGCGGAGAAGACGCTGGAAGTAAAAATGTACTGAGAGCAAGATGTTAAAAGTAAGGATACTGAAAGCAAAGGTACTGAAAGTAAAGTTGCAGAAAGTAAAAATTTAGAAGTTAATTGATGTTGAAAATGAAAAATACTAAAAGCATGAAGATATCGAAGGCATAAAGGTATTGAAAGCTTAAAGATAGTGAGGAATAAAATATCTAATATAAATTATTGAGGGGTTGAAGGATGGACGGATATGTTTTGGGCATAGACGGAGGCGGCACAAAAACTACCGTATGCGCTGCGAATTTACAAGGAAATATTCTGACGGTATTTAAAACCGGCGCAATTAACATAAATGGGGAATCTGCAGAAAATGTGAGAAAAAATCTGCATGGGATTTTTTCTGAAGCTTCCCTTAAAGTTGGAGCGCTTTCTTTCATAAAGAGTGTTTGCATCGGTGCGGCAGGCATAAGCAATGCTGATGCCCGGCTTTTTTTGGAGAATACCGTGAGAGAGACAGGATATGCAGGTAAGCTCATTATTGCAGGCGATCACCAAACGGCACTTTACGGAGCGTTGGGAAGTCCTGAAGGGATCATACTTATTGCCGGAACCGGTTCCATATGCTACGGCAGGAATAATTCCGGGAAGGAGCATCGCACGGGAGGATACGGATATCTGATTGATGATGAAGGCAGTGGATATGCTATAGGCCGCGATATTCTAAAAGCCATGGTTCGATCCCATGACGGGCGGGAAGATAAAACCATCCTGACCTCTATGGTGTTTGAGCAGTTGGGTGTGTCTACCATAGAAGAAGTTATTGGTTTTTTATATCATAAGAACACAAACAAACGTGATGTTGCTGCTCTTGCCCCTATTCTGACAAGGGCACTTGCGGAGGGAGACGAAGCTGCGCAGAAAATAGCATTAAAATGCTGTGATGAACTGGTAAAGCTTGTGTCTCCTGTTGTTGAAAGGCTGGGACTGGAAGACTGTTCTCTGGCAATGGCAGGCAGCATTTTGCAGAAGGATGAATTTATTGGCAAGGGATTTATTGATGCCATTCAGCAGAAGCATCCCAGGGTGGTATGCGTCACTCCTAAAAATGATGCAGCTTACGGGGCCGTACTCATGGCGTTAAGGAATGGGTTATGATGACGGGCTTGATATGTCCATCCTTTTAGTTCATTAAGAATTCTGATAATATTATAAGTGATAAGTTCACACGAAAATAGTAATGATGTTTTCATTATTGATTGCGTTATGCAAGCATGAGGGGTTGTTACGAAGTCAGAGCTGTTTCTATTATGAGATACATATACATGACTGTGAACAAATATCAAAATGCTGTATATCTTAAGCAAATCATCTTATATGGCAAAACTAACAAAAATACTTGTTTTGCCGAACCTATTCTTATTTGTATATAGCAAGAGATGGTGCTTGCCATATGAACCAAGCTTTTTTCACATGGGCTTTTCAGAGATAAAAGCTTGAATCGATGAAGGAAGTTATAGAGCACCTTAAGCCATGTGTGATATTGTCAAGCCTTTGGAAAACATCTCCGGAATTGTCAAAGAAGCCGTTTTTTAGATTAATAATTTTTGCATAAATAGAGATTGTAATGAAAAACTATAACTGATAATAACATGTGTCTGCATAAAATTACAATGAAAAACGGAGATGTAACGAATGGCAAGGAAAGCGATGGTGCTAAAACAGCTCAGAACACCTAAATATAAAGTTAGGAAATACAACCGATGCAGGATATGCGGAAGACCGCACGCATACATGAGGAAATTCGGCATATGCCGGTTATGCTTCAGGGATCTGGCTTATAAGGGACAGATTCCCGGTGTCAAAAAATCAAGCTGGTAAGACATATGCCGGCATAAAGCCAATTATCCTGCCTTTGATTAGAGTTCAGGCGTGTTTCGTAAACTGTTGAAACTGATAGATAGGTTTGAACGATAGGCTTCGGTGCATTTTGACGGTTGTGTTGTTTGTAAATATTTGGAATTTAGTGAAAAGGTGTTATGCTGAACCTTATAAGCAAAAAGGCATAGAGTTTTGAACCCTATAGCCCAAATTACTAGCGCCCTTATTTTCATTTAAGATTTTGTCAGGCTGCCCAATAGCCTTAAGTAATGATTGGCTTCCCGAAGCACATGGTCTGCCAGGAGCGGAGGAATGATGGATTTGATCTCACATTGTAATAATCCTATGGTAGCCGCCATCTTATAATCTTTTATTCCTTCCGTGGCCTGCAGGCTTTCTTTGAGTATCTGGTTTTCGGCTGATTTAATGCAATCTTCAACTAATTTTTCGAATCTCTTTGCAGTGTTTTCGGCAGTATGCTTGAGGTTCTTTTCTGTCGGATCCAGCATTCCGTCGATAAATTCTGCATGCTCTCCCATTATGTGATTCCAGAAATTGAGTTTTTCACACAATGCTTTTTTCGGAAGAGTTCCACTTTGAAGACATCTCAGCATTTCCATGTAATATTCTGCTTCCTGGATAAGATGCTTTAGCATTTCAGGATACAAGGCAATAAATATCCTGCATTCCAATGCCATGGACAATAACCTTTTTTTAAATTCGATCACTTTATAAAGCAGATTCAATGATTTGACATTTAAACAGTATGCGATATTTGCCCAATTTCCAAAGCTATAACTCGGGCCGCAGAACAATCTAAGTTCGGCTTCGGTAATACCTGTATTAAGGCTTGCTCCGGTCAGCATTGAATTAACTTCTTCCGCCCTTTTTGTATATGGGGTAACAAATTCATTAGACATCAGAGCACTCTTTGATATGTTCCCATTAGCATAGTGCACCGTTTCGGCCAACAATTCTTCAAAAGCCTGCTTTAATGATCTGGCTTCCATTATGTAAGCAGGTACCACCGGCTGCAAATTGGTTTCTATGAAAAATAAGTGCTCCTTCATGATTCTCTGAAAAAACAGATTTGTTTCAAAAGAAGTTCTTATAAAATCTTCTCTTGTCAACATAAAAATCCCCCTATTATTATGTAGCATATGATTATAATATTAGTGCAGGGGGCAAAAGGTGCTTTTCCTATATTCATTTCAGCGGAAAATCATTTTGCTTAATACTATATTTATAGTGTACTAATTTGCTGCTTTACTGCAGGCAGCTTGATATATTTTACTTCTTTCAATTTAGACAAAGCGTCAATTTGTTGTTTATTGACATACGCAAGGAAATGGAATGCTGTGCGTTTTTCAATTTTAATATTTTCGAATGTGCCTTTTTCTCGGGGCATGATTTCGTTTACAAATGCATCTACTGTTATGTCCGAATTATAATCCAAGCAAACATCAACTTTTATGGTTTCATCAGGTTTTAGGGTGACTAAAGGATAATTATGATAATAGCAACGTTAAGCCTATAGTTATAGGTCAAAGTAACCATTATCCCAAGTGAGACATATGACGATTATTTATAGCAAGCAGAATATTCCTGCCGAACTTTCACTTTCGGTGAAAATGCAAAAAGGCTATATATGTGTCAGATTCAAAATCACTTCAATGGCACAAAGGAGGCTTTTAAAGGCTATAGAGGCAAAAGTGGCTATATCATGAGCATGTTAATATATAGTATAAATTTGATAATATGGGAGTGTTTTAAAACATTTAAAAGTGGGTATATCGTATGCAAGGGGACATAATAGAGATATGAGTTCGGCTTAACGATTTGATTATTGGGCAACATTGTTTGAATTATTTTGCAAAACAATGGAAATAGCATATCTTTAAAAGCTAAATATTATTCGGGAAAATGATCATACCACTGGTTTCCTGAAAAGAGTCAGCCGTATTGCCGGATAAAGTTCCGTTAAGACCTTCCATGAGATTTCGAAAAGTCACAAAAAAGTTTTATGGCCTATGGCCTGTAAAATAACAGGATTTTGCAACGAGGCCTTTAACCAATTAACGCAATAAAGTGATGGACAAAAATCTGATAGGAAAGGCTTGAAACCCCTAATAAATACAATATGTCAGAATTTACAAAAAGCAATTTATTTTTACTAACTAGAAAACAGGGAGGTAATTAGTATGAAGTTTAAATGGAAAATAATCCTTTCATCAGTTGGCGTTATTCTGGCATTGGCACTGTCGATTGTCTTATTTACACGATCGGAAATAAGCAATCTTGTCTATTATGAAATCAGAGAAGAACTACAGAATTATTCCAATATGGGGCTGCGGCTTTTTGACAGGGTATATGATGGGGAGTGGTCTATTGTTGACGGTAAACTCTATAAAGGGAATGCGCAGATAAACGAGAACTACGAATTAATTGATGATTTTACAAAAGGAACGGAAGTGCTGCTCACAGTGTTCCAAGATGACATGAGAGCAGCAACTAATGTGGTGAATGAGAATGGACAACGCATAATAGGGACACAGGCAGCTAAAGAAGTCACTGAGCGGGTTATTAACCAAGGGAAGCCGTATCTGGGTGTAGCAGATGTCTTAGGTAAGTCTGTACATACATATTATGAACCGATTAGGGACAGCAGCGGTGCAATCATTGGTATGTGGTCTGTGGGCATTTACACGGATGTAGTTTCGAAAAAGATCGATAATACAATACTGATGATTGTCTTATTTGCAGGAGTTCTGGCTGCAGCAGGCATGATCATATCTTATATTCTCGGCAGTGTCTTAGCCAAAAGCATTAAATTGGTACAGGACAGGTTACATATGATGGAAGAAGGTAAGTTCGATTTCCGGTTTGATGAAAGGCTTTTAAACCGGAAAGATGAATTGGGCATGATGGCTCAATCGGCAAAAAATATGCAAAAAAGAGTTGCGGATATTATAAAGACCATTCAGCTAGAGTCGGAAAATGTAAAGGTGATGACTGAGAAGTCTTTGAAAAGCATGGAACAAGCTCATGAAGGCATAGAAGTCATATCGGCAACGACAGAAGAGCTATCCTCCGGCATAGAAGAAACCTCAGCGTCTACGGAGCAAATGAGAGATTTTACATACGAAATAGAATCAAAGGTTTCGAATATGGAAGAAAGAACACTGCAGGGAGAGCACCTTGCCGATGAAATTAAGCAGCGGGCTGAAAAGCTTAAGGGAGAGACCGACGTATCCTACCAAAATGCACTGGACATTTATGATAGGACCAATGTCCAGTTAAGAGAATCTATAAAACGGACAGAAGCCATTGAAGAAATCGGGGAGCTATCCAAAACCATTTTAGACATTACATCCAGGACCAATCTTCTTGCTTTAAACGCTGCTATTGAGGCTGCCAGAGCAGGAGAGGCAGGAAAAGGATTTGCTGTTGTTGCAGATGAAATCAGGGTACTGGCCACGAACTCCAAAAATGCAGTGTCTAGAATTAACGATATCATAAATAATGTTTCAGAGGCAGTGGAAAATGTGGTGGAGGATTCAAAAGCGCTTCTGGAGTTTGTAGACAATCAGGTGTTAAAGGACTACAAAATGCTTGTCAATACAAGCCTGCAGTATGCTCAGGATGCAGATAAGGTCCAGGAGGTAATAACAGAAATCAATAATATTGCAGGGGAAATATATAGCAAAATTCAGATAATGAGGCATGCCATTGACGAAATTGCAACCTCTGTAGGAGAAGGAGCGGTCGGTAATGCAGATATAGCTGCAAAGATAGCAGATATCGTTTCACAAACGGATGATGTGCTGCGTCAAATAATTGAAAATAGAAAAAGTGTGGAGAGGCTGGACGAAATGGTAGGATTTTTTCAGATCGTAGAGCATTCCGAAGTTATGTAATATTATCTTGTAAACCGAGTTTGGCTTGAAACAGTTGATTAAGGGGAGGGGGAAACTGCCTGGGCAGAATATCAACCCCTCACCAATGGCGTATGCTATGTTTTCATATTTTGCTTTGTGCTGTGTTTTCTTACTTTTTCTACTTCAGGCTTTTTAGCAGCTTATCATCGGTTTTACAAATAAGCTCAAGATTTTTTGATATGAGGGCATTGCGCTGGGCCACGCAAGCATATGAACGCAGAGGATCTTCCGGAGTATTTTTGACATAGTCAAGCAATCTATCGATGGTGGTAGTTGCGACATGAACCCGGGTATCGGAGGATGCATAATAAATGTATACATCTCCGTTTTCTCTTGCAATAACTCCGTTGCAGAATACCACGTTAGACACATCTCCAACTCGTTCTTCCCCTTCCGGAGCAATAAGATAACCCGAAGGCCGGCAAATAACCTTTTCCGGCTGGTCCAGCCTTGATAAGAAGGCATACAACACATAGCGCAGCCCTGCGGCAGTATTTCTTACCCCATGGGCGATATGCAGCCAGCCTTCTTTCGTTTTGATAGGTGCCGGACCCTGGCCGTTCTTTACCTCCTTGATAGTGTGATACTGCCTGTCGTCTATAATGATTTCTTCATCTATCACAGCATGCTCAATGCTGTCGCAGAGGCCCCAGCCAATTCCACCTCCTGTACCTGTATCTATAAATCCATCCTGAGGACGGGTATAAAAAGCATACTTTCCGTTTACAAACTCGGGATGGAGCACAACATTGCGCTGCTGTGGAGATTTCGTTTTTAAATCATCGAGCCTCTCCCAGACTTTAAGATCTTTCGTCCTGGCAATTCCACACTGGGCTATAGCGCTGGAGGTGTCGGTTCTTGGAGCGTCAGGGTCTTTTCTCTCGGTACAGAACAAGCCATAAATCCACCCATCCTCATGCTTGACAACCCTCATATCATAAACATTTATGTCAGGCTCATCAGTTTCCGGCATTATAATTGGATAATCCCAAAATGTGAAATTATCGACACCGTTATCACTTTCAGCTACGGCAAAAAATGATTTCCTGTCAGCTCCCTCTACTCTGGCAATAAGATAGAATTTACCGTCTATTTCAATGGCTCCAGGGTTGAAGACACAGTTAATACTTAAGCGTTCCATCAGATAAGGATTTGAGCGGTAATCAAGATCATAACGCCAGAATAGAGGAGTATGTTCGGCAGTCAGAACAGGGTATTTATACCTGTCAAATATGCCGTTTCCTCCTTCAACTTTTACATTTTTTCTTTCCACAAGCTCCTTGTGCCTTTTTACCAATAGGCTTAACCTTTCGTTAAAAATATCTTTGCTCATCTCATTACCACCTTCATATCTATTTTTCTAGATGTATCGTTCAAGCTTTCAAGGCGTGAAATAACCTCAAAGCAAGCTCTGCTGTTATGATAGGGGCATTTCCACGGCCCTGCTTTTTCCCTGTCTTTTAGAAAATCACCTTTGCGGTTTACTCCCCAGAACCATTCACCATGCTCTTTATCAATAATATGCTGCTCGATAAACTGCCAGCAGCGATAAGAAGCATCCCAAAAATGCTCATTTCCGGTCAGCTGGTAGGCATTAAGGAACCCTACCACTGCCTCGGCCTGAGGCCACCAATCTTTATTTAGATCTGTAAAACCACGGCTGCTTGCCTCATTCAATATGCCTCCATCGCAATCAATACCTTCTTCGTAGGTGGCTTGTGCCATTTTTACGGCAACTTCCTTTACTTTTTTAATTACTTGTTTATCGCCCAGCACTTCAGAGGCTTCACACAGAAGCCAGCTTCCTTCGATATCGTGACCATAGGAAATTGAATCACTTTTTACATTCCAGCTTTCATCGAAAAACAGTTTAAAGTGATGAGTATTTGGGTCAATAATATGTTCAATAATGACTTCAATGAGTTCTTTCAGCTTATTTCTCAAAATATCGTCATTCCATACCCTCAGCAGATTTGTGTAAGCCTCCAGGATATGCAGGTGGGTGTTCATGGATTTTTTTTCGTTTAAATCTTTGCTGCTTAAGCGTAAGTCCTCCGCAATTTCCCATTCCCGAGTGCAAGCTTCAAAATAGCCTTTGAACTTTTTGTCATAACCATGTTTTTCCATTGCCCGAAAAAGCTCTATTGCAAGCTCCAAACTTCTGCTTTTTCCGGTAGCCCTGTAATATTCAGAAAAGGCATATATGGTAAAGGCTTGGGCGTATAAATGCTTCCTGGTATCGGATGGTCTTCCCTTAAAGTTCACCGACCAGTAGACTCCTTTGAACTCATTGTCCCAGAAATGATCTAGTATGTACTCATATGCCCGCCTTGCCATCTCCAGATATTTTTCATCACCCAATAACCTAAAGGCAGCGGAAAATGTCCAAAGGATGCGGGAATTAAGAATTACTGATTTGTCGGCTATTTCATCAGCTACCAGGTCATTGGAAATATAACCGTAAAAGCCTCCGTTTTTTAAATCGACTGCATTTTTAATCCAGAAAGGCAGTATGTTGGTTACCAGTTCTTTTTTTACTTTGGATTGATACATGCATAGGTAATCTGTCATATTAACATCACATTCCTTTCGCTGTGCTCAAGGCACAAAATAGAATGAAAAATTTTTACTTAAGCCACCCTCTGTAGTAAAATATAAGTGGGTATGCAGGTATACTACAGAGCACGGGGAGGTGAGTGTGACAACCAAACTTTGAGTTGTCCGTATATTAACATGTGCCGTTCGCTCTCTCAAGTACAAATAAGTGTGCCATCGAGCACGAACACTAATCTTTGTTTTAAACAAAGCTCTTGTTTATATTGAGTGGACAGTCAATGCCTGCATCCCTAAATATTTACAAGGGTGAGGTTGATGCTTAAGATTGTCTATCCCATCTGTTGTGGAATTGATGTCCACAAAAAGTTTGTAATTGCCACTATTGCCACCACCAATGATAAAAATGTTACTTCCTATCAAACACGTCGTTTTAATACTTTCAAAAATGATCTAATCGCTCTCAACAACTGGTTAGTAGAAAACAAGTGCAAAGATGTCTGTATGGAATCCACCGGAAAGTACTGGATTCCTGTTTTTAACGTGCTCGAGGATTTCTGCACTATTACCCTTGCAAACCCGAGATACGTTAAAAATATCCCAGGTAAGAAAACCGATAAGCGAGATTCAATTTGGCTTGCTGACTTACACAAGCATGCATTGGTAAAAGGTAGCTTTATCCCATCTAAGCCTATACGGGAGTTGCGGGATTTAATTCGGTACAAGTCTAAACTTACCAACGTCTCTTCCAGTGAGAAAAACCGGGTGCAAAATTCGCTTACAGTTTCAAACATCATGCTTGCCAATGTTGTTTCCGACACCTTCGGCAAGTCTGCTTCCTCAATTATTAAGCACATGATAGAGAATCCTGATATCATCGACTTTGATTATTCTTCAATGCTCCACAAAAGTCTGAAGAAAAAATCGGATGAAATTGAACAAGCCGTTGCTGGTAAATTCTCTAAGGAGCAAGCGGCAAAATTGTCTGTATGCTATGAGCACTATAACAGCGTTGAAAAATGCATCGAAATACTGGAAGCTACAATACTCGAGCTATCTTTACCTTTCAAAGAACAAATTGACATCATCGCTACTTTACCTGGTATTAAGCAGGCATCGGCTACAGCTATTCTTTCAGAAATCGGAACCGATATGTCCGTCTTCACCTCGGACAAGCATCTTTGTTCCTGGGCTGGCCTTACACCCCAGAGTAATGAAAGTGCCGGTAAGAAGAAAAGTGTCCGTATTAGCCGCGCCGGTGTCTACATTAAACCTTTACTTGTCCAGTGTGCTAATGCCGCTGTAAAGGACAAGTCCTGCACTGTTTTCAAAAACCGCTATGAAGCGATTAAAAAACGTCGTGGTCACAAACGTGCTATTATTGCTACCGCAAGAATGATTTTAACCTGCATCTATCACATGCTCTCTAAAAATGAGCCATTCAATCCATTGCTGTATGATGACAATGCGAAATCTAAGAAGCGTAATCAGCAGGATTCTCTAAGTATTGAGCAGGCCATCGCATTTTTGCAAGCCAATGGGTATACTGTGAATATTTCTGATCTAGTGGCAATAACAAACTAATAGTGTAATTCCAGTTTCATCCACAGTCCTAGGTATTCCTTAAGGGCTTGCTTTGTTGCGGCCTTCGCGGGTCTTTTTTATTTTCACACTAATTTCACCTCTATGTGTGATATTGCATTATAGAACATGAACCTATTAGATTAGGAATAAAGCCGTCTGAACTAAAATATTAAATTTACCTAAACGTTAAGGTTATAAATAAATTATAGTTTGATTAAGACATTCTGTCAATAATCCTATATTATTGGTTTAGGATTGGATAATGAAAACAGAGTGAAATGATACTTAATCACAGACGCAGTTTTATAGTTTAAGCTGCAAGCTATAAAACACAAGTAATATACAGCAAAAAGATAAGGTAAGGCGTTTATCTGCTTTATTCTATTTTTTTTACAGAATCCCTATATATTATTTTTCCTTTTATCAATATTCTTCCGCACTTTAAGTCGTTATTCCTTACTTTTTTCACGATATACTCAACTGCAAGCCTTGACATTTCGTGCATATCAACTTCTACGGTTGTCAGCTTGGGATTCGAAATTGTAGAAAAAATATCATTGTCAAATCCCACTACCGAAATATCATCCGGTACCTTGTACCCCATCTCGTTTAATTTACTGATGAGATTAAAAGCCACTCGATCACAATTACATACATAAGCCGTAGGCATGTTTTTTTCCTTCAGATCCAACTCGATAAACTTTCCAGACTCGTCCCGATCATTGATGATATAGTTCATATCTAGTTCTAGCCTATGCTCCAGCAGTGCTTTGTAATATCCTAAAAATCTATCCTGTATGCTGCTCGTGGCATAAATATTGCCAACATAAGCTATTTTTCTGTGCCCGTTATGAATCAGGTAGTTAGTTATCTGGTAGGCTCCATAAAAATTATCGGTAACTATCAAATCGGTATCTATGTGGTCATCATAAAAGTCGAGATAAATTACCGGAATATCTATGTTTTGCAGCATTTCAATGTATTTTTTACTCACCTGTCCGAGAATGATAAAACCGTCTACCTTTTGCTCATAATATATTCTGGGCAAGTGGGCTTTCTCTTCGTCTTCCTGCGTCAAAATGTGCAAAATGCCGGCATACTGATGTCGTTCCAGCATTTTCGATATATGCTGATAAAAATTCATATAAAACGGCCGTCCTATTTCATTCATATCCATAAAGCGTTCGGACACTATGATGCCTATGTTATATGAGAGACCTTCTTTTACGGATTTAGCATGGGTGTTGTAGCGGTATCCCATTTCCTCCGCCAGCTTTTTTATTTTGCTTTTCAGTTCTTCACTAACCCCATCCTTGTCATTAAGTGCTTTTGATACCGTCACACAGCTTACATTAAGTTTATTTGCAATATCCTGCATTGTAACAACCTTTTTCATAATAATCACCTCAAAATTACCGCCTCATCGCTTTATTAAAAAATCATCCACCGGTAGCCTATTTACAAACATGATTTTTGAGCAGATACTTTTTTTACCCATAATCACTGTAGATGGATAAAACAATGAGAATTTTTATACAACGTTAACCTTATGGGGAATATAATACTTTATTATTTTATACCTTGTCAATAATCTAATCAATATGCGGATATTCCATGATTTTTATTTATAAACCGTAGATATGGCTTTGTATCAAACTGGATGCTATCAGCCATAAAAAATTGCTTGACAAGATAATAGGTGACTATTTATAATTAAAATGAAAGTAAACGTTAACTTTAAATACAATCCATCTATAAGTTTAATGTATGTTTTTCTAAGTTACAAACTAAAGGATCTTTGACGCTTGAGTATGTGAGTATTGGCTTAGTTGCTCCCGTCATGCCATAATGCTGTAATTACTGAAGCTTTAAAATCAATTATTACGCTGCTTACCATCTGCCAAGAACTTACATTATTCAGGTTTACAAAGAATAATCTCACCAATCAAAACTAAAAAAGGAGGATTTATATGAATCTAAAAAAAGCACTTAGTTTTTTCCTGGCTCTTGTGATGGCAATTTCGCTTGCAGCATGCGGAGGAGGTGAAAAAACTGAGAAACCGACGGTGGGTTCTGACACAGTTAGTGATGTCGAAAAGGAAAAAGCGACCGGTGAGTCCACGGCCGCACCAAAAGAAGTACCCACAATTGATTCTATCAATCTTGGCGAAGACTATACCGACTTAAAGACATCTCTTAAATTCCTGACTCATAGGACAGATATTGTCGATACTAAATTTGCTGATTACATATAGATAACGAACTATATAGTTAAAATTATCCTGTGCAATTTTCCTCCGAAGCCCTTACAATATAGGGCAGGGGGAATGTATAATGGGTAGAAAATGTGTTGAGGTTAAATCACTTTATGGATTAACGATAGATGACTTAAATTTAATAGCCAATAGTTCTGACAGTAATTATACCAGAGACGTCGTCAAAGCTGTAATCATGAGGCATAAGGGTATCCATACGCAGGTTATTGCAGATACCTTGAGTAAATGTAACGCAACCATTGTGTCATATATCAACAACTGGAACGATAGCGGTATTGCTTGCATCGCCGACCTGCGGGGCGGCAATATTGAAAGTACTGTCACCGATGAAATGGTAGAGGATATCCGCAATATAGTTACCAGTAAGAGTCCTCATGAGTTCGGCTATGAACAAAACCGGTGGAACGCCAAGTTGTTAGTCAGGTATGTAGAAGACCACTGGGGAAAAGAATATTCCGACACCTGGATCCGTAAAATACTGGCTAATCTTGGTTTCTCGTACAAAAGGGGTGTTTATAAACCGAGCAAGGGAGACCCAAAGCTTCAGGAAAGCTTTAAAAAAAATGTCAGTTGTATTGGATATAATTGAGCCTTTAGGAGATGTCTCCCTGTGGTGTCAGGATGAAACCAGTAAAAGGCTCGAATCCAACAACTTTTATTCCTGGAGTCCTGTAGGCAAACCTACAGAAATTGAGTGTAACGGCTGTCATAAGGGCATCAATATCATTGGAGCTACGGAAGTACTGAATCATATGGGTTTTGTGTACGATGTATACTCCAAAAAAGAAGGCTCTTTGACAGCAGCTCATGTGGTCAAATATATGGAGCGTTTACTGGACTATGATAAAGCAAGAGGGATTTCTACCACCTTTGTCCAGTGGGATAATTCTCCGATTCATAAAGGCCCTTTGATACAAGAGTTTGTTGAGGCTCATAAAAGTGATTTAATAGTGTTGCATCAACCTCCTTATTCTCCACACCTGAATCCTCAAGAGGAGATGTGGCACTGGATGAAAAACTTTATTGCACAAGCCTCTGCTGTAAAGAACGAACAGGAACTATTGCATTTAGTAAATCGTTTTGAGGCATATATTAAAGCTCATCCTGATGAGGTTAGGCATCGGCTATATGCCCGGAACTACTTTCCATGATTGCCAATTTGGCAATTGTAGGCTTTAATGTTCGTTATCTATAAAAGAATTCAATAAATTATATCCCAATATACAAATTAAATATGAAGCCATTACAGATTATGCTGAGGATGTCACCATCAGATTGACGACGGATAGCTGGGGAGATATCTGCATGATTCCTACAACAGTTGACAAGGCGGAGCTGCCTGATCTGTTTGTTCCTTTTGGGGATTATGAAAAGCTGTCTGAAACATACAATTTCTTGAGCAATTTCACTTATAGCGGAAAAGTATACGGAATGCCGTCTACCGGCAATGCTCAGGGTATTGTTTACAATAAAAGGGTGTTTAAGGAAGCCGGAATTACTGAGTTACCGAAAACCCCTGATGAGTTCCTGGATGCATTGAAGAGGATTAAAGATAATACCGATGCGATTCCTTTGTACACTAATTTTGCCGCTGGTTGGACAATGGGAGCTTGGGATGCCTATATTGGCGGATCTGCGACTGGTGATCCCGAATTTATGAACAAATTGCCCCATATGAAAGATCCGTTTGCCAATAGAGGTGATTCTACCGGGCCTTATGCAGTATACAATCTATTATATGAAGCTGTTGCAAGAGGTTTAATTGAAGATGACCCCACCACTACAGACTGGGAAGGCAGCAAAGGCATGATGAACAGAGGGGAAATTGCAACAATGGTGCTGGGGTCCTGGGCTGTAGTTCAGATGCAGGGTGCAGGAGACCATCCTGAGGATATAGGTTATATGCCTTTCCCCATAACTGTGAACGGAAAGCAATATGCATCGGCGGGACCTGATTACAACTACGGAATTAATATTAATTCCTCCGAAGACAATAAAATTGCGGCTATGATATACATTAAATGGCTGGTTGAAAAATCGAAATTTGCTTATACAGAAGGCGGAATACCGATATTAAAGAGCGAGGAGTATCCTCCTGTATACAATGACTTTACAGGTGCGGAGCTGGTAGTTGATAATCCTCCTCCGGCTGGTGAAGAAACGCTGTTTAACGACATGAATGATAAATCCGAAATCGGCATAAATAAGGAAAACAGTCATGTGCAGCACATAGTTGAATCAGCTCTTTCCAAGAGCAAGACAATGGACGAAATTGTGGCGGAATGGAATGAAAAATGGACTAAAGCACAGAAGGAGCTGAACGTTGAAGTAAAATATTAATAAGCGCTTGATAATTATGCCATAAGAAATATAAAAATATAAGCTAAAACTATAGGGAGCCAGGATAAGGCATTTTCCTGGCTCCTATTGAATAGGAGAGGTATGATGAAGAGTATAAAAGGTGCTGTATCTGGTAGCGAGAAAAAGCCCATCAGTTTGTTGAAATGGTTAAGGAGCGACAAAGGCCAGAGACTCTTGGTAATTTTAACGTTTTCTTTTGTGCCGGTTCTATTACTGCTTGTATTTACTTATATACCTTTTAGTAAGATGGTTCAATTCAGTTTTTATGACATGAAATATATCGGCAAGAGAGAATTCGTAGGATTAAAGAACTATCAGGAGATTTTTACCCGAAAAGACATTTTCAGTGCCTTGAAGCTGAGCTTGTACTATATGGGAGCATCCTTTGTTCAGCTTGCGCTGGCTTTATATTTCGCCACATTACTCAGCTTCAAAACAAAGGGGGGCAATTTTTTTAAGGGTGCAATTTTCTTCCCTTACTTAGTCAGTGGTATTGCGGTAGGCTTCATGTTCAAATTCTTTTTTACCAGAGGATTTGTATTTGATTCAATTCTCAGTTGGATCGGAATCAGTATTGATAGCCTTCCATATTGGCTCCAGGATACTGCTGTCAACAATATCGCCCTGGCTGGCACCTCTGTTTGGAGATATATGGGGCAAAACATGACGCTTTTCATAGGAGCTATTCAGTCTGTGGATCCCCAGTTATATGAATCTGCCAAGCTAGATGGCGCAGGCAAATGGCAGCAGTTTAGATATATAATTCTGCCTAGCATCAAAACGATTGTTGTATTGAATATGATTCTTTCTATTTCAGGCTCCCTTAGCGCATTTGAACCACCCTATGTCATTACAGGCGGAACCTTTGGGACAGCAACTTATTTCCTTATGATGCATAAAATCGCTCATGAATACCAGAAAGTCGGATTAGCGTCTGCAATGGCTATCGTTTTATTTGCTATGATCATACTTGTAACTGTCATCCAACAGCTAATTTCCAAGGCTCTTAATGATGGAGATGAAAATTTTGGAGCGAAAACCAGAAAGAGTTTGATAAAAGGGGTAAAGGGGGTCAGCATGTAGTGTCTGCCATGCAAAAATTAACCTTTGTGATTCGTACTATAATAAAATATTTCTCTCTGGCATTGGGAGCTTTTGCTGCCATAATCCCTATTGTGGTATGTGTAGTTACCGCATTTAAAGGGATGAAGGAATACCAGGACACTAATGTTATGACGATGCCGAAAAGCTGGTTGAACTTTGAGAATTTTGTGACAGCTTGGACGAAGGCCAATATGGGATTGGCTTTTATAAATTCTTTTATTATCCTTGTGTGTGTGCTTGCCGGGTCCATAATATTAGGAACCATGTTGGCATATGTATTATCTCGTTTTAAGTTCTTTGGCAACGGAGTAATTCGCAATTTATTCCTGTTTGCATCACTAATACCGGGAATAGCAATGCAAGTAACCGTATATGAAATTATGTATAAACTCCACTTAATTGATAAATTGTACGGATATATTATTCTCTTGATGGGAACGGATATAATATCGATTTACATATTCATACAGTTTTTTGAGAATATCTCAGTCTCTTTGGATGAGTCGGCTATTATGGATGGTGCTACCTATTTCGGAATATTTTTTAAGATACTCTTTCCTCTTCTCAGGCCTGCCATTGTAACTGTGATGATTTTAAAAGGGGTAAGCACTTATAATGAATATTATATGGCTAACCTATACCTTCAATCAAAAGACAGGCTGGTTACTGTTGCTACATCGCTTTACAAATTTACCGGACCTTTGGGCAACCAGTACAACCTGATATGTGCTGGAGTAATAATTACAATGATTCCCGCCCTTATCGTATTCATTCTATGCCAAAAGCAGATATATGCAGGCTTGACATTAGGGGCGGTGAAAGGATAGCTCTATTTTGCGAAGGTAGCCTTGTTTTGCTATCTTCGTGGAAAAGATAAGACACTTTGGATTGGGGGTTATTTTGTCCCTGAAAAGATCACCTGAAGTATAACCGGGTGGTCTTTTTATATCCAGCAGGAATTAGACCATAACCGTCAGGTGCCCTTATCTGGTTTCCTTTAAGCGCACAACGAAGACATTTTTAATAAACAGTTCGGTGTGCAGATTAAGCTTTACCGCTTTAATATATCCGCATAACTTTCAGTTGATGTCATGACAAAAAACGATACAAGCTCTGCGCCTTCAAGCTTTTTAATTCTTTACATTATTAAATGAGCTTGCATATTAGGTTAAGATTGCAATTCAAATATAGTGCTTGTAAAAGTATGTAAGATCAGCTTTTCCTTGACAGCAAGTCAGCTGTTTTATATTATGATAATGAGAATCGTTTCCTATTTTCCATATGCTTTAAAGAGATGTGGCAGGGCAAAAAGCAAATTAATTTTAATATAAGTCCAAAAGGCATGATCCTTGCCTGACAGCGTGTATTGGTGTCAGGCAGCAGGTTTTGCTTCAATCATATTAGCTTATAAAGTAGTCATATACATTAGATATGCGGCTATAGACATGACATTGCAGAGTTTTGATAATGTAATGTCCTTTTGGAAAGCCATTATTAGTACAGCAGCACCGTAATATGCAGGTCAGCTATGAAAAAAGGAGGGAGAGAGATGCAAGAGCGAAAATCTAATGTAATAAAGTCAGCAGCTTTGATCTTATGTATTTGTGTTGCAGCAGCCCTTTTTTTCTCTACATGGTTTATCCTATCCCATGCAGACCATGATTGTACCGGAGATCAGTGTCCTGTCTGCGCTGAAATCCAAACTGCGGAAAATCTGCTGAAGCAGGTTGGGCTGGTCGGTTTTTGCATTTTATTTTCATTTTCTAACCATCTCAGCTCTTACTCGTCTGGTAAATACACTCTATGTTATGTAAACAACATTACTCCAGTAACCCTAAAAGTGAGAATGAATAATTGATATAAACCTCCACAAGGGAATACTGTGTCCATCTTTGAAAATGGGCTTGTTTTTTCTTGTATTTTTATTGCCAAAACTTATAAAACGGAGGTTTATACTGTATGAAAAAGTATACTTTTACAGTACTTTTGCTTCTATTTCTATCCACAATATTGTTCGGATGCAGGCAAAGCGCAAATGCGAATTCCGATGAAAAGATCAGCGTTGTAGCGACTATTTTTCCTCAGTACGATTTTGTAAGAGAAATCGCCGGTGACAATGTCGATCTGACCATGCTTCTTCCACCTGGGTCGGAGAGCCATTCCTATGAGCCTACACCACAGGATATCATCAAGATCAAAAACTGCGATGTGTTTATCTGTGTGGGTGGCAGCTCCGAAGAGTGGTTAAAGGAAATTATAGAATCGATGGATACCAGCGAAATGAAGGTTGTATACCTTATGGATATGGTAGATGCGGTGGAGGAAGAAATCGTTGAAGGAATGGAAGAAGAACATGGTCATGATGATGATCATGAGGATGAACATGAGGAAAAACTAGAGTATGATGAGCATGTCTGGACTTCACCCAAGAACGCAAAAATCATTGTTCAGGCAATATCAGATATGCTATGTGAGGTGGATGCTGCAAACGCCTCTGAGTATAAAAAGAACACAGAGTCCTATCTGGCAGAGCTTGACGAGTTGGACGCTGCTTTCCAAGCGGCTGTAGATGCAGGCATCAGGAAAACGATTGTGTTTGGTGACCGCTTTCCCTTTCGTTATTTTGCAGATGCCTATGGGCTGGAGTATTACGCTGCCTTTCCCGGATGCTCTACAGAAACCGAACCCAGTGCGGCCACTGTAGCATTTCTGATCGATAAGGTGAAAGCCGAGAACATTCCTGTAGTATTCCATATTGAGCTTTCAAATGAAAAGATGGCGGATGCGATTTGCGAAGCCACAGGCGCAAAAAAGCTATTGCTTCACTCCTGTCACAACATTTCTAAGAGGGAATTTGAAAGGGGAGTTACCTATCTGGATTTGATGAAGGCCAATGTAGAGGCGATAAAGGAGGCACTTGAGTAATGGAATTGTTCTCCTTAAAGGATGTTTCCTTTGCTTATGAAGGCAATACCGTAGTTAGTGGACTGAACTTTACGGTTAACAGCGGGGACTATATATGCATAGTGGGTGAAAATGGTTCCGGTAAAAGCACTCTGGTCAAAGGACTTCTGCGCCTTATAGCACCGCAGAGTGGGAACATTTCAATGGGTGACGACCTAAAAAAAAATGAAATTGGTTATTTACCACAGCAGACACCTGTTCAAAAGGATTTCCCTGCCAGTGTATATGAAGTTGTTTTGTCCGGGCGCTTAAGCTCACGCGAAATCCGGCCTTTCTACACCAAGGCTGACAAAGCGGCAGCCCTTGAGAACATGAAGCGTTTTGGCATTTTAGAGCTTCGTAATAAATGCTACAGAGAGCTGTCAGGAGGCCAGCAGCAGCGAGTGATGCTGGCCAGGGCTCTTTGTGCTGCACGCAAGATTCTTATTTTGGATGAGCCGGTGGCAGGACTTGATCCAGTGGCAACCCAGGACCTATATAAGCAAATATACAAAATCAATAAAGAGATGGGTATTACCATCCTGACGGTTTCCCATGACATACACAGCGCTGTCAAATATGCCGGCAAGATTCTGCATTTAAAGAATAAGCAAATATTCTTCGGAACAACGGAAGATTATGTGCAATCCAGTATCGGGGCCGAATATTTGGGAGGTGGACAAAATGATTGATATCCTGAAGGAGATGTTATCTTATACATTTCTTGTTCGTGCGGTCATTGTCGGTTTGCTGGTTTCTCTTTGTGCAGCGCTTCTGGGTGTGAGCCTCGTGCTCAAGCGTTATTCGATGATTGGTGACGGGTTGTCCCATGTGGGATTTGGTTCGCTGGCTATAGCGACGGCAGTGAATGCGGCTCCATTAACCGTAGCTGTCCCGGTTGTAGTTTTGGTTGCTTTCCTCCTGCTTCGTATCAGTGAAAAAAGCAAAATAAGAGGGGATGCTGCAATTGCGATCATATCAACGAGTTCCCTTGCGATAGGGGTGGTTGTAATCTCCATGACCACAGGCATGAACACGGATGTTTGCAACTATATGTTCGGAAGCATTCTAGCCATGAGCAAAGCCGATGTAGCTTTTAGCATTGTACTTTCGGCTATGGTATTGGCACTTTTCGTATTGTTTTACAACAAAATTTTCGCGGTCACCTTCGACGAGACTTTTGCCAGGGCAACGGGGACAAAAGTTGGCGTATATAATATGCTGATCGCTTTTTTGACGGCGATAACGATTGTATTAGGCATGAGGATGATGGGCGCGATGCTGATTTCCAGCCTGGTTATTTTTCCTGCTCTGACCTCCATGCGGGTATGCAAAAAATTCAAAACGGTTACCCTATGCTCGGCTTTTGCATCGATAATATGCTTCTTTATAGGAGTTGTAATTTCCTATGTGTATGCCATCCCCACCGGTGCCAGTGTTGTTATTATAAATATTATAGCATTCCTGCTGTTTTGGGCGGCGAAATTGATCTTTACGTCTGGGGCGGTTTCAAGAATGCGTAGGGCTATCATTACTTTGCGTGGTATGCTCATAAAGGGGGAGAGATAATTCATGAAAAAATTTCTCATGATACCCATGGTATGCCTTATATTGCTAATGACAGAATGCAGTTATGACAAGCTTTCAGAGACGCTATCCGAAAAAGGGGATAGCAAAGGTGCGCAGACGGTTGATGTGTCGGAACCATATGTACAGGATAACTCGCTCAATGAAAATAGTAAAGGTAATGAGGGCATTGCATATAATGAAGAGATTGTTGAGATCAAAGAAAAGATGTTCATTGAGCAGACCAACGATATTTATCTCAATCCCGAAGATTATCTGGGAAAGACCATAAAGTATGAGGGCATATTCAAACCCTATTATGATGAAGAGCTGGATGAAACCTATTATTTTGTGATCCGTTACGGACCCGGATGCTGTGGATACGACTCCAATGCAGGCTTTGAGGTAGTCTGGTTCGGCGACTATCCGAACGATAACGACTGGGTTGAGGTTATCGGAGTATTGGAGGAGTACGAAGAAAACGGGAATGAATATCTGCGCCTTCAACTGTCATCCCTGAAGGTCATGGATACGCGTGGAGCGGAGTATGTAGATTAATTTATGGTTATATGAAATGTTGAAATATTTATTAGTTGAACTTTATGAATTTTCGAATTTGACACGCTGCTGTCAGATTAGGAGTGATAAAATGTAAGAATAAGGGAGCATGGGTAACAAGATGCTGGGGCAAGAGTCCTGTGTATTAGTTTATAGGATTATAGCGTGAGGTTATGCAGCATGTCAGGTACATCATAAACGGGTAGGTTAAGTCTTTTAGATTAGCTCTCGAATTATGCTCCATAAGCGTAAAAATGCGTCTACTTGTTGGAAAAGCTTTTGGCTAAAGCCGGATGCGGACAAGCTGGTGGATTGCATAGCTATGCTGAAAAGGTTCTTGCCTAAAATAGAAGGAGGAAAATAATATGATTGAGTTGCCGGAAAGCCGGAATTTGGTTCAGCAAATCAATGAAACCCTGAAAGGAAAGAAGATCCAAAACGTAACTGCTAATAAATCACCCCATAAATTCGTGTGGTTTAATTGTGATCCCGAAAGTTACCACGGTCTGCTTACAGGTAAAAGCATTCTGTATGCTGCAGCATACGGAGGCATGGTGGAAATTCAGGTCGAGGATATACGTCTTGTTTTCCATGAGGGTGTCAATATGCGTTACTATTTCCCGGGAGAGGAGCTTCCCGAAAAGCATCAGCTCCATATTGAATTTGATGATTTTTCCTCCTTTGTTTGCAGTGTGCAGATGTATGGTGCATTGTTAGCCTTAAGTGAGGGGCAGACAGATGCTTATAATGAATGTGCGAGAGAAAAACCAAGTCCATTCTCGGATGATTTTAATCAAAGTTATTTTCTGTCTCTTCTTAATAATGAGGGCATCAAGCTTTCAGCCAAGGCATTTTTGGCAACAAAGCAGCGGATACCGGGTCTTGGAAACGGCGTTTTGCAGGACATCCTGTTTAACGCACGGGTGCATCCGAAGCGCAAAATGAACACCTTATCTGATGATGAATTGACTTCTTTATTCAACTCCATCAAAAGCACTCTTTTTGAAATGACCATAAATGGCGGGCGGGATACCGAAAAAGACCTATTCGGGTGCAGTGGGGCCTATCGGACCATTCTTTCAGCTAAAACTGCCGGCAAGCCTTGTCCCGTATGCGGCGGAGCGATTATCCGTGAGGCATACCTCGGTGGAAACGTATACTACTGCCCGGAGTGCCAGAAGCTGAAGTAGTGGAGTAATATAAAGGTATGGCTGCAAGGAAGGGTCAACATTATTGATATCCAGGATTGATTATAAAACATACCGAAGGAGCTTTCCAACATTAGGGGACGCTCCTTCTTTTTTAAAACGTTAGGGCGCTTCTGCACTTTTAACAATATAACAAACAGGGGATGTAACTTCACTTTTTGCATTATTAGCGTCAGTAAAACGTTAGGGGACGCTTCTGTACTTATTGCATTTTCTAGACCATATCCCCATGAGCAAATGAAGCTTATATCAGCGCAAGAATATCCGACCCTTAGAATAAGTGTAAATTGTGAAGGAACGTCCCCATATATTTATCAAATTGCTATACTTATTCTCTCTCTTGAACCACCTCAAATCACTGTAATAGAATAAAGGTGCTTGAAAATATCAGCAATCATGCTTTTTCTTCGTTATAAACAGCTATAAGGATTAATCCGGATTTTCCATAAAAAAATTTTGCAGTGAAAACAAAAGGAGGTTATAAATGCCGAACTTATCGGATTACGGTTTTATCCCTACAATGCTGCCGGAGGGTGCCAGTGGCATTCCTGCTCGAGTAACAGCAGTACACAAAGAACGATATGATATCGTTTGCGAATATGGACATACATGCGCCAGGCTGAAAACCAGCATCTTCTTTGGTGAAAGCCATGAGATTTTTCCAACCACCGGAGATTTTGTGTTGATCAGCTATAATAGCAGTGGAGACAGCCAAATATTAAAGACTCTTGAACGGAAATCCCTCTTCTCAAGACGCGATCCAATACCGGGACGGGGAGAGCAGGTGGTGGCAGCTAACTTTGACTATGTATTTATAATGGTGTCTCTTAACTTTGATTTTAATGTAAGGCGAATTGAGCGCTATCTTACCCTTTCCTGGCAGAGTGGAGCTATTCCGGTGGTTATCCTGACCAAAGCGGATTTGGTTGAGGATTTTACCGAACAGGTTCGGGCTGTGGAGAGAATTGCCCCGGGAATCGATATTATAGCTGTTAGTGCAAAAACCGGTTATGGCATGGATGAATTATCCGACTATCTCAAACCAGGGAAAACAATAGCATTTCTTGGATCGTCTGGTGTTGGCAAGTCTAGCCTTGTCAACGCACTTGCCCAAGAAGAAATTATGGCTGTCAACTCAATTCGCGAGGATGATTCAAAAGGCCGCCACACCACCACTCACCGACAGCTTATAATGCTGCCCAATGGTGCCATGATAATTGACACACCAGGCATGCGTGAGCTGGGAATGTGGGATGTGAGGATAGGGATTGGTGAAGCTTTTGCTGATGTGGAAAATTTCCTGGGAAAATGCAGGTTTTCAGATTGTGAACATCGGAGCGAGCCTGGTTGTGCTGTAAAAGAAGCCATTGCCAGGGGTGAGCTGTCCGAGAAACGCTGGAAAAGTTATTTGCAGTTAAAAAGGGAGGCTGCATACAGCGAAAACAAGACAAGACTCTCCCAGAAGAAAACCACAAGAAGCAAATCCATAGCTCAGCGGCAGAAAAAGAAGCGTGAAAATAGCGGATATGTATATGAATAGAGACTGTAAATAATATTTTTCTATCCTTCAGGCAGACAAAATGATATAATCAAAATGATATAATAATGTAGATTACTTATAGGAGGGTTAGGAATGAGAGGTAAATTTTATAAAATATCATTGGCCTTATGTGGCCTTATTACATTGGCTGCCTGCGGCAATTATTCCAAAAAGTCGGAAGATTTGAATAAGTTCTTAATTAAAGAGGGAGTGGCACTAACCTGTAATATGGATGAATTGGCTGAAAGCGAAGAGTATTTGTCTCTAATAACACCTTCTGAAAACATTGGACAGATTGCTAACAAAATGGCTTCTCAAGAATATAGCAAGCCAGAAAACGCATATATCATAAAAATGCCTGATGATATTTTTACTCGGGTACAGGGCTTTCCAAAAGATTTTAAAATTTCTGATAATCTTATGAAAATGCTCAGAAGTAAAGTAAATGGTTCTGTGTTTGCAAACATGGTTAACGCCAGCTATGGCAGTGAAGTGGTCGCAGCAACGGCCATAACATCCTACGGAAAATCATATATTCAACCGGAAGGATGGTCGGATGATATGATACTTTTGCTTGAATATCCCGGTGAGTTTTCCAGCATAGTATCCTTTGTGCAGTCGGGAGACGGTGTCATCAGCGGTTCCTCCATTTTTGTAAAAAACGGGGATAAGGATCTTCTGGCATCAATAGCAGAATATTTGGGTGTGGAGGATTTAAAATATGATCACTATACAGGAAGCCAGTTAAAGGACTGATAGATTAAGCAGAGTATTTTACATAACCTTACATATGGGCAGCTTAAGCATTACATATCAGCATTAGATGATACAGAGGTGGCAAATGAAAGTATACTACACTCCCAGTTTATTTTGCAGAGGAAAGGGACCTCGAGGATGGGCGCAAAAGGTAAACTGGCAATTTGAACATGCGGGAATGCAGCGCTACATCCCTGTTATATACCGGTTTCCAAAAGGGATTGTCTTTGATGTCATCACTCCTTTGGATGAAGCAAAGCTTCATGAGTTTTATGAAAAGTATGGCACTGATGATGAAAAGCTGACGCCGTTGCAGAAACGCTGTCTAGAACAGGAGAATCCTTATCAGGCTGTGCCGGTTATGGAAATATGGATAAATGGAAAACGTGTTGAGAGCGGCTATTCGTCCAGCGGCTCTGCATACATACCATGGGCAAGGCAGGACGATGATCTTGCCTCGGTGCGAAAGGCATATTCCCGTATTCTGAAGGATGCCACCTGCTTTGGATGCGAGCGTTTTTGCGTTGCTTATCCGGAGGCAGGTTCCAGATTTCAAGAACTCCTGCGTTTTCTCCGTATGGAAAAAGTAACTAATATGAAGATATCTACCAGGCCTATGGACTGGTTTACACCATTGGATATTAGTCTTGAAATGTCGCTGGAGGATTGCCGGAGAGAGGTTTGCTTTAAGCATCCTGTGACAGGTATATCGCATGCATTGTACTTTCAGAATGCGGAATTGGTGGAAATTCCGATGGGCAAAGACAGAAACCGAAGCCTTTTCATCATGCAGTCCATGTATGAGATAGAGCCTGCTTTGCCCCAGGGGGATACCCTGCAGTTTAATAGCAGCATCCAATATACGGAACCGCCGAAAGACAGGTTTAGTCCCGTTGCTGTTGCGGCTTCATCCATCGGTATCATCGGTGGAGCGAGCGGTCCTACAGTGGTTTCTGTTACGCAGAGGGATAAAGGAAAGAATGTGCCGCAAGGTTTGCATGGATTACCGCTGCATACATGTGTTTCAGTACCTACCTTTCAGAAGGAAGATACCTATAAGTTTATGCTTGAGGGTATCAGTTCCATAAAATATGATAGAAGAGAATATATATTAAAATAACGGAAGAAATTGCGTAGAAATTTCGACACACCGTTTCAACAAGGCGGGAGATTTAATTCAATGTCTATTGTGGAATCAGGTACCCACCACCTATAAGAGATGGTGGACATCTTAGCCTCGTTATTAATGACTTGCTGCATATCATCTACGGTCTGCAAGGCTAAGGACGGCGTATATAAATCAGGGAAGCCGGAAAAGGACAGGCAGAATATAAGCAGGATTAAAGCGATATTCACATCTGCCTTTAAAAACGACATTGACAGCTTTACTGCTGCTGGCGCATGTCGATGGCAATCATACAACTAAAAATTAAAAAGAGTGTGATAAGCCGGTGGTGGCAGTGAATGATTAAAAGCAACCGGAAACGGATATGAAAGCTATTATGCAATTCACATGGGGCAAAGATAAAATTAAAACCAGGCAGCAGTGAAATTTAACCATTCACCTGCCAAAAAAGATTTATGAGAAACCTGACATGCTGTTGTCAGGTTTGCTGTGATACCATAAGGCATATAATTTTAAGCGCCAAGATTTGTGTTAAAAGATTGCTGCACCGGCGAAATATTTTATGTACTTTATCCTGCTTTTGGTGCCAATCATGTATTATATTAGCCTGTAGGAGGACTTGATATGAGCAAAGAGGTGTTTAATTTCAAAAAAGAATATAAGGAATTGTATATGCCCAAGGATAAACCGGCATTGATTGAGATTCCATCTATGAATTTCCTTATGGTGGACGGAACCGGAGACCCAAATGGCAATGCTGTTTTTCAGCAGGCGGTAGAACTGCTTTATGGTCTGTCCTATACGATAAAGATGAGCAAAATGAAAGGCAATCAACCGGAAGGGTATTTTGAATATGTGGTCCCTCCCCTTGAGGGATTGTGGTGGATTGATGAAGGCAAGTTCTCATTGGAAGTGAGGGACAACTGGAAATGGACTTTGATGATACGCCAGCCGGAGTTTGTCAATGAAAAAGTTTTTCAGTGGGCATGTGATGAACTGGCAAGAAAAAAGCCGGAGTTGGATACAGGAAAGGCTCGTTTTGAAGCTTTTGAGGAAGGCTTATGCGTGCAGATCATGCACATCGGGCCATTCTCTACCGAGCCTGATACGGTCAAGAAAATGGATGCTTTTATCTTGCAGCAGGGATTGAAGGACAAGCTGACCAGCGGCGGGAAGCATCATGAGATCTACCTGTCGGACTTTAGGAAATGCAAGCCTGAAAACATGAAAACGGTGCTCAGGCATCCGGTGGAAAGAGCTTGACTGGTGGAAAGAGCTTAACTTAAACAGAACCTAGCAAGATGAGTTTGTCTGATATATAAGTTTAGGGTTTTATGGATATTGAAAAGGGTATGGATGTTCAAGGCGGAGGCTTTGATTTTATGTTGAAAATCCGGCTTTTGCTGAGTAGGATGATATTAAGAAAGGCTATTGTCTTATATGAAATCCTGCCTGAAATTTCTATGAGGTGATAAGAATGCTGGATAAATCAATTCCGTATATCGGCGTGATAATGGTAAAAACCGATACGACAAACTACCCGCGCTATGAGTTGCCTGGCGGTTTTGCTTTTAAAGGCTATCAGCCGGGAGATGAAGAGAAGTGGGCAAAATTGATATTTGATTCTGGTCTGACCGATACTTTGAAAGAAGCGGAAGATATCTTTGAAAGAGAATTTTTGAAGCTGCCGGAGCTATTGCCAAAGCAGTGCATTTTTGTCGTTGATGGTGACGGAAAGGCGGCAGCAACCGCTTCCCTATGGCCTGGCGAGCATTTTGGCAAAACCCTGCAAAGGGTTCATTGGGTGGCAGCCTCCCCTGACTACCAGGGCAAAGGTTTGGCTAAAGCTTTGATGACAAAGATAATGGATGTATACAACGAACTAGGATATAAGGATTTCATCTACTTAGCCACCCAGACATGGAGCTATAAAGCGATTAATATATACTCCCAGTTCGGGTTTTTGCCATACATGGGTCAAAAGCCTGTAAATTGGAAGGCTGATAATTATGAAGAAAACAACAGGCTGGCCTGGAAAATGATCAAGGAAAAGCTGGCCGGATATGGTACAGCAAATAAGCTGCCTTCATCGTCTGAAAAATAAAAAATCAGGGATATGTCGAGTCGTGCTTTTATAATGTTTAGACTTATTTTATATAGTTATTTTGTACTATATGAAAATAAGGATTTAGCCCTATTAATGCAAAAGTATAGAAAAAACGGAAGGGAATGCCTCACTTTATGTCGAAATAAGAAATCAAATGGGACATAATGGATGGGGAGATAGGGAATTGAAGCGTTACTTAAGGACGGCTGTTTTGATATTGATACCGGCAGGGTTATTTCTGGGAGCCGTATTATATTACATAAATTTGCATCATATGACGCCTGCTTTTCAGACGGTTACCAGATATGCTTATTTAGCTTTGTTTGCCGCCTTGGCGGTAATGAGCTGGAAGTTTAACCGAAGCCGGGTATTTTTTTGCATATTGTCCATGGCATTATGCCAGGCTTTGCTTGCGTTGAAGCTACCTACAGTAATTCCGCCGGAGTCTTTCCAACACGAAGCTTTTGTGTTCATGGGAATATTTATTCCCGCTAATATTCTCGTGTTCTCCTTTTTTAAGGAGAGGGGGATTTTCACCCTTTGGGGTGCTTTAAGAATCATGCTTTTGATCCTGCAGTGCCTTTTGTTTCTGTGGTGGTCAGGAATTAATGGGCATAGCTTATCTTCCGTATTTACAACAAGCCGGTTATGGAAGGTAGGGAGTTTGCTTCCGGGAATATCCCAGCCATCCATGATCGTGAGCCTTCTGGCTATGGCAGTATTGATGGCCAGAGGTATAATATGCAAATCCTTTTTTGATATGGCCTTTACGGCCGTCATTCCAATGTCGGCAGCTGCTGCCGGACTTCAAGGTGAAAATCTGGCAGTTCCTGTGTTTTATGCTTTTGCAGGCTTGGTCATGTTAATCGCCATCATACAGGATTCCTATTTTATGGCTTTCAGGGATGAACTGACAGGACTTCCGTCGCGAAGAGCTTTGAAGCATGAAATGATGAAATTGAGCGGACATTATACCATTGCGATGGTGGATGTGGATTTTTTCAAAAAGTTCAACGATACCTACGGCCATGATGTGGGGGACCAGGTACTTCGCATGGTTTCTGCCGTCATGAGGGATGCAGGAGGAGGGGGGAAACCTTTCCGTTATGGTGGCGAAGAATTTACAATGCTTTACCCGGGCAAGGGGGTAAAGGAAGCTCTGCCGTATTTAGAAGAGTTACGGGAGGCTATAGCCAAAAGAAAGTTTACCCTGCGAAGCCACAAGCGTCCTAAGAAAAAGCCCAAAAAGCGTGGTTCGGGAACAGCAAAGGGGAAGCAGCTCTCTGTCACTGTCAGCATAGGTGCTGCGGAAAGATGCGACAAGCACAGGAAGCCGGATGAGGTGATCAAGGCTGCGGATACCGCATTGTACCGGGCAAAGAAAAAAGGCAGGAACTGTGTTTGCAAATGAAAGGCAAGTCTGATAGTTTTACCAACGAGTAAAAAATAAAAACCTCCGGTGGTGAACCGGAGGTTTTTTCTTAAAATTAATAATTTTCAGCTTTGAGTTCAAAGAATGCCTTAGGATGCTTGCACACAGGGCAGAGCTCCGGAGCTGCTTTGCCAACATGGATGTGTCCGCAGTTCCTGCATTTCCAAACCACTGTATCATCCTTAAGGAATACCTTTCCGTTTTGAACGTTTTCCAACAGCTTCAAATAGCGTTCTTCATGCTCTTTTTCCACTTTTGCCACGCCTTCGAACATGGCGGCTATTTCATTAAAACCTTCAGCGCGAGCTTCTTCAGCAAAGGTTTTATACATGTCGGTCCATTCATAATTTTCACCGGCGGCGGCATCCTTCAAATTTTCTGCGGTAGTGCCTATGGAGCCTCCGTGCAGCAGTTTAAACCAAAGTTTGGCATGCTCCTTTTCGTTTTCGGCTGTTTCCATAAAAATTGCTGCTATCTGCTCATAGCCTTCTTTTTTAGCCTGAGAAGCATAATATGTATACTTGGTACGTGCCTGAGCCTCTCCCGCAAATGCGGTCATGAGATTTTTTTCTGTCTTTGTGCCTTTGATATCAGCCATAGCAACCTCTCCTTTACTTAAAAATAAATTAATTAAACTAATTTGTATGACTAAATAAGTTTATTTAGTAAGCAAATTAACTTATTACAATAATATAAGCATATGCCAAACAGCAGTTTTATTATGCTATAATCTGGATTATGAGAGCCATAAAAACATATATGTTTTTTATTAAACTCAGCAATAACATCAAAAGCCTGTATTACAAGCTAAGAAATATGCTCTTGAATCAAAACAAGTTTCAAGCTGTGGATTGAAATTTGTAATGATAGCAATCATATAACTCTGATATAAATACTCTCACTAACGGATACAAGCCTTTATTTGCAGGCTAAATAAATCACGATTTTTTAGTTTTTATAATTCTCTTATACTTCATAATAAAAACAATAATTATTATAAATAGACAAAAATCATTATCACTTTATAGTCATTATAACTAAGCAAACTAAAATTGTCAATCATTGTTAAATTGCGTAGAACCGCTTCAAAGCCTGAAATCTGCTGACTTTTCCTTGTAACAAATGGTATTAATTCTGATTAAGGAATTATTGCGCAAATCAAAGATATTTAATTTTCGTGCATTATTGTGAAGGAATCAAAGCATGGCATGGAAATAGTTCTGCAACACATGGAAAAGACGGTTGACAGTGATTTTGTTATGTATTATTATTTGCAGAGGAATTTATATAAAAGCTGTATTATGTTAATATAAATAGGTATAGGTGCTACTTGACCTATATGATATTGTATAAGTTTATCGAAGCTAACTACTAATAATGCATTGTATAGGAGAAATAAAATGCAAAAAATCGGATTTGACAATGACAAATATCTTCACCTGCAATCTCAGAAAATTCTTGAAAGGATAGATTTCTTCGGAGGAAAGCTGTATCTGGAGTTTGGAGGAAAACTTTTTGACGATTATCACGCTTCGCGTGTGCTTCCTGGCTTTAAACCGGACAGCAAGGTAAAAATGCTTCTAAAGCTCAAAGACCAGGTAGAGATTGTGATTGCGATATCGGCTGATGACATAGAGAGAAGCAAGCGCCGTGGAGATCTTGGAATTACATATGATCAGGAAACTATGCGCCTGATTGATGCATTCCGTGAAATCGGTCTATATGTGGGAAGCGTTGTTATCACGCGTTACCGGCCGCAAGTTTCGACCGATTTGTTCCAAAAGCGGCTTGAAGACCTTGGTATAAAGGTTTACAGGCATTATCCTATACCCGACTATCCTTCTGACATACCACTCATTGTAAGTGAAAATGGTTACGGGAAAAATGAGTATATTGAGACGACCCGATCCCTTATTGTGGTTACTGCTCCAGGACCGGGAAGCGGTAAAATGGCAACATGCCTCTCACAGCTTTATCATGACCACGTACGCGGTATAAAGGCTGGTTATGCTAAGTTTGAGACTTTCCCCATATGGAACCTTCCATTGAAGCATCCGGTCAATATCGCTTATGAGGCAGCTACCACCGACTTGGATGACGTTAATATGATTGACCCTTTTCATCTTGATGCTTATGGCACTACGAGCGTCAACTATAACAGGGATATTGAGGTTTTTCCCGTATTGAACGCCATTTTTGATAGGATAGCAGGCAAATCGCCCTATCAAAGTCCTACCGATATGGGCGTGAACATGGCCGGATATTGTATTACTGACGATGAGGCTGTATGCAGAGCATCGGAGCAGGAAGTCATTCGCAGGTACTACAATACCAGATGTGCACAGCTTCAAGGCATGGCAGAAAAAGCAGAAGTATACAAACTGGAGCTTTTGATGAAAAAGTTAGGTGTATCACCGAAAGACCGGCCGGTTGTGGATGCCGCATTAAAGCGTGCTGAAGCTACAGGAGGTCCTGCTGTAGCCCTTCAACTGAATGATGGACGCATAGTTACAGGAAAAACCTCTTCCTTGCTGGGTGCTTCAGCGGCTTTGCTATTGAACGCGTTGAAAGAATTGGGGGGTATCAATCATGATATGGATCTGATTTCACCTATCGTAATTGAACCTATCCAAGCCTTAAAAGTAAAGCATATGGGCAACCGCAACCCACGGCTGCATACCGACGAAATACTGATAGCACTGGCCATCTGTGCCACCACCAATCCTACGGCAGCGCTGGCCATACAGCAGCTTTCAAAGCTGCGGGGATGCGAGGCGCATTCAACCGTAATACTGTCCCGGGTTGATGAAAATGTGTTTCAGAAGCTAGGTGTCAATCTGACATGCGAGCCGCAATATCAATCGAAGAAGCTTTATCATAAATAAACCTGTCAGTTTTAATATGAGCCGTATCACCAATGGTGATATGGCTCATACTTGTTTACACGAATTTTTACAAATGTACCCGGATATTTTGCAGATGAGATGATGAAGAGATTTCAAATTAACTCCCTTTATATGGGCACAAGTCCGCAGGCATTGCTTGACACCGTCCTTTGCCTATTTGAAATTTAATTTTATCTGTCTTGTTTGTTAAAATATGAAAAACAGGTGATATAAATTTATTACCTGCTTTGTGACAGCATTTCATGATATTGTCCGGATATATGAAAAAGTTGTGATATAATAAAACAAAAACTATAAATGAGGGATGAACTTTATGAGCTCGGTTGATGTAAGCTCAAAAGGTACGGATAAGAAAATACGGCTGCTGCTGGTTGAGGATGATAAAACAATAGCCCTTGGCCTTGAATATTCGTTGGCTCAGGAGGGCTTTGAGGTTACTATATGCTATGATATGGCATCTGCCCTGGAGAAAATATCTGTTACGGATTTTGATTTTGCACTTTTGGATATAGCGCTTCCTGATGGAAATGGCTTTGATATATGCAGAAAGTTAAAGATGAAGGGGGACACTCCTGTAATATTCCTGACTGCCAGGGATGATGAGGGCAGTGTGGTCATGGGCTTGGACATAGGGGCAGACGACTACATCACAAAGCCTTTCAGGATAAGGGAACTTCAGTCCCGAATCCGCAGCGTCCTCAGAAGAACTCATAAATCTGCCGAGGATGGCACGGTTCTGCATTATGGAAATGTAACTGTAAATATTGCTGAGGGGAAAGTCAGGAAAAACGGAAACGATGTATTTTTGACGGCGCTGGAATACCGCCTTTTGCTCATCCTGATCAACAATGAAGGACGCATAGTGACCCGAAACCAGCTCATCGAAAGCATATGGGATGTTTCGGGGGATTTTGTGAATGACAATACCCTCACTGTATATATAAAAAGGTTGAGGGAGAAAATAGAGGACGATCCCCAGAACCCTACCATCATAAAAACCGTGAGAGGACTGGGATATCAGATATAGGAGAAGAAGCATATGGCTTTTTTTCGCAACGGTGAAATAAGAATATTGCTCGTTAGTGTTTCAATCATATCTGCAATTCTGATTGCCGGAGGCTTTGTGGCTGGCGTAATAACAGGCTTTTTTGTGCTGCTTTCGGTTTTTTTGCTGTGCCTGGTATTTTTTCTGTTTACTGCATGGCGTTATAGGCATATTGCAAAATTATCGCAGTATCTTAGGAGGATCAGCGCCGGAGAATATTCCTTGGACATTCGGGATAACAGGGAAGGGGAATTGAGCATACTGAAAAGCGAGATCTACAAGGTAACTTTGATGCTCTCCCAATATAATGAACAGTTAAAGAAGGAGAAGCTCCTTTTGTCATCCCAGATGGCTGATATATCCCACCAGTTGAAAACACCTCTCACTTCCATGATGGTGATGGCTGATCTACTGAGGGATGAAAAGCTGCCGGAGGAAAAACGCCGGGAGTTTACGTCCCATATACATGCCCAATTGGAGAGGATCGAATGGCTGGTTTCCTCCCTGTTAAAAATGTCCAAGCTGGATGCAGGCGTGCTGGAAATGAATCCCCGGGAAATCTCCGCCCGCACACTTATAGAAAAGGCTTTGAGTCCCCTTTTAATTTCCATGGAAATAAAGGATATTTCATATTCCATAACGGGAGAAGACAGGGTAATCAAATGCGATCTGCAGTGGACTGCAGAAGCGCTGATTAACATTTTAAAGAACTGCATAGAGCATACTCCCGAAGGGGGCAGAATTGATATTTCAATACAGGACAACCCTCTTTATTCGGAAATAAAAATAGCCGACAACGGTCCCGGCATCAGCAAAGAGGATTTACCCCATATATTCACGCGTTTTTACCGAGGCAAAAACGCATCTCCTGACAGTGTTGGAATCGGACTAGCCATGTCGCTGAGCATCATCCGCAATCAGCAGGGAGATATTACGGTGGAAAGCAAGCCTGGACAGGGAAGCACTTTTTTTATTCGATTATACAAATCCGTAATATAGCAAGCCTTAAGTGACTAAATTGTCACAAAAATAGTCACCGGATTGTCATTTTCATCTAGTACAATTACCCTTGTATTATTAAAGATGCGCAAAAAACCGGATACTTACATGGTACAATCTTTGTGGTTTTCGCCTTTAACTGTGTTTAATTTGAATGCTTAAGACGAAAATAAGTATGTTATTTTCACTATTGGCAGTGCTTTGAAGGTATGAGAAATCGTGGGTGATAATGGAGATAAGTTAATAGATATTTGCTATAGCAGAGGATAAGGCAAATTACAGGACCAAATCCGTTGCCTTGCCTTTTGCATGTGGCTCACCCTTGATATTTGGACCTACACTTGGAGATGCCGGTGTAAAAATATTGTCGCCGGACTTGCTACCAGTGAAAATATGGAATAAAAATCCGGTTTTTGAGTTTTGGATGAAACAAATTTGGAGGTGCTTTATGACAATATTGCAAGTTAAAAATCTGACAAAGATATATGGAAAAGGGGATACGGCGGTGACAGCGCTGAACAATGTCTCCTTTTCGGTGGAAAAAGGGGAGTTCGTGGCGGTCATCGGCCCTTCCGGTTCCGGAAAGTCGACGCTGCTGCATATATTGGGAGGAGTTGATACTCCGACATCGGGAAAGGTCTACATCGACGGAACGGATATCTACAGCCTGGATTCATCAAGACTGGCAATTTTCAGGCGCAGGCAGATCGGATTGATTTATCAGTTTTATAACCTCATTCCAGTCCTTAATGTGGAGGAGAATATAACGCTGCCTTTGCTGTTGGATGGCAGGAAAGAGGACAAAAACAGGCTGCAGGAGCTGCTTACAACCTTAGGCTTGAAGGAACGGGCGCACCATCTGCCCAACCAGCTCTCCGGAGGGCAGCAGCAGAGAGCTTCCATAGGCCGGGCTCTTATTAACAATCCCGCCTTGGTTCTTGCGGATGAACCCACGGGGAATCTGGACAGCAAAAACAGTGAAGAGATCATCTCCCTGCTCAAGCTTTACAATCGGAAGTACAACCAGACTTTAATCGTAATAACCCATGATGAAAAAATAGCCCTTCAGGCAGACAGAATAATCAGCATAGAAGATGGGGCTATTGCAAAGGATGAGGTGATCCGGAGATGAATATAGTAAATAAAGTTACATTGAAATGGTTGATAATGAATAAAACCCGCACCATTGTCACCATCATCGGTGTCATACTGTCCGCTGCCATGATAACCGCCGTAACAACTCTTATATCCAGCGCTCAGAATTACGCCATCAAATTCACAATTGCGGAAGAGGGCGACTGGCATGCGGTTGCCTATGATGTAAGCAGTAAAGGCATCGAAGCTATCAGCAAGAGAGATGACATAAAGGATGCAGCCGTAGTCAAAAACTCAGGATACGCATTATTGAAAGGCAGCATAAATGAATACAAACCCTATTTGTACATCATGGAATTGGACGATAAAGCCTTTAAAACCCTTCCGGTGCATTTGACAGAAGGGAGGCTGCCGGAGAATGAAAAGGAAATTTTGATTTCCGACCATATATCGGGAAATGGCGGAGTTCAATACAAGATAGGGGATACACTGACCCTTGATGTGGGTGATCGTGTCATGGGGGACGGAATAGTCCTGGGGCAGAAAAACACTTATGCCGTCAGCGAGGATGGAGAAGTGCTAGAAAAGCTTGTGGTAAAAGAAACCAGAACGTTCACGGTGGTTGGGGTGTGCAAAAGGCTTTCCTACAGATTGGAGAACTACTTTGCACCGGGATATACCATATTAACAAAGCTGAATCCGCAGGAATTGACGGATGATGATGATCTTGACATATATTTTAAAGCCAAAAATCCCCGCAAAATCTATGATATTGCCGACAGCCTGCAAGACATCGGGGAAAATGGCTTGGATTACAACAGTGAGTTGCTCAGATTTATGGGAGTCAGCAATATTGACAATTTTAATACCGTATTGCTCAGGCTTGGAGCTATTCTTATAGTATTGATAATGGTGGGATCGATAGCTCTGATATACAACTCCTTTTCCATTTCGGTCAGCGAACGCAAAAAGCAGTTCGGACTGCTTTCCTGTGCCGGCGCCACCTCACGGCAGATCAAGCATTCGGTTTTTTTTGAGGCTTTGGCAATTGCTGTCATAGGGATACCTTTGGGGGTGATGTCGGGAATTCTGGGCATAGGAGTTACCCTCTACTTTGTGGGAGATCTTTTTGCCAGCATGATAACGACCAATATCCCTGTTTCATTAAGACTTTCGGTATCACCTTTATCAATTGTAGTAGCTGCTTTGGTAGCTCTTATTACTATTTTAATATCTGCCTATATTCCTGCCCGGCGTGCGGCCAGGGTATCGGCTATGGATGCCATACGGCAGACCACGGAAATTAAACTGACAGGAAAACAGGTAAAAACCTCCCGGCTTACCCGAAAGATTTTTAAAATTGAGGGCGACCTGGGGATGAAAAATATGAAGAGGAACCGCCGGCGCTATAGAAGCACGGTAATATCGCTGTTTATAAGCGTGGTTCTGTTTGTGTCGGTTTCTGCCTTTTCCATGTATTTAAGGGACAGCGTCATGAATGTCTATGAGAATCAAAAATATGATCTTCTATATAGTATAGACAGTAAAAGTCTGAAGGATTCCACAATCAGTGCCTTTAATGATATCCTCAGTTTGGACAGTGTGAAGGAAGGTGCGTTGGTAAGATACACTTACTGTGATGTGAAAGTCCAAAAAGAACAGGTGCAGGGAGCCTGGTATGAGGAAAAGGTGAGCCAGGGTCATATATCTGAGGGGCAGGATGCTCTTGTACATGTAGATTTATACAGCGTGGACCATGATACATTTACCGATTATGTGCGGGAGTTGGGTCTGGAGGAGTCCCTGTTTGAAAACCCTGCTTCACCGGCAGGAATTCTTGTAGACAAACAGCATTTCTTCGACCAAAACATGCAAAAATACAGGAATACCAGCATTTTTGATGAGCATAAGCCTGAAACCTTATCATTATCAGTGGGCTATGGTGACAGCGACGGAAAAGGGAACAGGAGAAGAACAGATATTGCAATAGCAGCTGTGGCGGACAAAGCTCCTTTCGGTATACAAGATTATGCTTACAAAGATACCGTGCTGATTATCATTGATACCGGTGCGGAGAAGTCCTTGTTTGCTGATATTGAGCCGGAGTGGAATGGTTATATGTGTTTCAGTTCCGACAAACCTTTCAAAGCAGAGGAGGATATGAAGAAGATACTTAGTGATGCAGGCCTTAGTTCTACGGACATATACAATGTTGCTGAAATGCTGCAGGACAACCGGAACCTCATCACCATACTGTCGGTTTTCTCCTATGGGTTCATCATACTGATATCCCTCATAACCATAGCTAATGTGTTCAATACCATATCCACCAATGTCAACCTGAGGAGAAGGGAATTTGCCATGTTGAAGTCAGTGGGCATGACCGATAGGAGTTTCAGGCGGATGATGAATTTCGAATGCATATTTTACGGACTGAAAGCACTGATTTACGGACTGCCGGTATCCATATTCCTTACGTACCTGATATATCAAAGCGTAAATGAGGGCGTCGATATGGCCTTCTATCTGCCTACACAAGGCATACTGATCAGCATAGCGTGTGTATTCCTGGTGGTATTTTCCAGCATGATTTATTCTATGAGAAAGATAGGCAGGGAGAATATTCTGGACGCCTTGAAAAATGAAAATCTATAGCAGGATCGGCAAAACATAAATAACTTTCAATTTTGGAGATTATATGCCTTATATGCAGATATTCGCCTGTATTTATTACAGGCGAATATAGTTTTTTGGGAATATTTTTTGTATAATTCTGCAATGGATCTGACTTGTTATGTCAGCGCGAAAAACATGAATAGCGTTTTCATTATACATATCGCATCTATCAAATTTTGCAGGTTAACCCATATTAGATGTGGCTATTTTGCTTTTAAGCCAATAATTTATATTATAATTTGACGTAAAATTATGTAAAAGTAAACAAAATTGTGATATTATGATTTTGTGTCCTAGGCTTGTACTCTTCTTTGCTGGCAGGCTGTTTTTCAAAAAGGGATGTAAAGGAAGGTACGATGAGCTACTTGGATTACAACGGCTGAATTCATCATTTAGTACGTTGCTGCCTTGCATATGGCATGCTTAGAGAAAATGAAGCCGGAAACAGGTGTTGTATAATGAAAATAGATATTATAAATTGGATTAAAGAATTTTTGATATTATCGGTTCAGGATAAACATAAAGAAGAATTTGAACAGGAAATCGATAAAATTAATCTGGCCAGGGCGAAGGTTACACTTATAACTTCCATCATTATTGAAATGATGGTGATAACGGCTTATTGCATTTTCAAAAAAGGGAGCGTATTCGAAAAACCTGGCATTTACTATGGTATCATGTATATACTCTTACTTGTGACAATGATAGTGTTTTTGGTGGTATTTAGCAGATTAGGCGCAAACATCTCTAAGCATGCAAAAGTCATACGGGTGGTTTTTGTGGCTTTTACCATTTATATCCTGATATGGTGCGCGTTGATATCGGTGCTGGATCAGCTGACATATGGGTAGGTCATTGTATATATAATGGCCACTGTGGCTGTTTCGGTAATTCCTTACTACAAACCTGTAACTATGTTGCTTATCTATCTTCCGGTTCACATAATATTTATGGCTTTTATGCTCCGCTTTCAAAAATCCAACTATGTACAGTATGCCAATAATTTGAACAGCAGTACCTTTTTAATGATATCTTTGGCTATATCATACATGAGATATAAAAAGCAGATTGAGGACTTTAAAAACAGAAAGATAATACAGGAAAAGAACGAAGAGTTAAAACGGGTGAACAAGGAATTGGAGGAGGCAAACCATAAGCTGGATATACTTTCGCAAACAGATAGCTTAACCAGAGTTTTCAACCGTTTCGCCTTTGACAAGGCAATAGAGGCAGAGTGGAACAGGTGCAAGCGCTATTCTATGCCACTGTCTCTGATTATAGTGGATGTGGATTTTTTCAAGGCATATAATGATAATTATGGACATCAGGCCGGAGATGTATGTATAAGAAGGATAGCAGAAGCTTTGTCGAGCTGCCTGGAGCGTCCTACAGATTTTGTTGCCAGGTACGGAGGAGAAGAGTTTGGAGTACTGCTGCCCGGCATTGAAAAGGAGGAAGCCTATTTGCTTTCAGAGCGGATGAGAAAAAAGGTGGAAGAGCTTTCCATACCCCATGAACATTCCGCGGCTTCCCGTTGGGTTACAATCAGCATGGGGGTTAATACGGCTTTTCCTTCTCTGGAGCCTTCACTGGAGGGTTTTATAAGGGCTGCGGATATGGCTTTGTATAAAGCTAAGGAGATGCGTAACACCACCGTAACTGTTTAAATTTGCTTGCTTATGGTAGATTTTTGATATTCGGTCAGTTTGTTCTTTTTCTGATGTAGTATTATTTATGCGCTGTTTTGCAAAAAATATCAAAGTATGTTGACAGCAGTAATATGTTGTTGTAGACTATATGTATAATTTAATAGAACAAGCCTCACTTTTGACAGGTGAGGTAGAGGCGCGGCGTTTAACAGTCTTTAGAGGAGTTTGAGAAGCGATGATGCTATTGAGAAGGAAACGCTGCCGAAGCGAATAGTATACTCAGTGCTATTTGCTGGGCTTGCAGTTAAGAGCTGCAAGACTGTCTCAATAAATAAGCCTGATTTATTGAGTTGTGCTATCTCATTGGCAAAAGAAGGACTAGGTGTGACTGTTGACACTAAGACCTGAGAATGCCTCAGGTCTTTTTTGGTAAGTAAAAGAGCATAAAAAGCTGAATAGTGTTGCCAGGTACAGACATTTGTTATTTTATCATAATTTAATGTTGCAAAACATGAAAGTAAACATAATATGGTAGTAAGGGCTATCATGGTTAACAATTAGGGGGAGTTTCATGAAGAAAAAAATATCTTTATTGGCAGCAGCATGCATAGCATTATCCGTATTTTTGTCAGGATGCCGAAAAAGTGATGACAAAACCTTTAAGGTGGGTATGGAAGCAGGCTATCCGCCCTTTAACTGGACCCAGACGGATGATTCCGGTGGTGCGGTGAAAATAGACGGCAGTTCTGAATACGCCGGTGGATATGATGTGGAAATTGCCAAGAGAATTGCAGAAGGGCTGGGAAAAGAGCTGGTTATTGTAAAGACCGAATGGCTTGGCCTTATACCGGCACTGACATCAGGCAAAATCGATGCGATAATTGCAGGCATGTCACCAACGGCAGAACGTAAGGAATCCATCGACTTTACCGATGATTACTATAAGTCTGATCTGGTTATGGTTGTAAAAAAAGGCTCCAAATATGAGAATGCAACCTCAATACAGGATTTCAAGGGTGCAAAAATAACTGCCCAGCTAAACACATTCCATTATACGGTAATAGATCAGATTGAGGGAGTAGACAAGCAGACAGCCATGGATGATTTTCCTGCCATGAGAACTGCCCTTGAATCGGGAGTAATTGACGGATATGTGTCCGAACGCCCTGAAGGGGTCAGTGCTGAAGCTGCCAATCCAAACTTCAAGATGGTGGTGTTCACCGATGGATTTGAGACATCGGAGGAAGATACGTCAATTGCAGTAGGTATCAAAAAAGGCAGTGATCTGAAAAATAAAATCAATGAAATACTGGCAGGTATCTCGGAAGAGGAACGCATAAGCATTATGGATGCCGCAATAAAAAACCAGCCGGCATCAAATTGACATCCCGGTATTAGAAACAGGATTTATGGAAACCGAGTGCATTTTTACGCATTCGGTTTCATTTATGATTAAAGGAGGGGCAAAATGAGCTTTGAGCTTATTCTACAAATAATATCAAAATACTGGCCTATGCTTCTTAGGGGAGCGGGTGTGACTCTGCTGGTTTCTATAATCGGTACTGTTTTTGGTTTTGTCATTGGTTTGGTGGTGGGAGTTATCCGTACCATTCCAGTCCCGGAAAGAGGAGCTAAAAGGTGGATTTTAAAAGTTGCAAATGCTGTTCTTTCAGCATATATAGAAATATTCCGGGGCACCCCCATGATTGTGCAGGCAATGGTTATATTTTACGGCTCTGCCCAAGCCTTTGGGCTGGATATGAACCGTATGGTGGCAGCAATTCTAGTAGTTTCGATAAATACTGGAGCTTATATGGCGGAAATTATCCGCGGGGGCATAATTTCCATAGATAAAGGCCAGTATGAAGCAGCCCAGGCCATAGGCATGAACCATACCCAGACAATGTTCAATGTAGTGCTGCCGCAGGCCATTCGTAATATACTGCCGGCAACAGGCAATGAGTTTGTGATCAATATTAAGGATACCTCGGTGCTAAATGTTATTTCTGTTACTGAGCTGTATTTCCAGACCAAATCAATTGCTGGCAGTACGTTTAAATTCTTTGAACCGTTCTTTATTGCATGCATTATATATTTTATTATGACCTATTCGGTTACAAGGATTCTTCGCTACCTTGAAAAGAAGATGGATGGCCCGGAGAATTATGTCCTGCATGCGGGTCAAATACAAGCAGAAATACCTCAGAATATGCAAGTCAGGACAAAAAATGGCTAAGCAAGCCGGATATAGACAAAGGGGTGTAATCCATGGAAAAAGTTATCGATATCCAGCACTTGAGCAAGTCCTTTGGAGGTCATGAAGTACTAAAAGACATAAATTTTTCAGTTGCTAAAGGAGAAGTGGTTTGTATCATCGGCTCCTCCGGATCTGGAAAATCGACACTGCTTCGCTGTATTAATCTGTTGGAGAAGCCGAGTGGCGGCCAAATTATTTATAAAGGGCAGAATATTTTAGACGACGGTCATGATATATATGAATACCGTACAAAGATGGGGATGGTCTTCCAGCAATTCAACCTGTTTAACAATCACAATGTTTTAGGAAACTGCATAGTAGGGCAGATGAAGGTCTTGAAACGCTCCAGGGAAGAGGCCGAAAAAGTGGCTATGAAGTACCTGAAAGTTGTTGGAATGGACCAATATGTGAATGCAAAACCGAGACAGCTGTCGGGAGGACAAAAACAGCGTGTGGCTATAGCCAGAGCATTATCAATGGAGCCGGATGTAATGCTGTTTGATGAACCGACATCGGCGCTGGACCCGGAAATGGTGGGCGAGGTCCTTAAAGTTATGAAGGAGCTGGCTGAAACCGGTCTTACCATGCTGGTGGTTACCCATGAAATGGGTTTTGCCAAGGAAGTTTCCGACCGCGTGGTGTTTATGGACAACGGAGTAATAGTTGAGGAAGGAAGTCCGGAGCAGATTTTCAACAACCCTGCGCAGGAACGCACCAGGGAATTCTTAAAACGCACCTTAAACCAGATTTAATGCAGTTAATTTAAGGTATAAAGACGCAGAACAAATGAGGTATACTGAGCACGATTTTGTTAGGGATTTATAAGCTTCCTGAGCTCATGCAGCTTATGGATAATATTTCCTGTTTAGTGATAAAATAATGTGGTATTTATTAACAATAAGATGAATATTATCACTAACATGACTGCAAGCTATAAATATAATCCAAAGAGGAGGTTTTACAATGTCCAATGCTGTTTTTTATCGTTGTGAGGTATGCGGCAACATGGTGGCTTTATTGAAAAACGGGGGAGGAACCCTGACCTGTTGTGAGCGCCCGATGAACAAACTGGTAGCTAATACTTCGGATGGTGCGAAGGAAAAGCATGTTCCGGCCATAACCAAAGAAGGTGGAAAAATCAAAGTTCAAATCGGTTCAGTCGTGCATCCGATGATCCCTGAACATCATATTGAATGGATCGGTCTGGAAACCGATGATAAGCTGGAAATAGTTTATCTAAAGCCTGGGATGGAACCTAAGGCGGAGTTTGCAGAGGTCAGTCAGGGAACAGTTTATGAGTACTGTAATCTGCATGGATTATGGAAGGCTGAAATATAAAAAATTGAAATTTAAGGAGTCTTGCAATTGCGAGATTCCTTTTTTAACGCCTTGATAAATAATAACAGGACTGGTCGAAGCCGCCGGAAGCTTCAAAAAGTAAGCGGCAGGAGGCCTTAGGCAAGGTATTTTTCTTTGCAGATTGCATATTTTAATAATTCTGCTTTTTGCTGATATTTTAATATCAGATTCTTATAAAAAATACATGTATTTGCTTTTAATGTCCCAGATTACTATGGAAGCCAACTAAATGCGGCAATATTGGACATTATGCCAAATTTATATTATAATAAAGGAAAAATATTCAAATCATCGCAGGGATGTTTGAACAGAAAAGGAGATAGTATATGACAGGACTTAAACGTAAAATAGTAAGCGTATTTTTGTGTTTTGTACTGATTTTTAGCGTATTACCCGTATATGCTGCTGAATCGGTACAGTATGTTACCCGGGAGCAGGCTGTTGCACGTCTCCTTGAGACGATAGGCACCGGAGCGCTTAGCAAAACTGAAGGAGATATCAGTGTTTTTTCTGATGCCGACAGGGTAAGCCCGGAATTCGCAGATGAGCTCGGGATTGCTGTTGCCAACGGAATTATAGACGGAATTCCGGGAAGTGAATTAAATCCGTCGGAGAACATAACCCGCCTGGAATTTGCTGTTATAATAAGCCGCTCAATTCGTGAGCTCCCCATTGTAAAGCCGAAGCTGGCCTTTTCCGATGTTCCTGCGGAAAATGCTGGTGATGTCAGCAGGCTGGTTCAGGCCGGTATCATTAATGGATATGGAAACGGCAATTTTGGCGCAGAGGATTTTCTGACCCAGAATCAGCTCAATATTATTCTGGACCGCATAGAAAAGCTTTCAGAAACGAGACCTCAGGACGACTTTTACTATGCAGTCAACAAGGACTGGTTAAAAACTGCCAAACTGCCTGCAGGTTATCCTACATACAGCTCCTTTAGTGAAGTTGATATCAACAACAGCAATAAATTAAAAGCCATAGTAAAGGATCTCATTGATAATGCAGATACCTGGCAGGAAGGCACTATAGAGCAGAAAATGGCAGATTTCTACAGCACTATAGTTGATGTAGAAAACCGTAATAAAGAGGGAATAGAACCTATAAAGCCGTATTTGGACCGAATAAGTGAAGCTAAAACTGTGCAGGAGCTTATTGACATATCAGCGCAGTTTGAAAATGAAATTGGCTTGAGCCTTTTGTTCGGCTTTGGTCCTTCTATCGACTTCGTTGACAGCAGCCGCTATGTCCTGTACGGTTCAGGACTTTCCACGGCTCTGCCATCCGTATACATGTTGAATGAAAATCCTCAGATAAAGGCTCTTTATGAAAACTTCATCGCGCAGATGTTCATTCTTACTGGGTCTACTGAAGAAAGCGCCCTGAAGAGCGCTCAGGACATCTATGCTTTTGAAAAGATTGTCGCTGCATCCACCCTCAGCAATGAGGAGGCCAGCAGAGTGGAAAATATTTATAATCCGATGACTGTTGATGAAGTGGCAGACATGTTTAAAGGTGTTGATATCAAGAAATACCTGAAAGATTTGGGATATGAAAATGTAGAAAATGTCATAATTACAGATGTGGGTCTTATGAGAAAAACAGGAGAGCTCATGACCGATGAAAACCTGGAAGTGCTTAAAGATTATGCGCGTTATTATCTGGTGATAAATACCGCTTCCTTCTTGTCGGAAGACCTGGAAAATGCAATCAATGCATTTAACAGTGCATTTATGGGAATCGACAGCACTTTGAGCCAGGAAGATAAAGCTTTTAACATGCTTAATTCAGTTATGAGCAGTTACCTGGGAAGGATATACGTAGAGAGGTATTTCTCCGAAGAAGCTAAGAAAGACGTTGAGGATATTGTATCGGAAATTATTGCTGCATTTGAGAAGCGCATACAGGCTCTGGACTGGATGACGGATGAAACCAAAGCAGCAGCGATATCCAAGCTGAAGGCAATAAAGCTCAAGATCGGATATCCGGATACTTGGGAAGATCCGTTGAGCAATATTGAAATTAAGTCTTATGATGAGGGTGGGTCCCTCTTGGGCAACATACTTGCCATTACTGCGGCCCAGGCCAAGTATTCAAAGAGCTTGCTGTCCAAGCCGGTAGACAAGTCAAAGTGGTCAATTCCCCCTCATATGGTAAATGCTTTTTATAATGCCACCAGCAATGAAATAATTTTCCCTGCCGGAATTCTGCAGGCTCCCTTCTATGATGTCAATGCGTCGAGGGAGCAGAATCTGGGTGGTATAGGCACGGTGATAGCCCATGAGATCACCCATGCATTTGACAATAATGGGGCTCAGTTTGACAAAGACGGAAATATGAAAAACTGGTGGAAGGATGAAGATTATATAACCTTCCAGCAAAAATGCCAGCAGGTCATTGATTTGTATGAAGGACTTGAGATTGCACCAGGTGCCGTTGTTAGCGGTGCACTGACATTATCTGAAAATGTGGCTGATATCGGAGCCATGGCTTGCATACTGGATATTGCTGCTAATATGGAGGACGTAAACTATAAAGAACTGTTTGAAAGCAATGCGAGAATATGGCGTATGACAGCCACTAACCAGATTTATCAGCTTTTGGCAACCCAGGATGTGCATGCGCCCAATAAATTCAGGGTAAATCAGGTGCTTAGGAATTTCCAGGAGTTCTATGATACCTATGGCATTGAGGAAGGCGACATGCTTTACCTCGCTCCTGAAGATCGAGTAACAGTCTGGTGATTAAAAGCCTGAATGATGATAATCGTATGTTATAGACCATAGTTTACAGGCTTAAGCCTTTGCAGCGGGTTAATACATAAAATCCTGCTGCAAAGGCTTTTTAATTGATCTATTAATCTACCGGTCTTTTTTGTGTATTACTTTTAAGTCTGCCTTCCATGAGAAAAGTGGAAATAATCCATATAAATAATTAATTTTTCAAAAAGGAAAACTAAAAAAGATTGAAAAAAAGAAGAAAAAACTTGGTTAAGAACAAAACCATATTATATTTTATGCGGGTTACAAAAGTCTGAGAGAATAAGGATAATATCAAAATATTCCGAAGATGCAACAAATAACAAAGTGTGCTATTGTATTAGCATTTAGTTTTATAGCACTATTTTGGTATAGAGAGGAATATTATATGGAGAAAAAGAATGAAGCATTGAAAGAAAAAAGTACTGAAAACATATGCAAGCTTACAGTTGAAGACGCATGCAAATTACTGGACACAAATGCCAATGGTCTTACTTCGGAAGAGGCAAAAAGAAGGCAACAAAAGTACGGCAGGAATATAATAAGCGAGAAAAAGGACAAGTCCCCCATTCTGGTTTTCCTGTCCAACTTCACTGGCTTAATGGCTATACTTTTGTGGACCGGCGGCATTATTGCCTTTGTAGCTGATATGCCCCAGCTGGGCATCGCTATCTGGATGGTTAATATCATCAATGGTATATTCAGTTACTGGCAGGAGCATCGTGCGGGCAAAGCAACCGAAGCTCTGAAAAAAATGCTGCCTTCCTATACAAGAGTCATCAGAGATGGACAAGAGCAGCAAATACTGGCGGAGGATTTGGTTCCTGGTGATATCATGCTTATTGAGGAGGGTGATAAGATATCGGCAGACGCGCGTCTGATTGCAAGCAGTGACCTACAGGTGAATCAATCCACACTGACCGGGGAATCCAATCCGGTGCGTAAGGCTTATGATCCTGTTTTACGCGAAGGTCTTTCCAGATTTGAAATTCCGAACCTTATTTTTGCAGGTACCAGCGTGTCCAGCGGTACAGGCAAGGCAGTGATAATTTCCACAGGAATGAGCACCGAATTCGGTAAAATTGCAGATTTAACCCAAACCCTGAAGGAAGAAAAGAGCCCGCTGGAAAAGGAGCTAGACAAGCTCACTAAGCAAATTTCGATAATTGCCATAAGCGCCGGTGTGATTTTTTTTGCGGCAGCTGTCTTTTTTGTAAGGCAGCCCCTGGCTCAAGCCTTCATTTTTTCCTTGGGTATGGTTGTAGCATTCATCCCGGAAGGATTATTGCCTACAGTCACTTTGTCACTGGCGATGGCTGTTCAGCGTATGGCTAAGGAGCATGCGCTGGTTAAGAAACTTTCTGCTGTTGAAACGTTGGGGTGCACTTCCGTCATATGCTCAGACAAGACCGGAACCTTAACGCAGAATGAAATGACTGTAAGCAATTTATGGTTGTTGGATCAGGAATTTGAGGTTACAGGTCTGGGCTATGCCCCGGAAGGTAAAATTATAGCTGGACAGCAGGAAGTAAGTGCCGCCAATAATGGGGATTTGAAGCTGCTCCTCACTGCGGCTGCTTTGTGCAGCAATGCCCGTGTGATACCTCCAAAGGAGGAATCGGAGAGATATACTGTTCTGGGAGATCCGACGGAAGCCTGCTTGGGAGTTGTGGCAAAAAAGGCAGGAATTGATGTGGATGAGCAATCGACCTTGACACCGAGACTGAGGGAATTGCCTTTCGACTCCAGACGCAAAAGAATGAGCACCATCCATCAACTGGAAAAGCCTGTGGAAGGATGCCGGAGAATTGCTTATATAAAAGGCTCACCTAAAGAGGTGCTGGAATTATGTACGGGGATACATAGGCAGAACAGGCGTGAGGAACTGACGGATGAGCAGCGTGCCCGAATCATGGAAGCAAACGATAAGTATGCCAGAAACGGTCTCCGTGTATTGGCGGTTGCTTACCGCCTCATGTCTCAAAAGGACAACTTGCCTGCTGCTTTGAGTGCATATACCCCTGAGCTTGTGGAAAGGGATATGACCTTTATAGGTCTTGTGGTTATGGCTGATCCTCCGAGACCGGAAGTGGCAGCTGCAGTTGAGAAATGCCATAAAGCCAATATAAGGATTATCATGATCACAGGCGATTACGGCTTGACAGCCGAGAGTATTGCCAAACGTATTGGTATCGTTAAAGGAGAACACCCACGCATAATATCAGGTACAGAGCTGGGAAATATGTCGGATGAGGAGCTTAAGGAAGCTTTAAAAGACGAAGTGATTTTCGCCAGGGTGGCGCCTGAACAGAAATACCGAGTAGTGAGCAACCTGCAGGAAATGGGTCATGTTGTAGCTGTGACGGGGGATGGCGTAAATGATTCGCCTGCGCTGAAAAAGGCGGATATTGGTGTGGCTATGGGAATTTCCGGCACAGATGTTGCCAAAGAAGCTGCCGATATGATCCTTACCGATGATAATTTTGCTTCAATAGTCAGAGCCATTGAAGAAGGCCGGGCTGTCTATAACAATATCCGAAAATTTATACTCTACATCCTCAACAGCAATACACCTGAAGCCCTACCTTCCGCTGCTTTTCTGTTTTCAAGGGGAGGTATACCGTTGCCTTTGACGGTAATGCAGATTCTATTGATTGACCTTGGCACAGATATGTTACCGGCACTCGGACTAGGTACTGAACTCCCTGAGAAAGGTATTATGGACAGGCCGCCACGCACTCAGCGGGAAACACTGCTTAATAGGCATATTGTCATTAAGGGGTTCTTTTGGTATGGATTGATAGAGTCTGTTATCGCATTGGGAGCCTATTTCTTTGTGAATATGCTGAATGGCTGGCCGAATGTTCCATTGGCTAGTTCCGGTGTGATTTATAGACAAGCGACCACCATGACCCTTGCAGCTATTGTATTCTGCCAGATAGGTATGGTATTGAACTGCCGTACGGAAAGGCAATCTGTGTTTAAGGTTGGTCTGTTTGGAAATAGGACAATAATGAGGGGAATAATTTTCGAACTGCTGTTGATAAGTTTAATCATATATGTTCCATTCCTGCAGGAAATCTTTCAAACTGCGCCCATAGGCATTAATGAATGGCTATTTCTGATAGTTCTGCCCCCATTGATTGTATTTGTTGAGGAAGTAAGAAAAGCTATTTCCCGTCGGTATTTTAAAATAATTAGGAAATGAGGTGTATAATCATGAAGGTTATTATAGTCGGATGTGGCAAGCTGGGCTCAGGGTTGGCCCGAAGTCTTGCAAAGAAAGGGCATAAAGTGACTGTTATTGACAGCAACCCGGAAGCGTTTGAACTGCTTGGAAAGGACTTTAGCGGGGAGATTTTTGTGGGTGTGGGTTTTGACAAGGATTTACTGGAAAAAGCTCAAATACAAATGGCTGATGCAGTAGTTGCCTGCAGTAAAAGTGATGATGTGAACGCATTGATTGGTAGGATTTCCCGGAACATCTACAAAGTTCCCCGTGTCATTTCTAGGTTGTATGATCCAAGGAGTGCGGAGATTTATCGCAGTCTTGGCATTCAGACAATATCCACAACAACCTGGGGGGTTCAGCAGGCGATGGAGATGCTGAGCTATGACCAGCTTGATAGTGTGTTAACTATTGGAGATATTGAAATAATAAGGGTTGAAACACCTGCCCTTCTGGTAGGCAGAGCCATCAGTGAATTGACGGTTTTTGGTGAAATTCATGTCGTTGCCATAAGACGTGATAATAAAACCTTTATGCCAACAATGGGAACAGTGTTACGAAAGTATGATGTGATTTTCATTGCCGTTTTAGCAACATCCATGAGCAGACTGAAAAAATTATTGGGTATGGAGCAGAAATGGGGTGAGATCAAATGAAAGTAATTATAATAGGCGGAGGACAGGTTGGGTCTTACATAGCCAAACTGCTTCTCGAAAACAATTGCTCTGTAAGAGTGCTGGAGAAACGGGAAAGCGTATTGGATAAACTGAAAAGAATGTTTCCGGAGGATATAATTATTGGTGGCAACGGAACAGATCCCAATATTCTTGAATCCTCCGGTGTCATGGAAGCAGATGTTGTTGCTGCGGTTACCGGAGCCGATGAAACCAATCTTGTCGCTGCTACAATTGCTAAATTCGAATTTAACGTACCCCGAGTTATTGCTCGCGTCAATAATCCACAAAACGCATGGCTGTTTAATGCCGGTATGGGCGTAGATGTGGCTGTGAACCAGGCCGACTTTCTGGCTCATCTTGTAGTTGAGGTTATGGATCTCAAAAACATACTGACACTGATGAAGGTAGATCGTGACAATTATTCAATTGTTCAGCTGATTGTTGATAGTCAGTCTGAATCTGTGAATAAAGCAGTCAGGGATTTGGGAATACCTAAAAACACACTGTTAATTGCTATCTATCGTGGGGAAGATATAATAATACCCCATGGAGATACAATCATAAACGGAGGGGACAAAATTTTAGCCTTTGCCGATGAGGAAGGTAAGATCAGAATTAATGAGCTTTTTGGGTCCCGTTTATGAGCAGCTTATAAGGCAGTGTATGAATAAAAGGAGGGTTTTTATGAGTACCAAAAAGATAGGAATTATAGTGGGAAGCCTGCGCAAGGATTCATACTGCAGGAAGATCGCAAGGGTACTGATGCAATTAGCACCTGCTTCATTAAATATGGAGGAGGTGGATATAAGCGATCTGGCAATGTTCAATCAGGACCTGGAAGAACAGGGAAATGAGCCTGAAGCATGGATAGCATTCAGAAAGCGCATCAAAGAATATGATGGTTTTCTTTTTATAACACCTGAGTATAACAGGTCATATCCTGCAGCTCTCAAGAATGCTCTGGATGTTGGTTCAAGACCGTATGGGAAAAGCGCATGGAACGGAAAGCCCGGGGCGGTGGTCAGCGTGACGCCGGGAGCTTTAGGCGCTTTTGGAGCGAACCATCATCTGCGCCAGGTGCTTACCTTCTTAAATATTCCGACTATGCAGCAGCCCGAAGCTTATATCGCAAATGTAGCAACGCTTTTTGATGACGATGGAAATATTAACAACGAAAGTACCCGTGAGTTCTTAAAGGGTTTCGTGGATTCTTTTGCAGCTTGGGTGAACGCTAATTCGCACGGCTAAGGTATATTTGCCTGTCCGGCGATGAAATGTTAAAATAAAGAAAATGGTACAACTTATAAAAAAATGGGTAAGTAACAGGAGATAGAGCGGATGCCATGTGCATTACGGAAAGCGGATGGGTTTAGTCTTTCTGTAAACAGGGATATTGAAGCTCTGCCGTATGTGTATATGCAATCCGTTCTATTTAAAGTACAAAGTGTTCCGAATTTTGGAAAGGAGGAAAAAGTATGGATAACTATGATGTAATATTGGATTTTTTCAGCAAAAGCGAAAAGCCTGTAAAAGCAGGCGAAGTAGCAACCGCCACTGGAATAGACAAAAAAGAGGTTGACAAAGTAATGTCTAAATTGAAAAAAGAGGGAAAAATCGTATCACCTAAGGCTTGCTATTGGGAAATCAAGAAATAGTACATACGAAATTACGCATGCATGAGCTTGAAGGGCCAGATCCAACGTTTATGTGGCTTTTGCCATGGGACAAGTGAAACGATTGGGCAGGAGCTCTTACATTTAAAGCTTGGAAGAGATGGCAAGCATTGAGCTTGACAAAGCAGGAAGCCTAGGATTTTGCTTTAGGCTTCCTGTTTTGCCTATGATAATTTTTGTCTATAACCAAAAGGCATGGCAGAACCCATATTGCATTAATAAATACATATGGGTTCTGATGGTTTTATTTGGTGTAACTGTCTAAGTCCTTCTCTTTATTTGCTCAGTCTGCGATGCCCGCGCTTTCAAACTCTTTTTCCTTCGTCAATCTCGATAATTAAGCCGGGATCATGTTTTCGCTCCATGCTACGTCTTTTTTTCCTGTTATCGGCAGTATCGAAGATTATGGAAAAATCATAATCTTCCGGATAAAGCTCCTTGGCAGCCACATGAAGTTTCAGTCTTTTATGGTTTACCAGCAGTTTTTTGCTCTTTATCTGAACTCCAACTTCACCCTTGTCATTGGCCTTTTGATAGACGATTCCAATCAGCTTTTGCGGATAAACCATTACGCTGTCTCCGATGTTAAAACTCATACCGGGGGAGTTACCGGGAATTTTGCTCTCCTCATTCTTTTTGATCCTTTTGCCCGGACGGACTTCTAAGCCCATACTCTGAGATGTTGAAGCGATATCCCTCTGCAATGCATCAGAAACAGCCATACCTTTGATATTTTCTGTTACATTTGCAGAAGTTGTGCTTTTTTCATGCGCCTTTACGCTACCGGCAAAAGTACCTTTTGCGCTTTCTGTCATATCAGTGTCAGCCATGTTATTAGCATGATCTGTTATGCCGGAAGCAGGTGTACTTTTTATACTTTCTGTTATGTCAGTGGCAACCTTGCCTTTGGCAAATAATGGTGTATCATCAGCGGGCATGTTTTTTAAGCAATCTGTTGTGCCGGAAGCAAGCCTGAAGCCTGTGGTTCCTGCAGCATCACCGGTGGGTATACTTGCTGCGATACCTGACATTTCACCGGATTTGCCGGTCCTGTTTCCGTAGGCAGCCAAGCTGGCTCTTTCAATCAATCTTTGGGGAAGGCCAAGACGCATTGCTATATACAGAGAACAGCTTTCTCCCGCTTCTCCCATTTCCAGACGGTACAGGGGCAGCAAGCTCTGACGGTCGAAGGCCATCCTTGCATTAATAAGTCCTGGTGTCGCTTTGGCAAAATCCTTTATTTCCGGATAATGGGTAGTTGCAACAAACAGGCAGTTTTTGGCCGCCAGTTCCTCCAATATTGCAATCGCCAATCCCATCCCTTCGGCAGGATCAGTGCCTGAACCCAATTCATCCAACAATACCAGTGACTGATCGTCCGCCAGTTGAAGTATTTTTATTATGTTTGTCATATGGGAAGAAAAGGTGGACAGGTTTTCTGTAATGCTTTGCCCGTCACCTATATCGCACAGTACATAGTTGTTCATAGTGAAGCATCCTGCCTCTGCCGGGACATGAAGTCCGCTTTGCGCCATCATCGACAATAGACCAATGGTCTTTAAGGCAACGGTTTTTCCTCCGGTGTTGGGTCCGGTAATAACCACTCCTCTAATATCACCTCCGATACGGAAGTCTAAGGGAACTACAGCATCAGCTTTCAACAGGGGATGCCTGCCTCCCTTTATTTCTATCTTTCTTTCGGCAGAAACAGGCAGAGGAACTGCTTTCATCGCTATACTCAGCTTTGCTTTGGCAAATATGAAATCCAGGGTTTCCATTGCTTCAATATTGATGCTGATATATGGCAAATTCTCTTCCACCATAGTGGTAAGCATATACAGTATGCGCTTTATTTCATTTTCCTCCTCTATAAAAAGAAGGCTTAACTCCTCCTGCAGCTTTCTTACTGCCAAAGGCTCGATGAAATAGGTGTTTCCGCTCTGGGAAACATCAATTACCGCCCCTTTGACCTGGTTTTTGTATTCTTTTTTAACCGGCAGTGTGTAATGTCCGTTGCGGATTGATACAAAGCTTTCGCTAAACCAGTTTTTGTTGTTCCTAAGCAGAGAATCGAGCTTGGATTTTGCCTGGATGTCTATATTGGCAATTTTCCTCCTTATGTCTGCCAGGGCAGGAGAAGCTTTGTCATCCACCTGGCTTCCACGGATTGACCTGTTGATTTCACCCTCGACTCCTTCCAGAGCGTACATGGAGTTACCATAGGAAGCTACGGATGTAAATGTGGCTTCTGCCTTTTTAAGGTATGCTTTCATTCTCCTGCAGGCTGTGAGGAACTGCGCTATGCTTTCCAGCTGCTCAGGCAAAAGGATCGTTCCCTTGCCCAATAAAGCCAATGACTTATCCAGCTCATACATGCCTGATAATGGAGGCGTTCCGTAATGCTCCATGATGAGCCTGGCTTCGGTGGTTTCGCCCGTATGCCGTGATACTTCTGCTTCCGATAGATAAGGTTCAAGGTTCCTGATTCTTTCTTTTGCTTTATTTGATAAAGCATGTTCTTCCAACATGTGGAGTATCTTATTAAATTCCAATGCCTCATAAAATTTCTTCATCGTCTTTTTTCCTTTCTTAAATCTGTTTTTGTAAAAATTCTTATTGTCAATTTTCACCGGCAAATAAACCTGTCGTCTAATATTACCGTTTTAAAACCAACAGCAGCAAAATAGGCTGTTTAATTAATGCTTCTGGATACGAAGCAAAAGAATAATCTGCTCTTTGTTTTCAATCCGGAAAAGAGTACCCTTAACAGACATGAATACAGGAAAGCTTAGTTATAACCTGGACATGGTTTGCATTTATTCTGAATTAAGTGTAGATTTCATACCTTGCCCGTAAAAGGCAGTATGCGTCTGGACAGTAGAAGAAGGAAAAGGTATAGGCCGACATATAGACTGAAGTTTACAAAGCAAAAATCAGTCAGGTTATGCTGCCGGGAGTAATTTGCCAGATGGGCGCCCATAGTAAACAAAAAAGCCCGACAAACATACCTTGCCGAGCCCATACGTTTCCAAACTCCGATATGAGAACAAACGCAACTATAATGGTTATTGAAGCAGCCGCCTGTAAGGTAATGTCTGATTTAGGGTACAAAAAACACACAGGATATTTGCCTGTTTCAAATTATACCCCTTCAACTATATTTAGTTGAAAACCACCTTAACAGAGCTTACCAACATCAATACCATCCTTTCGTTTGCTTTATATGAATAAAATAGCATATATAGTTAACTTAGTCAACTGTGATTTTTCTGTACCAGCACCACATTATGCAATGCTTTAAAAGCTGTTCGAATATAATCTATTTAAGGTTTCACATCATAGCATATTATTGGCTTTGCTGCATTAAAATCCTTACGGATAATAGGATAACTGGATTAATTATTTTCATGTTGCCGGCTTCAGCCAGAAGACCAATATCATACCAGTCCCAAAATACGGGCTGCGTTTGCTACGATAAAGCATATGATGATGCCGGCTGCGGTTGGTATGGCAAAGGAAGCGAGCGCCCATTTCATGCTTTGGGTTTCCTTGCGTATGGTCCATAAGGTGGTACCGCAGGGAAAGTGCATGAGGGAAAATAGCATTACACATATTCCGGTGAGCCAGGTCCAACCGTTAGCTTCCAACACCCGGCGCAAATCCTCCAATTCTTCCAGTTCCAGCATTGATCCGGAGGACATATAACTCATGATTAATACAGGAATGACGATTTCATTAGCCGGTAGGCCGAGAATAAAGGCCATCAGTATATAACCGTCCATTCCTATCATTTTTCCGAAGGGATCGAGGAAACCCGCGGCGTATGACAGCAGGCTTGCTCCACCTATATTTATATTGGCCATGAGCCATATAACCATTCCTGCAGGAGCGGCGATGGCAACTGCACGGCCCAAAACAAAAAGTGTCCTGTCGAAGATGGAGCGAACGATGATTCTGCCCACCTGGGGCCTCCGGTAGGGTGGGAGCTCCAATGTAAAGGAAGACGGTAAGCCTTTAAGTATGGTTTTGGATAGAATTCTGGATACCAGCAGTGTCATGAAAATACCTATAAGAACTATTGCTGTAAGAGCCAAGGTGGAGTACAAGGATTTGAAAGCACCACCTGCCGTACCGCCTATAAAAATCGTACTTAAGGCTATAAGTGTCGGAAAACGGCCATTACAAGGCACAAAGGCATTCGTTATTATGGCAATGAGGCGCTCTCTTGGTGAGTTGATGATCCTACAACCTATAACCCCCGCAGCATTGCATCCAAACCCCATGCACATGGTTAATGCCTGTTTTCCATGAGCACATGCTCTTTTGAAGAAATTATCCAGGTTGAAGGCTACTCTTGGAAGGTACCCCAGGTCTTCCAGAAGAGTGAACAAAGGAAAGAAAATGGCCATTGGAGGCAGCATGACCGAAACGACCCAGGCGAGGGTCCGGTACATGCCCAGGACTAATATGTCATGAAGCCATTGGGGTGAACCTGCCTGTGTAAACAATTCCGTGAGCTTGGCCTCTATACTAAAAAGAAAGTCAGCGAGCATACCGGAAGGCACATTAGCACCTTCAATGGTAATCCAGAATATTAATGCCAAGAGCCCGAGCATTATCGGAATGCCAAAAATCCTGGAAGTAAGGACTCTGTCAATTTTCCTGTCGAAATTGCCGTACACCTTGCCTTCGAAAGTGATTATTTTTCTGCTGATATCTTCTGCCATGCGCACAAGCCTGGTTACAATTTTGTCGCGCAGTTGGTCTGTGGGGATGCCTTTTTCGGTAAGATAATCTCTTGCAGATTCAAGCTGTCTTACAAGTTCACCGTCATCTGCCAGGTTGAACCCCAAGTACTTATCCAATGATCTTAAAAGGCTGGGATCATTTTCTAAAAGCCTCAATGCCACCCAGCGGCTGTTGATTCTGCCTCCAAGAGTTTTCAACACTTCCGGCTGGATCATTTCTATTGCTTTTTCGATTGGTTCATCATATATAATTTTAACAGGATTTGTGACAGTACGGTTATCGGCTATATCGTAGACCGCATCCATTAGCTCATTGAGTCCCAAATAGTTCCTTGCAATTGTCGGAACTACAGGTATGCCGAGAATTTTGGACAGTTCACTGCAATTGACGTTTATTTTTTTCCTTTTTGCCTCATCTATAAGGTTGACACAGACAACAACTTTATCAGTGATTTCCAGGGTTTGCAGAACAAGATTTAAATTTCTCTCCAAACAAGTGGCATCGGTCACGACAACGATCGCATCTGCATTGCCAAAGCAGATAAAATCTCTCGCAACTTCTTCCTCCACAGAATTTGCCATGAGGGAATAAGTACCCGGTATGTCCACCAAAATAAAGTTCTTATCTTTGTGTCTATGTCTGCCCTGTGCATTAGTGACTGTTTTGCCCGGCCAGTTGCCGGTATGCTGGTTCAACCCTGTTAAACTGTTAAAAACCGTACTTTTACCCACGTTGGGGTTTCCGGCAAGGGCGATTACTTTATCATCAGGGCTGGAACGCACGATTTTAAGCTCAGTTTCCAACAGGCGGACTCCTGTTGATTGGTTTGTCAGACCCATTAAAAAACCTCCTTGATTTTTTTAGCATGTTGAGTTGATATATAAACCACAAACGGGCACACTTTGCCCGATTATGGCAATTTAACATTATTAGTAAAAAGGGATGGAACCTAAAGAGCTTCAACAATAATTTTTGATGCATCTTCGGAACGCAATGCAATGACAGCACCACGAATATAGTAAGCGACGGGATCTCCCGAAGGGCTTCTCTGCAGCGCTTCCACCACGGTATCGGTGATCAATCCTAAATCCAGCATTCTTCTACGCACCGATCCGTCAGATTTAAGATCTTTTACTTTTGCCTTTTTACCTAAAGGTACAAGATTCAGTGGTATAAGTTTGTTTTCCATGTTAAAACCCCCTTAACAAGTCCATTTTGCTCTCTGACAGCGTCGATTCACATCTTGTGATACGCCATCCATGGATTTATGTATATTTTTTATTTATTCACTATTAGCTGGGAGCAAGATTTTTTCCCTACACTAACATATGAAAAATATAATTTATGTGTTACGCATATAAATTAAACAAATCGAAAAATTGCATAGTTTAAAGGATGATGTGCATGGATAACAGAGAATTTCATACGGTACGAGGATATCAACTGCTTCTGCAAAATAATGAACAGCTTACTCCTGCTCTGGAGGATTATCTGGAGATGATCTACAGAAGCAGCCTTGAGAATGGCTATCTTCGCATTAACAAGCTTGCTGAGCTGCTGAATGTCAAGGCTTCTTCGGCGTCCAAAATGGTGAAGAAGCTGGGAGATCTGGGGTTGCTAAACTATGAGAAGTATGGGATTATTGTCTTAAGCGATAGCGGCAGGGAGATAGGAAAGTTTCTTCTTGAACGCCACAGCACAATAGAAGAGTTTTTAAGGTTTATAGGATGCGAAGAGGATGTGTTGGTTCAAACAGAGTTGATTGAGCATAGCATAAATTCCAGTACGTTGGAAAATATAAAAATCCTCAATAGCTTTTTTGCAGATAACAAGGAAATAACTGATAAATTCAGAGAATATAAGAATTCGATGGCATCTTCCGTTCAGTGAAGCCTTTTCTGTGGTGTGTTATACAGGTTGGAAACCGGTTGTTTGATAGTGGTGGTTTGTGTCCCTTTCTGCGCATTTTAGTGCATCTGTTATTCTGAACTCATTTCATATAAAGGCTTATTCTGTCTGGAAGCCTATTAATTCTCCGAATGCTTCTCTCGGTGAGGTTGCAAGTTTTGTGTGATTTTATACTTTTCCTATTGATGATTCATTTTTATCTGTAAGGAGCAATGATATAGGTAAAAGGAAAAAGCCAATAGCTATCTTTCACGGATTATTTTAAATTGCATAGGCAGCTTTTTGAATATATAAAATAAAAAGCATAGGATATTTAGCAGAAGTTGTGATTTTTTTACCAAGGGGGTTGAAGATTGCAGCAACCATATGTTAAACTACGTGAAGATGCAGTTAAGATTGCAAATTGAGGTTTCATCGGTAGTAGCAATTTATTACATAAGGTACAGTGTAAAAAAGGAATGATATTATGAAAAAATACAGTTTCAAAACCTTTTGGGCATTATTTACAATCTTTTTCAAGGCTGGCACATTTACTTTTGCAGGCGGCCTGGCAATGCTGCCTGTAATCGAAAAGGATGTAGTGGAAAAGTATAATCTGATGTCAAAAGAAGACTTTATGGAATATGCGACTCTGGCCCAAACCCTGCCGGGGGTAATAGCGCTCAACTGCGCGTGTTTTGTTGGCAAGCGCGCAGCAGGCAATCTCGGCATGATAGTTGCGGCAGTTGGCTCGACATTTTCTGCATTTGTCATCATGGTGCTAGCAACCATTATGTTGCAGCTCATACCTATGAAAGGTGCGATTGAAGGAGCCTTTCAATGCATCAGGGCAGCATCGGCTGCGATGGTATTATCTGCTGCTTTTTCACTGGGACGTCACAATATTAAAAATAATTTTGCCGTAGTTGTGATGCTTGCTGCGTTGGTTTTGGTAGTCTTTGCTGATATCAGTGCTCCGGTGGTCATCTTGCTGGCTGGTATTGCAGGATATGTCTATCAGCGGGTTAAAGCACGTAAAAAAGAGGAGGAAGCTCAATAATTATGGAATATCTTAAGCTGTTTTATGTGTTTTTCAAGATTGGAATATTAGGCTTCGGCGGCGGTTATACCATGCTGTCGATGATAATGACCGAATCATCGGAGCAGTTTTCCATAAGTGCCCAGCAGCTGGCAGACTTGAATGCGCTGGATTTGATAGTGCCTGGGCCTATTGCTATAAATGCCGCCACTTATGTCGGTTACCTGCATGCGGGCTTTTGGGGTGCGCTGGCGGCTACCATCGGTGTATCGTTTCCTTCGTTTATTTTAATAACACTCGTAATGCGCTTTATTACCCGTTACCGCGAGAACAAGCTGATGGGAGCTTTCCTCTCAGGCATTAAGCCAGCTGCGGTAGGCTTGATTGCTGCAGCTGCCATAACAATTGCTTCGGGAATATTGCTGAAGCCAGGCGCCAGTCTTTCCACATTGTTTACCAACCCGCTGGGAACCGTATCGATATTTTTAGCCGCTGTTTTCATCATCACTGCTGTTTTAAACATCCGCTTTGATGTAAATCCCATTCTGCTGACTGTGATTGCCGGTATTGTAGGCGCAATATGGGGAGGAATGTAGGGGACGCTCCTTCCCATTTTGCAGTTAGCAAAAATGTAGGGTACGTTTCTTTCTATTTTGAAAAATAGGGGACGTTCCTGTTTGTTTTATAATCAGTAAATATAATCAGTAAAAGTAAGACTAAATGGGAATTTATAGCATAGATTAAAGCCTTGCTGGCTTAACTTAGCATAAAGGTTCCAAACCTATTTGAGCAATGAAAGAATAAGCAATTCCTTGAAATAGGAATGTCGATTGGAAATTCTATGATCAGAAGCAATTGATTCGCCTAATCTTTAACCAGCCTGAATTAAAGAATTGAATGTATTCCGGTACCTCACATCTTCTTTTATTAACCGGAATCCTTCATTGGTAAGTCTTGATATGCCGGACATCGACATATTACCTATGTACTGGCAGATACTTGCGTAGGTATAACCACATATTGTTCTCATTATGTAAGCAGTGAAAGCTCTGATTTTGCTTGCCTTCCTGTTGTATTTCGCTCTTAATTCCTCAACTACTTTCATTCCTAATAGATTGCTCATCCTATAGATTAATTCGTCTGGTATTCTAGTTCTCACTATGTACTGTCTCTCGCTGCTGTACACATTTTCAGTGTAAGCTTTCATTATACTATTATCCACTTCCTTCATTATGCCTGTTTCTTTCATGGATTCTGCAAACGCCTTGTACTTCTGCTGTGCAGTCTTTTTATCCCTTCCGAAGTGACTAAGTATAAATTCCGTATCCACTATACCGTCGGTGTCCTTCCGGCGACCTGCGTAAATACCATAGGAAGAATAGCGGTAATATTCCTCCCTGCCGGCATATCCGGGCAAGTCCTTAGGATTGTTGTGGATATAAGCCGACAGGGTAAGGCTGTAAGTATCATTGTCCACTATCGTGCTGGCGAAGCGCCCCTGAAAAAGGTGTCCATGGCGGCCATACTTCCTGTTGAAATAAGCAACATAAGCATTGTTCAGACAGCGCATGAACGTGGAAATGTCAAAGCCGCATGGGTTGATGTAAATATGAACATGGTTGCTCATCAGGGCATAGCAATATATCTTGCAGTGGTACTTTTCTTTATAGCGCTTAAGCAGCGACAAATAATAGTCCTTGTCCTCATCACACTGGAAAAGATCCACTTCACTGATGCTCCTGGACATCACATGATACATGGATTCTTCAGATTTCTTCCTGGCCGCTCTTGGCATGATAAACCACCTCAGGATACGATTTATGGATATATCATACCATATAATACATTAATTGTAAAGAACAAACGTTCTATAAAAAGAAACGCCCCAACAAGCATAAAACAAATGTTCTATATGAAGGAGCGTCCCCAACATTTTTTGAAAATTTGACTCAAGTCACAGTTTTGTTAGCCGGAATGGTTTAATATTAAATCACAATCGATGAACATCAGGAGTGGGAGGGTGTGCGGAAAATATAGCAAATTGAATAAAGAGGGTATTCTTGTGAGAAGCTTTACTTAAATACGGTAATGTTTTAAGAAGGTTCAGTTATATTCTCAAGTTTTCTTAACGCATTACACTTATATTAACCGCATTGCTATGTTTACACTTAAGTGTTTTGATTTCTCATAAATGTGGGAAATATGGACCAAAAAAGGAATGATTAAAGCATGAGTAAACATACACACTCCTGTGAACATTGCCACCATCAGTCTTGTGCTCGCAGAGTACCCATATTTTCATCCCTGGATGATGATGAACTGAGCTGGGTTTCAAGTCTCATAACGACAAAGAAATATTCCAAAGGTGAACTAATAATAATGGAAGGTTCAAACCCGGAAAGCCTGATCATTGTAAATAAGGGAAAGGTGAAAGCTTTCAAGGATACTCAGGAGGGGAAGGAGCAAATACTTTATATTTTTACAGAGGGAGATTTCCTTGGAGAGAAGAACCTTCTGTCCCAACAGAAAGCGACCTATAACGTTGAAACCTTGGAAGAAACTCATATATGCCTCATAAACAAAAAGGATTTTCAACAGCTGTTAAGAGAATATCCGGATATCAGCTTTAAGATTATGAGTGAGCTATGCAATCGTTTGGAAAGGCTTGAAAACACAATCGAGAATATGGGTGCAAAAAAGATTGAGGCAAGAGTAAGCTCAGTACTACTGGAGTTTCTAGACAAATACGGTAAACATCATGCCAAGGGTACACTTGTGGAACTGCCATTGAGCCGTGAGGGTATAGCCAGTTATATTGGGGTGGCCAGAGAGACTGTCAGTAGAAAAATGAGTAGGCTGCAGGACGAAGGTGTTATCAGGGTGATAGGGAATAAAAAGGTTATTATCCTGGATAAGGAAGCTCTGGAGAGGGAGATTCAATAGAAACTTGAGAAAATTTAGCTTTATTGTGCTAAAGGCTGACAACAGGCAAGGGATTTGAGGCAGTATTATAAATGATAAAGACATATATGGATTAACGCAACAATCAAAAATAATTAGAAAGAGGGATATAAATGGGTGTATTTAATGCATTGTCGCTGTTCGGCCTCTTTGACCGCAATCTGCTCATTCTTTTTGACCGCTAGTTTTGCTCATTAGCCCTGTCCGCAGATGTATACGGACAGGGCATATTAACTACCAGTTCAATTCTTCCTCAACAATAAGCCTTACCACATGATCGTCTATGATTTTTTTCTGTACCTGTGCCCCATGTAAAAGGCAAGCTGTACACGCCCGGTTGATTTTTCGCGGTACTCCATGAGAATATTCATATATCTCGTCTACCGCCATATCCGTAAATATCTCCCGGCTTTCTCCTGCATACTCCAGGTGCTTTCTTATGTATTCACCGGTTCTTTGCCGATCATATGGCATCATATGATATCGGATATCTATTCGCTGGCATATTGCCTCATATATCTGCTTCTTCAGGATGTCCTTCAACTCACTCTGGCCTACCAGGATTAAACTCATTGGGTTATACGAATCCATCCTGAAGTTTAGTAAAAACCGGATTTCCTCCAGCATCTCCCTTGAAAGTAGGTGTGCCTCATCTGTGATGATTATAGGAATACGTCTCTGTATTTCAATCAGGTTGCTGATCTCTCTCGTTAGTTGTCGTTTTGCATCGCTCCTGTAGAATTTCGCTTCACATCCCAGCTGGTTCAATACTTCCCAGTAAAAATTCCTCGGTGTCAACGCCGAATCGCTTATGTACATTACCTTGTACCGGTTGCTGTCCAGCGCCCCAACAAACTTCCTTATGGCTGTGGTCTTTCCTGTACCAACATCTCCCGTTATCACTGCAAACAACCGGTTCCGGGCCGCATACTCAAGCCTGCTGCAGACCTCTTCCAGCTCCGGATTGCTATACAAATGCTTCTCCGGTATATCCCGGGTGAACGGCGTGTGCAGAAAGTTGTAGTACTGCTCAAACATTTCTGTCACCGCCCTTCATGCTCCTGAAGGTTAATGCTCCGGTCTGCCGTTTTTGCCTCTTTTCATTCTCGCTCTCATATATTTTTAATAGCCGTGAATGAGTCGCCGATTTCGTTGCTGGTGTTTTTTCAACCTTTGAGCAGTATTCCCCAACCTTCAGCGGGGTTGCTGTCTTTCGGCGCTCACCATTGTACCATATCTCCAGAAGGCTCATATCAAAAGGATCATACCGCACATCCACTTTTTTGCCTATGTATTCGATTCCGGCTTCATATTCTATCCCTTGCAGCTTGAAACAGCCTGTGTTGTCAACTTTCCTTGTATCTTCCCATAAAAATGCGTCCCGGCATTCTTCAGGAGTTGCAAACCGCACCTTCTTTGGATCACTTGCATACGCCTGCGATGGAGAAACCCCTTTTAAACTGCTATGAGGCTTCCCGTTGTACCCTTCATCCAGCCATACCCGAAATTTGCGGTTAAGTTCCTCCAGGCTTTTTGCTTTCTCCAGCGATATCTCCTGGAAAAACTCTTCAACTGTGGCATTGAACCTCTCAATCTTGCCTTTGCTCTCCGGAGAATACGCCTTTGTGTTCATGTGACGGATTCCCAGCTTTGCACATGCTACTCTGAACCATTTCGAGATAAATACCTTGCCATTGTCAACGTATACTGCCTCCGGCTTGCCGTATTTCAATATTGCCTTGCGAAAACTGTCTTCCAATATCGGAAGCCTCTGATTGTCGTAAAATTCTGCATGACACACCAGCCTCGTCGCATCGTCAATAAATGCCACCATGTATGTCCGTTTCTTACCGCCGTCGGCAGTCGGTATGTACGGACCGTATTTGATATCTGCCTGCCACAATGTGTTCCTTCCGTTTTTGACGAACCGGCGGGCTGTCGTTCCTTCTATACGAACATTTCTGAAGTCTTTTGCACCAAAGCCCATCTTCAAAAGATGCCTGGACAAGGTGCTTCTGGAGACACTTCCTTTTTTGACAATCCCTTCGCCTTCAAGGATCTTTATGATCCTCCTGACACTTCTCTCCGGCAGTTCCTGTTTTATTTCGATTGCCCGATCTAATATTTCCTGAGATATCGCTCTTTGTTGCCCTGTATCTTTTCGTATCTTTGGTAATAGCCCTTCGTAACCATTCTCCCGGTACGCTGCAAGATACCTCCGAAGTGTCCTTTCCGAAATTCCTTCCCTCTCAAGTATCTCCTGCCGTATTCTCCGCTTTTCCGCCTCATCCAGATCCGGCTGCAATAGCGGCGATATGATCTCATGTTTCTTTAATGCTTTTTCCAATACTTCATTGTTTATCATTTCGATCCCTCCTGTGCTTTTTCCTAAAGCCTATCAGAAGGGAACTCCGGACAGCTACGCAAACTATGTGGGAATTTTCTATACAAATACTCCTGCCAGATGATTTGTTAGCCACATATTCGTTTCACCTATGGCAAGATGGCTGCTTTCTATCTGCGGCAGTAACCCAAGCAGCCGCTCAATCATGTGGAATACCTTTGTTTCTATCATCTCCAGCTCATTGACAAACTTGCCATAATACCTGTACAGTATAGCTCTTAATGCTCCTGCAGCTTGCCGCCCCCGTTGCCTGAATTCTTCTACCCACCGCCTTAATGTGGATATGCTGGCGGCAGTCTCAATCTCCTCAAGAGGTATACCGTCCTCCTGGTCCCGAAGGACCAGCTCGCTATCACAAGCCGAGTAATGCTTATACGGCCTGATGAAATCCGGTATGATTGCATGTGTCTTCCCACACTTGCTACAGATTACACGGAATATGTTAATCCATTCAATTTCCTCGCCCATATGCACATGACGTGCATATCTGTCATGAAAGGTTGTTTTCCCGCCGCATTTCGGGCATATCAACTCCAGCCTTTCCAAAAATTTTAAACAATTTCTGCGATACTCCTTAACATTCCGCCCCAGATATGCTATTATCATATTACAAATGTGTTAAAGGGCTTTGAGGGTTAGGTGCTGGAACACTTAACATATATATTCAAAGCTCTTATCATATCCTCCTTTTTTTCTTCCAGGAAGATATTAGCATACGTGCAAACGGTCACGCAACTTGAGCAACTCCGGGACATTTATCCGGGGCAGAAACAATGCATCACAGAAAATTGGTGAAATCGTATCTATATTGCCAAAGGCAAGTGAGATTTTTAAGAAGTATAAAATTGATTTCTGTTGCGGAGGGTACAGACCGCTATCAGAAGCTATTTTGGAAAGCAGCCTAAGCGAAGTTGAAATATTGAGCCAGCTTAATGAAGCTTATGAGGAAGCAATAAAGCATAATGACCAAACGGATTTTAGGAAAATGTCTTCGGTTGAATTGATAGACTACATTGTAAATACTCATCATAGTTATTTAAACATTAATCTTCCTGAGATCAGCGATTTGACAGCTACAATATTGAGGGTTCATGGTGCAAACCACAACATTCTTTTCAAGGTTCACAAGCTGTTCCATAGTTTGAAAACCGAGTTGGAACAGCACCTCATAAAAGAAGAAGTAGTTCTGTTCCCATTGATGAAAGAGTATTATGCAAAGCCTTCCGAAGAGCTCTATAACCAAATCATATCGGTAATGAAAGAGACGGAAGACGAGCATGATGGGGCAGGGGACATTCTAAAAGAGTTAAGAGAAATAACGGAAGATTATAAAGTGCCTGAAGATGGATGCGGCACTTACCACAGGACTTTTGACAAGTTGCAGGAGCTTGAGGCTGATTTGTTCCAGCACATCCACCTTGAAAATAACATTCTGTTTAAAAAGCAGGGGACAGTCCTGTATAAATAACAGTTTTTTAGAAAAATATCTGATATACAAGCAGAAGAGTCGGCATAATTGCACCTTTTGATAAAAAATAACTTAACACAGCATACTTTTATAGAATGAATAAAAAAGGAGCGTAATAGGGGACGCTCCTTTATAAATTGCAACTTTTACCTATACTGGAAAGAAATCAGACGGGCAGCTGGAAGGTCGGTATAAATGTGTTTTAATAATAAAAAACTTAACACAATATACTTTTCATAAAATGAAATAACAAAAAGAGCGTCCCTTTAAAAATGGGAAGCTCCTTTATAAATATCATCTTTTCAAATAAAGATATCAGACATACAACCATGAAATCGTTCCAATTTCATCTTTTGATATATGAAAAATCCAACTCGGTATAACTTTTGCAAAATGTAATAAAAGAAGGAGCGTCCCTATGTTTGGGATTAATACTGCAGAGCAATAATGGAAATACTATATAAGCAATAAAACCAAAAACCAAGAATGTATCCAAAAAAGCTGCAAGTTGTTTAGGAGGAACAGAATGAACAAGCAATATTCACCTGAAGAATTAAAAGAAGAGATCATAAGCTTTCTAAAAGAACACAAAGATGGATCTTTAGCCACATGCATGAACAATATGCCGCGCAGCAGTCCGGTGCAATATTTCTTGGGAGATGGCCTGAATATTTACATTTTATCGGCCGGTGGCGAGAAATTTAAAGCCATAAGGCAGAATCCCAATGTATGCCTTTTGGTAAATACAGAGTACATCAACTATCGCAAAATCAAGGGAGTACAAATTTTTGGCAAAGCTATCACAAGCCTTGAAGACAGTCAATTGCTCGATGAAGCAAGCAGATACTGTCAAGAGCCATGGCTGATTAATAATGAAAAAGGACGGCTGAATGCAATAAAGATCGTTCCTGAAGAGATCGTATATTTAAATTCCCTGGAGGAAGGGGACAGAACCAAGCAGATACTGAAAGGCAATCAGGTCATGGTCAAAGAGGACCGGATTCCAGCCTTGGTATAAAAGCACGGGAATTCTTTCATAAAGCTATTTAAAAGATAAAGCCTGGATCGCAAAATACTAGGATTGCTGTCCTTAAGAGTTGGCGATGAAGTTTAACAATTTGCAATTACTGATAATATGCCTGATTTCAGAATAATACTTGCATTTGTGTAGCTTGCAAAGCTTGATTATAACCTATGCCTTATTTTGCATAAGGATTCTTATAACCAATAAGAATGACAAAAATACCTGTTATAGATGGGTTATAAAAAAGACATTTTCGGAAACAGAATGGGATATGAAATGAACAAGAATATAAAGGTAGTAGTGGGTATGTCCGGAGGGGTAGACTCATCTGTAGCTGCCTATCTTTTAAAAAAGCAGGGATATGATGTAATAGGCGTCTTCATGAAGAACTGGGAAGAAAAGGACGAGTATGGGATATGTACCTCTGAAGAAGATTATGCCGATGTTAGAAGGGTTTGTGATCAAATTGGCATCCCCTACTACACTGTTAACTTTGAAAAGGAATACTGGGACAGGGTATTTACTTATTTTCTGGATGAATATAAAAAAGGGCGCACTCCAAACCCGGATGTGATGTGCAATAAAGAAATTAAATTTAAAGCCTTTCTTGACTATGCTTTAAAAATAGGAGCTGATTACCTCGCGACAGGCCATTATGCCCGGGTAGATTATTGTGATGGTGAATTCAGACTGCTAAAAGGAATTGACCCGAGCAAGGATCAGTCCTACTTTCTTTGCACACTAGGTCAGAAACAGCTTTCCAAATCCATGTTTCCCCTTGGCGGCATGTACAAAAAAGAAGTGAGGGAAATTGCACGCAGTGCCGGTTTGCATACTGCGGAAAAAAAGGACAGTACAGGCATTTGCTTTATAGGGGAGAGGAATTTTAAAGAGTTTCTAAAATCCTATTTACCGGCTCAACCAGGTGAAATCCGATCCATCTCCGGTGAACTCCTGGGAAAGCATGAGGGGCTCATGTTCTATACCTACGGACAAAGGAAAGGATTGGGAATTGGGGGTACCCATGAAGGAAAACCGTGGTTTGTAGCCGATAAGGACATCAAGAATAATATTTTATATGTTGCACAGGGTGAGGATAATCCGGCATTATATTCATATGGGCTGGAAGCATGCGATGTTCACTGGGTCAGTGGAAAATCTCCTGAAGAAAACTTTGAATGTACTGCAAAATTCAGATACAGACAGCCGGATCAGGAGGTCAGCGTACGTCTAATTGAACATAACAGATGCAGGGTAGTGTTTAAAAAGCCGCAAAGATCAATTACTCCAGGGCAATTTGTTGTTTTCTATCAAAATGAGATTTGCCTGGGTGGAGGAGTCATTGAAACGGTACTGAAGGATGAGCAGAGATAATTTAACAAAGGACATACCTTTGGCATAAAGCTTTGCTTCATGCTAAGGTATGTCCTGTTAATTTTACTCCGTAAGACACATTTTCTGCTCTTTAGCATTGCAATAATAGTCATGTGTCCTTTCAATTAGTCCAAATTCAGTTTTCTTTTAAGCATATAGTTGGTGATCACGTAGAAAGCAATGCTCTCAACAAGAAGAACCGATATGCTGATCGGGAAGATTCCCCGGGGAAGCGCATGGGTGAAATCGATGCTGCCGGAATAGGTATAACTGAAAATCGCCAAAAGAATCAACAAAAGAAATTGAATCGCATTGTAAAATATCACATAGGATACAAAAGAGCCTATGATCTTGTGCTTGGTAAATAACTGGCCTACGGAAATGGAAACATAGACCATCAGTATGTTTGCAACAATACTTAGAAGAATAAGAGATATCAGCTCGATCCATAACAGCGTCCAGTTTCCATCAAAAGCAATTACTAATTCTGCAAAGTTTGATTTAAACCCATTGATGAAGTTATTAACGCTTTCAGGCGTGGCAAATGCTATGAGTAAGGATGATAAAAGTACTATTATGCTGGTTATGGTCCACATCACCGCGACTGTAAGCTTTGAGGTTATCAAATGATGGGACTTTACCGGCAGAGTAAACATAAGATACCCTTCATCGCTTAGTAGGTTTTTATAGAATCTCGTGATCATAAATATTATCGTAGAAGCTAAAACCGCAAAGATAAGAAAAATTTGGAAAACGAACATAAATCCGTTTATGAACATGAAGATTCCTTCTTTGGGGCCTACTTTATACATAAACCGGTTAACAACTGATATAAATAAAAGTACCAGGCATAAGGGAACTAATATTCTTGCTGTTGCTTTTAATTCATGCTTCATTAATTTTCTTAACATTTGAATACCTCCCTGAATAGCGAATCAACTGATTTCCCTTCTTTTAACCTTATATCATCAACGGAGGAATGAAGAGTTACAGTTCCATCTTTGATAAATATAACCTCATCCAACACTTTTTCTATATCCGAAATAAGGTGTGTAGATATTAAGACCGTCGCATTTTCGTTGTAATTAGTAATGATGGTATTGAGAATATAATCCCTCGCTGCTGGGTCTACACCTCCTATGGGCTCATCAAGGCAATATAAATCTGCCTTGCGGCTCATGACCAGGATTAGCTGTACCTTTTCCTTTGTTCCTTTGGACAAGGTTTTCAAACGCTTTTTGGGGTCAATGCGCAGATCGCTTAGCATTGCATATGCTTTTTTAGAGTCAAAGTTCTCATAAAAGTCCTGAAAAAATTCTATCACCTGGGAAACCTGCATCCAATCCGCCAAATAAGTTTTTTCAGGAAGATAAGACACTATCTTTTTTGTTTCAACTCCCGGCTCCATGCCTGCAATACGGATGCTTCCGCTTTCTGGTACCAGGAGGCCGTTAATCAATTTAATCAATGTGGTTTTTCCGCTGCCGTTTGGGCCCAGCAATCCGACAATCCTGCCTCTTTCCAGAGTTAAGTCCACATTGGAAAGGGCTGTAAAGCCAGAATATCTCTTTGTCAATGATTTGCATTCTAAAATGGGATTCATTTTCTCATCTCCTTTAAAGCTTTGGTCAAGAGTTCTAAAATTTCATCTTCATTAAAGCCAATCTTTTTCATCTTATCTAAAAACTCCTCGATAATGTTCATAGCCGATCTCTCCTTTAGCTTTTTTATGACTCCTATGTCTGAAGTAATGTATCTTCCGCTGGTCCGGTTGGTATATATAAGCTCCATGCGCTCGAGTTCGGTCAATGCCCTTTGCATGGTATTTGGATTAACTCCCGCCTCGGCTGCGAGATCCCGTACCGAGGGCAGCTTATCTCCAGGCTTGAAATTACCTGAAATGATGTTAGCCTGTATTAGTTCTAACAGCTGTATATAAACCGGCCTTTCCGAGTCAATATTCCATTGCATCTCATCACTCCTTTATGTATTATTGTATTAAGTGATTAATACAATAATACAATAATACAGCCAAAAATGCAATAGGGTTATCAAAAATTTTTATAAAAGGGGACGCTCCTTCACAATTTGCACTTTCATTTTTTATCACTTTCATTTTTTATAGAGAATGCTTATTCTCAGATTAATGTCCGTAATTGGTAATTAGGGATGCTCTTTTTCGATTTGTGCTTTTCATTTAAAGTGTAAAGTGAAGTGTTCTCTATAAAATGTTAGTCAGAAAGGATACAATTGGGGACGTTCCTTCACGATTTATATTTTTCATTAAACGAATAACTTCTTCATTGTTTTATAGCAGAAAACAAAATGGCGTATCATTATAAGGATGCACCTTACATTTAAAGATACATTTAAAGATAAATGCTCCTAAACTAATTAATACATCAAAAATAAGGGGACGCTCCTTTGCAATTTACACTTTTCATTTATAGTGAAGCGTTTTTTCTCTTAATAATATGTCAGAAAGGGGATTACATTTCTTTACAAATCGCATCCTTTTAAGCCATAGCAACATAGCATAAACTAATGCTTTGCTGTTTCATTGAAGAAAAAGTTTCAGCAGTTCAACATCCCATGACGGTGCTTAATCAACCTGCTGTAGTTGCAAGTACATGTAAGGCATATAATAGATAGTACTTACGCAAAAGTAACATAAACAAGTCATATCAGCACTTTGAAAACAGAATATAGCTTAAAAGGTTGTTGCATTGAGGTTTCCATATATTACAGCTATTCACCAGTTTTCGAATTATGCTATTCTTTTGGCAGGGGTTCCATGAGGTCTACCAAAAATTGCATTTCCGACATAACCGTTGCCAAGCACGGCATTCACGATATTATTACTGAACTGGTGAGAAAGTTCAATTTGGATAAGTTTTTGTTCCCTGAGAAGTATACACTGGTCTTCGTTGCAGCATGTATGGGTATAATCCTGTTTAATAATCCTACAGCAACATATATTGCGCAGAAGCTGTACTGGGTATCCCATGATGCCATAACAAGGCTGCTGCCGTTGCTTTCTATTAATAACACAAATATCATGATCCTGTTCATCCAGGCAATACAGTCACAAACGGCTGGTCTTGGATATTTGATCATCGATGATGTGATTATCAGGAAGCCTTTCGGCAAGAGCATTTTCCCGACATCTTATGTATACGATCACACAAATAATCGGTATGTCTGGGGAATGCACATTGTAGTCCTTCTATGGTCTAATGGTTGGATTAAAATCCCCGTGGCGTTTCGGATATGGAAACCGGAAGAAAAGTGTGAAGAATATCATACCAAGGTTGAACTAGCCATACGTATGATATCCTTCGCCCACAAATTTGGTTTGGCTGCCGAATACGTCACATTCGACACCTGGTATTCCTGTAAAGAGCTCCTGCAAAAGCTCTCAGAGTGCGGTTACCACTATGTCTGCATGATAAAGAATAACCGCAAAGTGCTGTACAACAACAGGGTTAACTTTAACGTTAAGACCATAAGCCTGCTGTTTAGCAAGAAACAGTACAGGTACTACCCCGGTACAGGCTTCTACATCAAGGCTTTATCGGTAATCTTACCTGGTGTGGGTAACACCATGATGGCAATAGTCAAAAACGGCTATAACGCATCTATCCAAAACACCAGATTTATCATTACTGACTTGCCCGGTGTAGCTGCTCAAGACATCCTCAAGAAATACCTTTGCCGTTGGGACATTGAAGTATTCTTCAGAGACATCAAGCAGTTTCTGAACTTTGAAAAAGTTCAAGTCCGGTCTATTAGAAAACTTGAGGGTCACTTCTCCTTGGTGTTCATAACTTCTGTATTCGTGCAGATTTTGCAGATACAGAATAATTTGAATACCATGGGTGAAACCATCAGCTTCCTGCAGGACATTGTCCAGGTTAAAGTCAACGGTATTGTGTACATTATTAATGTAACATCCAAAGACCGGACAGGTAAAGAGGTAAATACTGTCTCAAATCCTCTCGCAACAACCATTTGGGACAAATTAAGTGCGTGAAATCTTTATTTTTCAAGGATCATTTTGTTTTGCGTAAGTACTGTAATAGAAGTATTTTATAATCCTATTTACTGCATTTCGATGAAAGCAAGCCTTCCGGCAAATAATATAATTTATTCACCATTATAAACATTTAGTCAGCATAATAAAAAGCAGAGTTAATTTTTCCTCATATTTATAACCTATAGTGGTCAAATTTTTTATAAATATATAGTCTCTTGCTTTTTAGATTATACTCACCATAAAATGGAATCATCAATAGTAAAATGAGATTTTGCAGCAGCAAAGCAGTAAATCTAATAAGTGTATGCTGTCTGACGGTTTTACACAAAAAATGAGACAAACCTACTCAGACATATTTACAGCAATAACTTGGACCAAAATCTAAATCGAGGGAGAGTGTATATCATGGATATGCAAAATATTCAGACCAATGACTTTTTGACATGGATTGCCGAGCAAAATGTAACTCAATCGGACTCACAGGTTTTGTATGATGATATGGAGTCACACTCCTGTTATTCTTTACCGGTTGTATATCAACCCTTTGATCCTCAGCAGTTAAGCCATTGGGTGGATGTTGGACGAACACAGGACTTTCTTCATGCAGCAAAAATATCCGGAGGAAAAGTGCTGGACTTTGGGCCTGGTGACGGCTGGCCTTCGTTGGTTTTATCACCTTTTGTTGCTGAAGTGGTGGGTGTGGATTCGTCGAAAAAAAGAATCATGACATGCAGGGAAAATGCCCTCCGGATGAACATTAGCAATGCGTCTTTCGTTCATTATCAAGCCGGAAGCCCATTGCCGTTTCCCGATGAGTCCTTTGATGGAGTGGTGGCTGCCTCTTCGGTTGAGCAATGCCCAAACCCAAAAGAGATTTTGTCTGAGTTTTATCGGGTTTTAAAACCGGGAGGGCGTCTGCGCATGTGCTACGAAGGGCTGAGCAGATATAAAAATGGGCAGGAAAGGGATGTATGGATTTTTGAAACAAAGGATAACAACTGTTCAATGGTAGTTTTTTTACGGGATATCCCTGGGGAAAAAGTGGCGTATTACAAAATTGATTTATCCGTATCAAAGGCACAACTTAAGCAAAAATCAGGCATTGTGGATGAAATGGGTTTTTCTGCTCTGACGCTTGCTAAACTGGAGGAACTCAAACCTTATGTGAAAGCAATTTTCTCTTACACATTAATGCATCCATCCTGCAAAACATGGATTCAGTGGTTGAAGGAAGCAGGTTTTTCCCAGGTTAAACCGACACATGACGCCGGTTCAGTGGCAGCTGCGATGTATGATGCTTTAACTCCTGAAGAACGCAATATGGATTTGTCGGAGGCTTATGAACGCATAGGTGCTGTGGCTCCATGGGTATGCGAGTTGCAAGCGCCGGAAGATGATGATCCTATGATACTGGCAATAAAATAGTATTTTTTAGGCTTGTTTAAGTAATTATAGTTTTTCAAAAGCGGCTTACTTCGCAGGGTAAGCCGCTTTTGACTATATATTTAATTCACATGGACTATTTGATTCGAATAATAGAAGGAATGTGGGCAAAATCTGCCTTACATTCTCAGAACTCTGCCAATGCATTGTTTGGTGAAAGGATTAAAATATCAGCTGGTACAGCAATTAAATTACATAGTTCCCAAAAGCATAAATACATTGTTGTTCGAGAAAGGGCCGGTTGTGCTATAATATATATCAACTGTGTAAGCTATATAAAACTGTGTTATACTATGCTATATAACTTAGTTATGACTTGTGTCCAGAAAATAAACAATTATTGCTTCGGAAAGGACTAGAGGTGAAGTGTTGATTAGAGCAAACATAAAGGGGATTGATCTGGAGCTTGAAACTTCGCAAAACTGTTTTTCACCAAGCAAAATCGACACCGGGACATTAGCCATGCTTTCATGCGTTGAATTTGAACCGGGACAGAAGATTTTGGATTTAGGGTGCGGCTATGGAGTTGTGGGAATAACCGCCGCTCGATTGATCGGAGCCAGCGGTGTTTATATGGTGGACATTGACCCGGAAGCGGTATTGTATTCAAAGAAGAATGCCGAAAGGAACGGGGTGGGAGATGTTCATATCATGCAGAGTGATGGCTTTGAAGCATTGCAGGAATCAGGGTTTGATATAATTTTGAGCAATCCTCCTTACCATACGGATTTTGCCGTGGCAAAAAAGTTTATTGAGAAGGGCTTCAACCGTCTTAAAATCGGGGGCAGGATGCTCATGGTGACAAAGCGCAAGGAATGGTATAAAAACAAATTCATATCCATTTTTGGCGGCGTAAGGGTTCATGAAATAGATGGGTATTTCGTTTTTGAAGCGGAGAGAAGAAACCTGAGTTATGCAAAAAAATCCAAGTCATGATATCTAAATCATGTTGAAGCATTAGATGTTTAGATTCAAAGGGAGGCAGGTTTCCCGGACATGGTTATCAGCCTTCCGCCTAAGGCTTTCACTTCGTCCATATCGTGGGTTACCATAATAACAGTCCTTTTTCCCATGTTGTCTTTCACATACTGCATTGTAGTTTTCTTTGTTTCATCATCCAAGCCTTTGAAAGGCTCGTCAAGAAACAGTATATCGCTTTCCGCCAGCATAGCCCGCACTATGGCCACCCTGCGTTTCATTCCACCGCTTAGCTCGCTTACAGGCTTCGATAGACTACCTTTAAGGCCGATCCTTTCCAGGTGTGAAATGATGGTGTTTTTGTCAACTTTCCGGTCACATGCAAGACGCACATTGGAGACGGCATTAAAGCTTTCGCAGAGTCTATCCTCCTGAAACACGGCGCTTTTCAGCTCGGGAACTCCACTGATGGTACCTTCATCGGGGGAAATGAAACCCATAAGGATGTTAAGAAAAGTGGTCTTTCCACATCCGGAAGGTCCCATTAAAAAAGTAAGCTCGCTTTTGGGAAACGTGGCGCTGAAGCGGTCCAGAACGAGGATGGAACCAAACCTTTTGGTTATCTCCGAAACTACGATATCCATGTTATGATTTCTCCAATCTGACAAACAGTTTTTTTAGAAGCAGCAAAAACAGCTTATCGAAGGCAATGCACAGCACAACTATTACAATCGTCCAGGCAAACAGATCTCCGGAGCTCAAATACACCTTTGCCTCATAAAGCTTCTCCCCAATGGAACCATCGGGTATTCCGATGACTTCTGCCGCTATGCCTGACTTCCACGACAACCCTATGGACACACTGCAGGCAGAAAGAAGATAAGGCTTGATGTGGGGAATATATATGTACTTCATCTTCTTGAGCCAACCTGCGCGAAACAGCTGGGCCATTTCAAGAAGCTTGCGATCGGTGCTTTTTATCCCCTGAAGCATGTTTGTGTATATAATAGGAAGCACCATCAAGAAGGATATGAATGTCGAAAGATTCTTAGAGCTGAGCCATATCAGGCAAAGGATGATGAAAGATGCCACCGGTACCGTTTTGATGGCAGTCATATAAGGCCAGAGCAATGTCTCAGCAGGGCGGAAGCGCCCGGCGATTACAGAAAGGACGCTTCCGGCAACCAATGCCAGTAAAAAACCGGAAATGATACGCACCAGCGAAAATCCCACGGAACTAAGGAAATCAGGTTCTGCCAAAAGGCTTACAAGCCTCTTGGCAACTGCCGCAGGTGTTACCAGAAGCAGGCTGTTATCAAGCAGCATTGCACCCACTTGCCATATGGCTAGCGCTAAAAATATGGATATTGCCTTTTCAATTTTCTGCCTACCGGGTGTAATAAAAATCATCTTCCGGAAGGACACCTCCTACAGATTTCGGATTTTGCTCGAAAAGCACGCCAAGATATCCTTCCATAGCGTCCTTCATTTCCGCCCCTTCAAGGTAGGTGATGTTGCAGTAGGGAATAGCCTTTTCTGCAACCGCCGCTTTTACTATATCAAACTTTTCTACCAGCTTGGCAGCTTCTGAAACATTTGCATTCACATATTCGGTAGAAAGCTTGTATTCATCAAGGAATGCGGCAATCTGTCCGGGATATTTTTCCGCAAACTCCTTTCTCACAACCAGCACACCGGTTATCAAAGCACTTCTGTTATTCAGCTCATCCCAAGCTTGGGTAAGATCAACAGCTATATTAAGTCCTTCCACCTGAGTTTGGGCAACGGTAACATAGGGCTGCGGAAGCATGGCAATACCGCCGTCCGTCTCTTTAAGCAAAGCCACTACCTCAGTTGGCTCAGTCTTCCATTCGATGGTCACGTCTTTATCAGGATCAATGCCATTCTGAGATAGGAGATACCTCAGGTTGTATTCCGGCACGGAACCTTTTCCGGTGGCATAGATGGTTTTGCCTTTCAGGTCATCCAAAGAATCAATTGCGCTTCCTTTTTCTACAATATAAAGAACACCCAGGGTGTTTACCGCCAGAAGCTTTATCGCTTTGTTGGTATTATTGTAAAGCACCGAAGCAAGGTTGGCAGGAACTGCGGCAATATCCAGTTCTCCCTGGATAAGCTTGGGAGTCAACTCATCTGCCGAACCGGCGATGGTAAAAGAATAATTATTTGCTGCTGCGCCGGCTTCTGCTGATTCCATCAATTTTACCATGCCTATGGAAGTCGGCCCTTTAAGCCCGCCTATACGGATGTCAACGGGTTCATATTTCTGTTCATCCGACTGCTCCTTTGGTTCTTCCGATGTGGTAATCTCATCGGATGATGTGGAGGAGGTTTCCTTGTTGTTGTCAGCCTTGTTGGATGCTGTATTGCATCCTGCCAGCATCATAGCTGTTAATGTTAGAATTAACAATGCCGATAATAGTTTTTTCATGTCAATCCGTCCTTTTCCTTTTTGCTTTTTGCAACTATAGTTTTTGTTGTTACGCCTTTTAGCATTCCGAGCTTACCCGACAGTGAACTGGTTACATCTCCTGGTGCATCCAAGACTACGCATATGATTGAGATACCGCGGTCTCTGTATGGAATCCCCATTCTGCCGATGATATACTTTCCGAAATCATGCAGCAGTTCATTCACTTTGGAAGATATCTCAGTATCCTCAACGATGATGCTTATTACAGATATCCTGTTTTCCATCCGGAAAACCTCCTTTGATATATAGTTAATTTTATAGTGGCATCTCTGGTTCTAAGCTCTTAACATTGTTCCGGTAAAAAAATAAACCGCACCAGAAGGCACGGAAACTGTTATCCATATATATCCGTAACCTTTCTATCCGGGACGAACCCAAATGCGTCAGGCTAAGCAATATTGTTTTTATTTTTATTATAGAATTACTGGGTAAATTAGTCAAATACATTATGATAAAATATTAACAAAACTTATATTAACTGATTTATCAGTGCTTTTCGGATTAAGCTCTAAGCTTAAGAGTGGTTCGGGTGCATAAAAAGGTCAAGCAATTCACTTTGATTTTTGTCATCCCTGTGCGAGCAATTTCTAAAAGCCCTCCTTAACAAGTATATCTAAATAGACAGCGCAAATGATTATCGAAAATAAATATACTTAAAATCATCACCAATAGTTATCCAAAATAAATATCCCAAATAATCATTGCAAATTGCTGCTCTAAATTAATCATCCAAAATAAACATATTAAATAATAATCTTAAACAATTATTTAATAAATTATCTTATTAATTATATCTTATTAATTGCCTTATTAATCATCCTAAAAATTATCCCGATCATTCGTGCTGGCAAAACACAACCAATAATATAAAGGCCATTCGTATTTTTATGTATGCAATCAAAGGAGTATCAGTTTTGAAAACTAATACAAAGAACAAAAAAATCTTGCACCATTGGTTACGTTAATATAAAATTATATTTCCATTATGATGAAAATCTGGGAGGTGTAAAATGATCACAGTTGAAGGAATATGCAAGACCTTTAAGGTGGCAAAGCGTTCTGCCGGGTTCATAGCGGCAGCAAAGGCCATGTTTAAAAGGGAATACATTGCGATAGATGCACTCCGGGATGTCTCATTTAAAATTGAAGAAGGAGAAGTTGTCGGTTATATCGGACCCAATGGTGCAGGCAAATCCACAACAATAAAAGTGATGAGCGGAATCCTCGTCCCGGACAGCGGAAAGTGTGAGATTTTAGGCCGGACACCATGGAAAGAGAGAATTGCCCATGTGAAAAACATTGGCGTGGTTTTCGGGCAACGGTCCCAGCTATGGTGGGATGTGCCCGTAATTGACTCCTTTGAGCTTTTGAAAGATATATATAAAATACCACAAAATGAGTATTCCAATAATCTGGATATGCTTGTACAGACGCTGGATATATCAGGCATTATAAACACTCCCGTACGGCAGCTGAGTCTGGGTCAGAGAATGCGCTGTGAGATAGCTGCGTCTCTTTTGCACAATCCGAGGATACTTTTTCTGGATGAGCCTACCATAGGACTGGATGCAGTATCAAAGATCGCTGTGCGTAATTTTATAAAGAAAATTAACAAGGAAAAAAAGGTTACTGTCATCCTGACCACCCATGATATGAATGATATTGAAGCTTTGGCTGAAAGGGTGCTGCTGATTGGAAAAGGCAGAATCCTCTATGACGGCAGTCTTAAAGACCTTAGAAACAGGTTTGGAGCAAATAAAACTATTACTGTCGACTATAGTGAAAATCATCAACCTATAGAAATTGCTGGAACCAAGCTTCTCTCATGGTCACCGGAAAGAGCTTCTCTGTATGTTGATACTAAAAAAGTAAAGGTTTCCGATGTGATATCCATGCTTTCCGACAAGCTGGAATTAACGGATGTGACTGTGGAAAATCCGCCCATTGAAGAGATCATTGTGGAATTATACAAGGAGTATGCCTTATGAAAGTATATGCTTCCGTTTTTAAAATGCGTTTGATAAATGGGCTGCAATACAGGACGGCAGCTTTAGCAGGGGTGGCAACCCAGTTTTTCTGGGGGTTTATGTTCATAATGATTTACGAAGCCTTTTACCAAAATGCTTCTGTCAAACAGCCCATAACCTTGGAGCAGTTGATTGATTATGTCTGGCTGCAGCAGGCGTTTCTCGCATTTATTACATTTTGGTTCAGGGATGGGGAGATTTTTGACCTGATTACCAGCGGCAATATTGCTTATGAGTTATGCCGTCCAAGCGGGATATATGGTTTCTGGTATTCAAAACTTGTCGCGCAGAGGCTCTCCAGTGCTCTGTTGAGGTGCTTTCCCATTCTAATCATTGCTTTTTTACTGCCGGAGCATTATGGACTGTCCGTACCTCCGGGAATTGATGCATTTATTATGTTTATAGTGACGCTTTTACTGGGTCTGTTGGTGCTGGTAGCAACATCCATGTTTATATATATCTCAGTATTCTATACTATGTCACCGACAGGATCGCAACTATTGTTCAACATAATCGGGGACTTTTTTTCAGGGGTGCTCATACCGATACCCCTAATGCCTGAATGGCTTCAGAGGATTGCATATATTCTTCCGTTTCGTTTGGCCTCTGATCTGCCTTTCAGGGTATACAGCGGAAATATTCCGGTGGAAGAAGCCATGAAAAGCATCTTAATACAGCTAATATGGCTGGGGATACTTGTTGTGTCAGGCAGAGGACTGCTGGGAAAAGCTTTAAAAAGAGTAGTGGTGCAGGGCGGTTGATATAAGTAAAGCTTGCTGCCGGCTATATGGTTGAGATTTAACCCGCTATTGCGGGTTTGTCCATCCTTCATCCAGACTACCTGAAATCAAACCTGTTTGGTTTTCAAGTATCATGATTTAACAAAGAAAGGAGCTTTATTATTAATGCGCCTTTATTTTAAGTATTTAAAAATTTTACTTAAAGCTCAAATGCAGTATAGGATTTCTTTCTGGCTGCTTACCCTGGGACAGTTTTTTGTACCTCTTTCAATTTTTGTGAGCCTGTATTTTCTTTTTGAGAGGTTTGGAAATATAAAAGGATGGAGCTTTTTTGAAGTGGCTTTATGCTTCTCAGTTGCCAATATGGCCTTTGCCATTACTGAATGCTTTGCCAGAGGTTTTGATGCATTTTCAAGAATGGTGTCTGCAGGGGAGTTTGACAGGGTTTTGGTAAGGCCACGCAGTACAGTTATACAAGTCATGGGCTCAAGGTTTGAATTCACCCGGGTAGGCAGGCTGTTGCAAAGCATAGGAGTTCTGATATGGGCATTGATGAATCTGCCCATCGATTGGAATGCAGCCAAAGCGATTACATTGGTTTTAATGGTTGTAAGCGGGGTGTTCATCTTTACAGGTATATTCGTTCTTGCTGCAACTTTGTGTTTCTGGACAATTCAAGGCATTGAGGTTGCCAATATATTTACCGATGGGGGCAGGGAAATGAGCCAATACCCTCTTGACATTTACAAAAAATGGATTGCCCGTTTTTTCACCTTTGTAATTCCTTTTGGCTGTATGAATTACTATCCTTTGATGTATGTATTGGACAGGGTGGAAGGAAATGAGATTTTATATATGCTGTCACCCCTTTGTGGTATTCTGTTTGTTTTTCCATGCTTTCTTGTATGGAGGATCGGAGTAAGGCACTACAGATCTACCGGTTCATAACGATGCATTTCTGAGTTTTCCATAAAAGCGTTCATCTTCCATGTTTTATGTTTCGATACTTCTGTGGAGGGTATAAATTTAATATAAGAAGATGGGAGATTATATAATACAGGAGGTGCATGTTATGGATTATAAAAAATTGAACAAAAATAACCCGGTTTCTCCTGACTTGCATTTATCAAAATTTGAAAATGGCTCAGTAGATAGAAACGATGACTTATACTTAGATTTCGAAAATGCATGCTGTTCACCGGAATTTACGAATGGCTGCATTTTTTATAAAATGAACAAAGGGCGGGAATTTAAAAATATTTAAGATATATTCAAAGAAACGGCTGCAAAGAGAAATGCAGCCGTTTCTTTATACTGTAAAAGCTTGACTGCAGATTGCAGAAATTGCTATATTTAAATATAGATGCAAATTGCCGGCACACTATATAAATATGGTAAAAATCATTATAGTTAAAGTACTGATTCATGTAAAATTCAATTTATATAGTGCAGGAGTGAGTTCAGCTAATAATAGATGGTTGATTTTTATGTGTTTTGAACCATTTCAGTGTGGCAATAATCTATTTTAATCAGCTGAAATCGAACCGGTTTTATGTAATTATGGATATGTTTTATATATTGGTTTATAAAATATCTTTTATACAGAACCTGCGCTTGGAAAATGTCAGTATAATCTCTCAAAGCCATGCTTGCAAAACACAATCAATAATAAAACAACATTCTCATTTTGTGTTAACGACTTAAATTGATAGGGGTTATAGGAAGATGGACGCAATGGTGTTACAGGCCGGTTCTGACAGAAGATTTCATTACGATAGCAAAGTGACAGGAGGAAGCGATGTATAATTACAAGCTTATAGCTCAGTATGATGGCAGCCGCTATAAAGGCTGGCAGCGCCTGGGTGACACTGATAATACAATTCAGGGCAAACTGGAGAATGTGCTTTCTGAGATGACGGGGGAGCCTATAGAAGTCATAGGCTGCAGCAGAACTGATGCCGGAGTGCATGCCTTGGCTCAGGTAGCCAATTTTAAAACCAGTAAAAACTTTGCGGAATCCGATATAAAAGAGTATTTGAACAGGTATCTGCCAAAGGATATATGCATTTTGGACGTTGAAGCCGTTCCCGAAAGGTTTCATGCCAGATATAATGCAAAGTATAAAGCATATTTGTATAAGATTTGGAATAAGGAATACTCAAACCCTTTCATGAGAAAATACAGCATGCATATTGAGAACAAGCTGGATATTGATAAGATGAAGGAAGCAAGGGAATACTTCATTGGAGAACATGATTTTACTGCTTTTTCCAATGCCAAGTCCAAGAAAAAATCCATGGTGCGTAAAATATATTCCATTACCATAGATCAGGAGGATGGTTTCATACTGATCAGGCTGATAGGCAATGGATTTCTCCACAATATGGCGCGGAAGATAGTGGGGACATTGATAGAGGTCGGACTGGGAAAACTTGATGCCGCAACCATACCGGACATAATAGAATCCAAGGACAGAAGCCTGGCAGGATTTATTGCTGATGCCTGCGGACTATACCTGGAGAAAATTACTTATTAGCAGTGTCATATATGCATCCTTTTTTTCAACTCGGCTTTGATATTCTCCCCTTGGAATATGAATATGGCAGATATGAAAATAATGCTTAATGCTATGCACGCTATAGAAGCATGATAGACTTTTATCCAATCGAGGAGAATAAACAATCCCGGGATGATGCCAAAAAGACCGTTCAGCAGTGCATAGGCAATATAATCCCTTACACTGAGCTTCATGATTTTTGCAGTCACATACATGACCAGCATAGCCGTAACACAGGCAATTGGGATGAAAAATTCCAATGACCATCCTCTCCAGCCGGTTTTCCAGTCCCAGACAACTGAAAGCGCCGACACAATCGTAACCTGCCACATTATATTTTTGGGCATATTGTGCCTTTTCCGTATAACCACGACCAAGCTGACCCACATGCTGAGAATCCCCAATAATACCAGGATGGGCCAGTTAATATCTGTAGGAAATATTATATAAACAGCGAAGCTCGCTACTGTGGCTACTATTGATATAAAGACCATGATTTTAACAGCCAGATGGCTTTCATAAGAAGGAGGTATTACAGGGCATATTTCCTCCTGGAGGCTGCCTTCACTGCCTTCCGGCAGCATATTTCCGCACAGGGGGCATACATCTCTGTTCCCGCGCAAATGAACCTGGCAATGATCGCAATATTTCATAGACCTCTTCCTTTCTATATATTGGATGATATCTCAATTTCAATTCCCTTTTTGGCGAGGAATTGAAAGAAGGTCCTTTGTATATCGGTATCCCGGTAAGGCGAAGTAAAACTGATAACAAGCCTGTCTCCATAGGAGCACATGCAGATCTGCGGTCTTCTGACACTGGTGCATACGCTGAACTGTCGGATATAAGCATCAAACTCTGCCGGCATGTTGATCCGGCCTATATTGGACAAGGCAGCGGTAATACCTCTGTCATTCAGCTTATTGGCAGCACGGATGAAATAATCCTTAAAGGGAAGAGGCACAATTCTGGCGAGGATGTTCTTTTCCAGTGCCATAAACCGGTTCAATTGCATATTCAGGTTCTCTTCCGTAAGCTCTCTCCGGAAGCTGTCGTTGACCTTTTCAACTATGCTTTCCAGATCATCCCTGTTTTTATCAAAAAAATACCCAACCTTCATAGTGCTGAAAAAGTTACGCGCAGTTACCGATTCAAAGAACTGTCTTAAGTTTATGGGTATGGATAAAACCACCGGGCGGTTTTTCACCCGGGACGGCATTTCCTTGTATATGGAATATATGAACAGGGATGCGATAAAAACGGTTAACGTGGCGTTAAATTCATGAGCAAGCTCCAGAACGGCTTTTACCGACATGGAGCCTTCTATCAGCTTAATGCGGTTCTCCTCCAGTCTTGTCCCCCGAAGATGGTAAGCTGTAACGCCTTTTTCCTTTTCATTGTCTCCATTCTTTTCCTTATGCGCTCCTTTACCGGTATAAAACCTGCTGAAGCTGTCATCCATTTTTTTGCTCATGGGAGCGCTGTAATTCAGTTCGGGAATTTTACCTCCCATGTCATGCCCGTGCTTTAGAACCAGATAATGATGGACAAGAGTCTGCATGAACCAAAGGGCACCAGTTCCGTCGGAGAGGGAATGGAATACTTCCAGATTAACTCTGTTATTGTAGTAAAAAGTCCTAAACAGCAGATTTCGCCTGTCTCTTAAATAAATAGGGGCGCAGACCGGATTGGATTCTATTTGGACAGTGGGCTTAATATCGCTGGTTTCAAGGTAATACCAAAAAAATCCTCTCCTTAAAACGGATTTATACAAGGGAAAGCTTTCCACAGTCAGATCCAGGGCCTTTTGCAGAATTTCAGGGTCCACAGCCTCATACAGTTCGCATGTAAGCCGGAAAACCTTGGTATCCCTGTCGCTACTGGTTGCAGCAAAATACTTCGATGCATTATCCAACCTTGTCCATTCAACTTTTCTGCGGTGAGTCATATACGTTCTTCATCCTTATCCTGTTGGCACATAAAATATATAATCTAGTCTAAAGCTTTCTATTGCGAAGCTATCTCTCCCTGCGTTTATATATTAGTTTATCCAAATAAAGGTGGAAAATCAACGTGCAATCGACCCTCTTTTTCATTAAATTCTTTGCTTCACACATATGGATATTTTAAACTCCACAATATAAACTTATATTATGGAACTTATAAAGTGATCATAAAAACAATAAAAGAAGGGGAGGAGATGAAAAATTGCATCTTTCTACAGAAAGTGCGCAGCAAATTGCCAATGAGATAAGCACTATTGTCAAGCAAAATGTGAATATAATGGATGCTCAAGGTTATATTATAGCCAGCACTGATCCCCAGCGCATCGGTAATTTTCATGAAGGCGCAAAAAAGATAATTGAGGAAGGCTTGCCTGAATTTTATGTCACCCCGGAAGCGCAGACTCCTACCACCAGGACCGGTCTTAACCTGCCAATAGTCATCAATGGTGAGACCATCGGTGTTGTGGGTATCACCGGTGAATACGAGCAAGTATACAATTATGGCCAGATTGTGAAGAAGATGACTGAAATTTTGGTGCGGGAGAGCTATAACCGGGAGCAGGAGAGGTTTGACAATAAAATCAGGAACCGATTTTTAGAAGACTGGATCTTAGGTTCCGGCCTGGAGCAAGGCAGTGCTTTCATAGAACGAGGTGTAGCGCTGCATATTGATATAACCCGGCCAAGGAGGGCAATGGTGCTGCGCATTAATGGTTTCCGGCAGCTTGCCGGTACCGGTGAAGGGCAGAAGCTGATTGAAAAGGTGGAAAGAGAAGTACAGCGGTTTATCTCCCAGGAGCAGTCAAATATATATCTGCGGCTGACAACCAAGCAGGTTTGTTTGGTATCGCCCCGAAGCGATGAAATGATGAAGGCACTGGCAGAGAAGCTTGTTCAGCATATAAAAAGAAACTTAGATGTGGACCTGCTTATAGGGATTGACAGCGGAGAGTCTGGAACCACTGATGTCAGAACTGCTTATGCAAAAGCAAACAAAGCCTCCCACGCATGCCTTGTGTCAAATCACTCTATCTTGCTGTATGACCAGATCAATATGGAAATATTTATGGAGGATATTCCAAAGTCAGTGAAAGAGGAGTATCTCAGGAAGATTTTTACCGGCTGCAGCTATGAAAAGATACTGCACTGGATAAATATCTTAGAAGCCTATTTCTCAGCGGAAGGCTCCATAAGTCTTGCAGCGCAAAAATTGTACATGCATAAAAACACACTGCAGTATAAGTTAAAAAAGCTGGAGGAAATAACCGGATATGACGTGCGGCTTCCCAGCAACAGTGCGGTTTTTTACATTGCAGTACTGTTTTTCCGGGATGTGAAGAATGATATGACAATTTATGGGGAATGATACTGAATGGCTGTATTTTAAAGCTATGCTGTTATTGGTAACATAAATTTGACCATCAAAATGTTACTGCAGACATATACAAACTTGATGAAAGCCTGTATTATATTAGATGTAAAAAACACATCTTTGTAGCCGGAAAGCTTACATAAGCAGAGCTTTCGTCAATTTGCCGGACCTTAAGCCAAGGCTAAGGGTCAAAAAAATTATTAAGGAGGCAGTCTTATGTCTGGATTTGGTCTTATTATTGCGTTTGTGGTTTCCATCATCGTAATGATTGTGGCAATTTCCAAGCTGAAAATCCACCCCTTCCTGTCCATCATGGGCGTATCGCTTATTTTGGGACTTGTTGCGGGCATTCCTCTGGTAAACGTTACCAAAGATGACGGCACTGTGGTACAGGGCCTGGCTAACGTTATCGGAGCAGGTTTCAGCGGCACTTTTACCAGTATTGGTATAGTTATTATCCTGGGTGCTTTGATAGGCACCATTCTTGAGGTAACCGGAGCTGCATTCAAACTGGCGGATATGGTTGTCAAGCTGGTTGGAAAAAAACGTCCCGACCTTGCTATGTTGATAATGGGTTGGGTTGTTTCCATCCCTGTTTTCTGTGACAGCGGCTTTGTAATCTTAAATCCTATCCGTAGAGCTCTTGTAAGGCGTACGCAAACCAGCAGCGTAGCGATGACGCTTTGCTTGTCTGCAGGATTGTATGCTTCCCATGTATTTATTCCTCCGACACCAGGACCTATTGCTGCCGCCAACACTCTTGGCGTTGGAAATAATATGCTTCTGGTTATGGGAATGGGTGTGCTGGTTTCCATACCTGCCCTGGTAGCTTCATACTTTTATGCAAAGTTTATAGGGAAAAAGGTTAAATCCGGTGATGAGGCCGACGCTGCTGTAAAAGATGGTGAAATTGTAAAGACTTATGAACAGATTGTGGCTGAATATGGACGTCTGCCTAACGGAATGCTCGCCCTTAGCCCCATCATTGTACCGATTATACTCATGGCATTGGGTTCCATCGCTTCTATGGCACGTTGGACCGGTACTGCCCTTACTCTCTTCACTTTCTTGGGCACACCTATAATTGCTCTTGCTGTAGGCACCCTGTTTGGTGTATTGCTGTTGGCTGACACCAAGAAAATGAAAGAGTTTTACAGCATAACCGACAGCACATTGAAAACAGTCGGTCCCATCCTGTTTGTAACTGCAGCAGGAGGAGTTTTAGGCAAGGTTATTGCAGTTTCCGGCATGGTTGAATATATTACGTCGAAAGCGACTCTATTGCAGACAGTGGGTATATTCTTCCCGTTCATACTGTCAGCCATCCTCAAATCAGCCCAGGGTTCATCCACCGTGGCTCTCACTACCACAGCCGGTATCATGGCGCCCCTTATGGGACTTATGGGGCTGGAATCCCCTGTGATGAGTGTCCTCACGGTTATGGCCATTGGTGCAGGAGCGATGACTGTCTCCCACGCTAATGATTCATACTTCTGGGTTGTTACCAACTTTGGAGCAATGAAACCGGAACAGGGTTACAAGACCCAGACAATGATAACTCTGGTGGAGGGTCTGGCTTCAATGGTAGGAGTGTTAATTCTCTATATGATATTTAGATAAGGCTATGCATTTGTAATATTCCTGGGGCGGTAAGCAATTACTGCCCCAGTGCTTTTAAATTTGTGGTAAAATATGTGGCGTAAATACATTATAACTGCGGCAAAAATAAGGAGAATGTTATGAAAAAGATACTGCTCATTCCGGATTCCTTTAAAGGAACCATGTCATCCAGTGAAATCTGCGAAATAATGAAAAAAGCTATTCATACCTACTATCCTGAGACCGAGGTGATCAGCATCCCGGTCGCCGACGGTGGGGAAGGCACGGTGGATTCTTTCCTGGCGGCGGTTGGAGGAAAAAAGGTGCATCTTACCGTAAAAGGTCCTTATTTTGAAGATATAAAGAGTTTCTATGGGATTTTGCCGGATAATACCGCCGTGGTGGAGATGGCGGCTGCAGCAGGCCTTCCCTTGGTGGGTGAGAACAAGCATGCAGAAAAAACCACAACATACGGTGTCGGCCAGCTTATCAGTCATGCCGTCGCTTCAGGATGCAGGAAGATTATAATAGGACTGGGAGGCAGCGCCACTAATGACGGAGGTACCGGAGCGGCAGCAGCCCTGGGTGTACGGTTTATCAATTCAAAGGGTGAGTCCTTTATACCTGTGGGTGAATCTCTGTCCGAAATTGCATCTATTGACACCAGTGGCTTAGACCCTGACCTCAAAGGGGTGGAGATGATTACCATGTGTGATATAGATAATCCTCTTTGCGGCCCACGGGGCGCTGCAGCTGTGTTTGCTCCGCAAAAGGGTGCCGATGAGGCCATGGTGCGCATCCTTGACCAAAACCTTGCCCATATGGCTGAAATAGTTAAAAAAGATTTAGGCAGAGACATCATCAATCTTAAAGGCGCAGGAGCTGCAGGAGGTATGGGAGGCGGTATGGCAGCCTTTTTTGGCAGCAAGCTGCAGATGGGTATTGAAACCGTGCTGGATGCCGTACACTTCAATGAGCTTCTGGATGGAGCTGATTTGGTTTTCAGCGGTGAAGGCAAAATCGATTCCCAGTCGCTTGGCGGCAAGGTGGTTATCGGTGTGGCCCGACGGACTAAGAAAAAGGGAGTTCCTTTGATAGCTATCGTGGGGGATATCGGTGATGACATTGAAGGTGTATACGATGAAGGTGTAAGCGCTATTTTCAGCATAAACCGCGTGGCAATTCCGTTCAGTGAAGCAAAGCTACGCAGTAAAAGTGACCTCGCCCTTACCATGGATAACCTCATGCGCTTTATATCGCTGTACAGATGAAGACTGAGGCAGTAAATTTGACTAATTGAGCTGGCATTTTCAATAGTATAGTTCCGAGTTGAAGAGCTGGTATGTTTGTTGCGGGGCAAATCAGTCGACTTAAATTCATGTGATTTGTCTTATCTTTCACTTCGCAAACTATCTCTATTAACTCTCAACAACACTGTCTCAAATAGCTGGCACAACAAATTAAGTAAGGTATCGAGAAATTATCAGATAGAGCATAAAAGCCATTCCGGAAGATTTTCGATGTTGTGATGAATCCGGGATGGCTTTTTAATCTTCCTTGATGTTTTATGTTATGTAGTTTAAAATCGTATAAGGAAAGGAATTATGAAAGATAATTGTATTAAAAGATTTGCATGCGTAAGGAGACAGAAAACAGTATGGCGACAGTGATTTTGAAAAAAGGTGAAGGAAGGACTTTGAGTGCCGGGGGAGCCTGGATCTATGATAATGAAATTGGCAGGATAGATGGGAACTTTACCAATGGTGATTTGGTAAAGGTTGAGGCCTTTAACGGTTATCCTTTGGGAACAGGATTCATAAACACCAATTCCAAAATAACGGTCAGGATGATGAGCCGCAAGGAAGGACAGGTCATCGATGACGCTTTTATAGAGCAGAGGGTCAGAGACTGTGTGGAATACAGAAAGCGCACCATAGATATGTCCAGTTGCCGCCTTATATTCGGAGAAGCCGATTTTCTACCCGGAATGGTAGTGGACAAATATTCCGACGTTCTGGTGGTTCAGTCCCTTGCTCTGGGGATCGACCGGTTTAAATTGAAAATTGTGGAGGCATTGAAAAAAATCCTTGCTGAGGAAGGAATGCCGATACGGGGAGTTTATGAACGCAGTGATGCAAAAGTGCGGGCTTTAGAAGGCATGGAGCCAGTAAAAGGCTTCATTGGCGACCCTTTCGATACCAAGGTTCAGATTGTGGAAAACGGTGTCAAATACTATGTGGATGTTGAAAAAGGCCAAAAAACCGGCTTTTTTCTGGATCAAAAGCTCAACCGTGCTGCGATAAGACCTCTGTGCAAGGGAGCAAAAGTATTGGACTGCTTTACCCATACCGGTTCTTTTGCTTTGAATGCAGGAGCTGCCGGGGCAGCTTCTGTCTTGGGTGTGGATGCATCGGAGCTGGCCATAGCGGAAGCAGAAGAAAACGCGAGATTAAACGGCCTGGAGGGAACAGTACGCTTCCAGGCTGCAGATGTTTTTGATTTACTGCCGCAGCTTGAAGAAAAAGGTGAGCAATTTGATGTGGTCATACTGGATCCGCCTGCTTTCACCAAGTCCAGAGAATCAGTAAAGAAAGCGGCTAAAGGATATAAGGAGATAAATTTGCGGGGGATGAAGCTGGTAAAGGACGGGGGTTTTCTGGTGACATGTTCCTGCTCCCATTTTATGACCCGGGAGCTGTTTGAAAAAACCATTGCCCTTGCCGCAAAGGATGCCAGAAAGCGCTTGAGGCAGGTTGAGTACCGGACGCAAGCTCCCGACCATCCTATTCTTTGGGCGGCTGATGAGTCGTTTTATCTTAAATTTTTTATTTTTCAGGTTTGCACTGAAAAATAGGGTAGAGCAAACCAATTTAAAAGAAATGCCGCTTATGCTCCTATGGATAAAGAGCATAAAAGCGGCTTTCTTTATCGTTGCTGTTTTCATCACTTTCAGGATATTGATTATATAAATCTGCTTAGAACATTATGCTGCATTAAATTTGCATAAGGTATAAAATTTACATAGAGTTACTGATGCTATTTTACAACATGCTAGTTTTTTATAAATACCCTGATAAAGGTTAGGGTGCAATTCGTACAAAGTATTAAAATCACATATATTTAATCAAAGCTTGCTCATTTCTTATGCGCTTAATTCCACATTGTCCGACGAAACAGGTATATATTTTGTTTCCCATTTTCCTGAGCGGAAGCGGAAGACGAAAAAGCAGAAGCGGCTTATCCAGTCCATGACCATAGACACCCAGACACCTATGGCTCCCCATCCCAGGCCTATTCCTAAAATATAGCTGAAAACCACCCGGAATAAAAACATGGAGCCTATGGATACGAACATGGTATATTTCACATCATTGGCAGCCCGGAGCGCATTGGGCAGTGTAAAGGATGAAGGCCAGAGCAGTATTGCGCATCCGTTATGAATTAATACCAATATCGCAGCAAGACGCAAGGTTTCATCGGACAGATTATATATGCGCAATATCAAAGGCATAGATATAAGTATTATGGCATTCATCCCTGCTGTTACGGCATAGGCTATTTTAATTAGCTTTTTTGTGTAATATCGTGCCTGCTTGTAGTCACGAGCACCGATACATTGACCGATTACAGTTATCATCGCGAGGCTCATTGCCTGTCCCGGAATGCAGCCCAAGGAATCCAGATTGTTGGCCACAGCGTTGGCTGCTATCTGCACTGTTCCAAAATATGCGATGATGCTTACCACCAGAAGACGGCCCAGCTGAAAAATGCTGTTTTCCAGGCCACTGGGAATCCCGATGAACAATATTCTGCGAATGATATTGAAATCAGGCTTGAAGCCTTTCCGCCTTATATAAATCACCCTGTGAGGGTTGGAAATGAGCACCAGCATTATTGCCGAACCTGTAGCCTGGGATACCAGTGTGGGTATTGCAACCCCTTCTACGCCCATACGCAGGATAAAAAGGCAAAAGGCATTGCCTGCAACATTTACCATATTTACAACCATCGATGTGGCCATAGAAACCCGGGAGTTGCCCATAGCCCTAAAAAGCGCGGCGCATGAATTATATATGGCTATGAACGGGTAGGCTAGTCCTGTTATAAAGAAATAAGTCATGGCATTTTTCATGACATCATCTTCGATGGTCCCGAACAGCAAAAGGAGCAAACGGGAACGTAAAAAAAGAGCAATTGTCATTATTATCAACGAAATGGTAAAAGTAACCGTCAACAGCTGATTTGCAGACCTGCGCGCCTTTTCCAAATCCCTTGCACCGATAAACTGGCTTGCCACAACAGCTCCCCCTGTTGCCAGAGCTGCAAATATATTGATGAGAAGGACGTTAATCATGTCCACCAACGATACACCTGAAACTGCGGCCTCTCCCAGGGAGGAAACCATGATGGTGTCTATCATGCCTACCGAAATTGCCAGTGCCTGTTCTATTATGAGAGGACCTATAAGTTTTTTTAAATCGTGATTTGAAAATTCAACTTTTTTATCCATTAAGCAAATTACCACCTTTGATCTTCAATCATTGCCAAGGATCTTCCTTTAAAGCCTTCGGTTATGCCGGTAAAAAGGTAACGTAGTGGAAGCTCTTGGTGATGGCTTGTATAGCGGAGCATATGCCAACTCCCAAAACCCAAACGAATCGGCAGTTCTTAATTAAGCATGCCAACTCTCTAACTCTGAACTTGTATAGTAAATTTAAATACCGGCATATCGGATTAAACCTGCACGGTGAGGCATGAAATTCTTTTGAAAAATACATTCAGCCATAATGATTTACCTATTGGCTGCAGTTCAATAAAGACACTTAAATAGCATCATATAAAGCAATCCATAGCTTAAAAAGCAACCTCCCAGCAGTGCTTAGATGCAAGGAAGCTAAAACTGCCAAAGTATATATTGATACAGTATCTTTATTGCTTCAAAGATATTAAGCCTCTTGTTAAATGTCCATATCATAGTATATGACAAGCTGGACAAAACTGCAACTTTTCGATGCAGTTCTGCGGTGATTCTATCTCAGTTGTAGAACACTATCTTAAGTTAACTTGATGTGTTGGCATTTTACAGGTATAGTTGCAAGTTGAAACAAATATTACTGGGATTTTAGTTGTTGTTGAACTACATTTTGTTTGATACAACAATATAAATTTTTTAATAATGTATGATTGACAATAGTGTATGTCATACAGTATACTAAAAACGAGGTGATTACGTGGAATCAGTAAATGATTTAGTTAATTCGCTTATTGTAGAGCTTAGACGGGGTACCCTGGTGCTTTCCGTATTAAGCCAGCTTCAAAAACCTGAGTATGGATATTCCCTCGTACAGAAGCTGGAGAAGAAAAATGCAGCGATCGAAGCAGGCACCCTCTATCCGCTGTTAAGACGATTGGAAAAGCAAGAGCTTCTCAGTAGCGAATGGGACACGACAGAAAGCAGGCCGCGAAAATTCTATGTATTAAGTGAAAAAGGAAAACAGGTATACCAGCTTCTGAAAAGTGAGTGGAAGTCGCTTTCCAACCAGCTGGAAGTCTTATTAATGGAGGATGAGGATAATGAAAATGATTGATCTTTATGTGTATTCTGCCACAAGGCATCTGCCTGAGGATGCACGGGAAGACATAGCCAGAGAACTGGAGTCAAATATAACAGATATGTTGCCTGAAGATGCCACAGAAGAAGATGTAAGAGAAGTTTTGGAAAAACTCGGCGATCCTGCCAACCTTGCAGCAGAATACAGCGGTAAGAAAAAATATCTTGTTGGTCCCGATCTATATGACAGCTATATTTCTGTTCTAAAGCTGGTTACTGGTCTTGTTGCCATAGTGCTGGCATTCATTGCTTTGATAGGGAGTATCATAAATCCACCGTTGGAGAGCGGATTTCCAAAGGCTTTTGTCGATGTTGCTGTTGATATGTCTGTCGGTGTTTTTCAGGGAGTAATGCAGAGCATAGTTTGGGTAACATTGATTTTTGCAGTGCTGGAGAGGGTTGGAGTTAATGAGGGAAAGCTTCCTTATGTAAAGAAGAAGTGGACAGTAGATGAACTTATGGATTTGCAAGTAAAGGATAAAAGAAAAATATCCCGCGGCGAAACCATATTCACTATGTTTTTTACTATGCTGTTTGCAGCGCTGTTGATAACTAAGCCTCAGATGATTGGATGGTACAGCGTGGGCGGAAATGATACTATTCATATTGAACCTTTGCTGAACGTTCAACGTCTACAGATATATATTCCTGTGATGCTTATGTTTGTGGCGGTTTCTCTGGGCATTCTGGTGTGGAAATATATAGCCATGCACTGGAACTCAGCCTTGGCAGCAGTTAATGCAGTATACAATCTGGGTATCTGCATACTATTATATTGTATGATGCAGGATACAGCATTATTTAATGGAAGCTTTCTGTCAAAAGTGGCAGAGCTTCTTAAAATGCCTGCTTCTCAAATAATGGAGCAGGTAAATATCCAAAAGACAATATTTGCTTTAATTTTTATCGGGTTTTGCATTTGGGACAGTATATCCGGATTTGTGAAATCAAAAAAATAATTGCAACTATATTTATTTGCAGATAATTTCCATATATTTTTGCTGGCAATTTTGTTAGTAGGAGAGAAGTAGAGTGACGAAAATTCTTGTAATAGATGATGAGCAGGCTATTTTGGACCTGATTGAAATGATACTGAAAAGAGAGAAATTTCAGGTAGCTACAGCCCCGGATGGAAAATCCGGGCTGCGGCTGTTTGATAGCTTTAATCCCGACCTGGTATTGCTGGATATCATGCTTCCGGATATCAGCGGACATGAGGTGTGCAGAGAAATAACAAATAAGCGCAAGACACCGGTTATCATGCTCACTGCAAAGGATGACATAGTAGACAAGGTTCTCGGGCTGGAGCTGGGAGCCGATGATTATATAACAAAGCCTTTTGACGCAAGGGAGCTGATCGCCCGTATAAAGGCAGTGCTAAGACGCCTTGAGAGGAATGATGAACCAAAGGAAAACAAAGTGGGAGACTATGAGCTTATGGTGGACCTGGATAACAGGACGGTTTTTAAAAGGGGAAAACTGGTCGAGCTCACATTGAAGGAGTATGAACTTCTTGAAGTGTTTGTCAGAAACCCTCATAAGGTGTTTTCCAGGGAGGAGCTCCTGCAGAAGGTATGGGGATATGATTTCATGGGAGACACCCGGGTAGTGGATATCTGCATCACCCGCTTGAGAAAGAAGATTGAAGACGACAGCAGCAATCCAAAGCACATAATAACCATATATGGCTTTGGCTACCGTTATGGAGGTGCATAGAAAATGAAGCTGAAGGCCCGGCTTATAACAGGCAATCTCCTTGCAACCATGCTGACTCTGCTGCTGGTAGGCATTTTGGTCATGGAAGGAATCAAACAGCTCAGCATAAGCTCTATAGAACAGCAGCTCATTGAGCAAAGCAAGCTGGCTGAAATTTATATATCCCAGATGCACATTATCAAAAATGACAGCTCTGAAGATTTGAGCAGTGAAACGGCTTCAGGCGTAATCAGCAAATTAGGCCTGATTCTGGGCAATATCCGGATATATGATGAAAACTACAGCCTTCTGGCATCTTCTAAAAGTAATGAGAAGGACAGCATAACCGAATATGAGAATAAAAAAATCCTGGAGGCGGCTTCTAAAGGCAATTATGCTTATATCATCAGGGACAACAGAATATATTTTGCGTCTCCGGTTTGTGTCCAGGAAAACACCATCGCAATTTTGGAGATAATATACCCATTGACCTTTTTCAGGGATTTCACCGGCAGGTTTATAAATATACTGTTCATCGGGGCAGGCCTATTTACAATATTGATTACTTTTTTAATAGCCAATATTGCGGCAAAAGTGACCAAGCCCATAAACAAGCTGGCAGTGGCGGCAGAAAATTATGCCAACCGGAACTTTGTGCCGCTTAAAATAAAAGGTTCCGACGAAATAGCCCAGCTTTACCGGAGCTTCAATGCAATGGGCGCTCAGCTTCAGGATTATATACAAAGGCAAAAACAGTTTGTATCCAACGTGTCCCATGAGCTCAGAACCCCTTTGACCGCCATTAAAGGCTATTCCGAGCTTCTGATGGATGAAGTGAAAGGACATCCTGATATGGAAAAGGCGGTATATCATCTGAACAATGAGTCCAGGCGTCTGGCAAAACTGGTGGATGAGGTTCTGACCCTGTCCAGAATAGACTCCAATAAGGAAAGTTTCCAGTTTGGCAGGTTGAATCTATCGTCTATTGTAAAGGAAACGATAGAAAAAATGTCCCTCAGGGCACAAAAATATGGAATAAGGATAGTCTCCGGCATTGAGCCGGATATTTTCATATGGGGAGACAGGGAAAAGCTGATCCAGATGATCGTGAACCTTCTGGATAATGCTTTTAAGTTCTCACCGTCCCCATCCACAGTGGAAGTAAAACTTCACAGGGATGCAAATATGGCTCTCCTGTCCATAACCGACCAGGGAATCGGCATTCCCGAGAAGGAAGCTGAAAAGGTGTTTGAACGATTTTACAGGGCTGAAAATGCCCGAAACATAACGGGTACAGGATTGGGCCTTCCTATTGTGAAATATATAGTCGAGGAGCATAAAGGCTCCATTGAGCTTAAACCGGGCATTGAAAAGGGTACGGCAGCAAAGGTAAGGCTGCCTGTCCTGCAGCAGGGATAAGCATCATGCCTTTAAAAAGTTACAACTTTGAAACAAGTTTGATTTAAGGATGAAACAACCGGATGCTATGATAAATGTAGAAAGAAACAAATTCTGATTGATGGAGGTAATGTAAAATGAAAAAGAAGTTTCTGATACTGCCGGTGCTTACAGTTTCAATATTTGCTTTCGTTGCTTGCAGCACCCTGCAGCTGGACACTGATGATGTGAAGGTGATAGATAAACCTAAGACGGAGGATAAAATCGAACAGAATCAGGGCAGCGGCACAGGCCAGAACAAAGATGATGACAAACAAAAAAGCGATTTGAATGAAAAAGGAGAGGTGCTTCAAAAGGACACCGAAGAGTACATTAAGAGCATTATCGACGACAGGGCTACCGAAGTATTGACCGCCCTTAAGGATTATGACCTTAAAAAACTTTCACAGTATATCCATCCTGACAAAGGAGTGCGTTTCTCTCCTTATGGATATGTGGATGTAAAGGAAAACCTGGTGTTTACCGCAGAGGAAATTGAGAGCATGGACGAATCCAAGGTATACATGTGGGGATATTACGATGGCTCGGGAGAGCCTATAGAACTCACTTTCCCGGACTATCACAAAAGGTTCATATATGATGAGGACTTTATCAATGCGGACGAAGTAGGCTATAATAAGGTGCTGGGGCATGGAAACTCACTAAATAACAGCTTTGAAGTATATAAAAACTCAATAATCGTAGAATACCACTTCCCGGGTATCGATCCCCAGTATGAAGGAATGGACTGGAGAAGCCTCCGGCTGGTATTTGAAAAGAAGAGTGACCAGTGGTATATTGTCGGCATCATACACGACCAGTGGACGATTTAAGCCTCATGAAATAGGGCTTTAGCAGAAAAAAGGATATTTTAAAGATAAACTTAAAGTTGGATATAGAGAAAGGTTTATAAAAAAATTTAGAATAAGATTTAGAATAAGATTTAGAAAAAGATTTAGAAAAAGATTTAGAGAAGGGCGTGCTTTGTGATGGGGGTTGGCACTGGACGTTAATAAATCCTCGGCGTTAGGCTGGTGATCAATATCGCAAGCGCACATTCATAGCGAGTATGCTCAACTTAGTTTTTGGAATACACTTGACTAATATCATAAACTTACATTAAATGCAAATAACCGCTTTTCTCTGATGAGAGAACAGCGGTTATTTTCTTCCATAAATAAATATAATTAGTAATATTCAAGCATGATCAGTAGGCATTACCCAGTATGATCGGTAAATATTACATGCGTGATCAGTTAGCACCGTTAAGGGTGCTCAATAAGTATCGCCTAAAAGAGGGCGGATATTCAATTCTTCAACAACTGCCTGGGGGGAGAGGGTAAGGATGGCTGCCACAAGCTTTCCTACGTCTGAGGCTTCAAGAAGCCTGTCGGCAGGGATTTTTTCATTGGGAACGCGTTTTTGGGTAAAGGTTCCCCCCGGATTTATTAAAGTGACTCCGACTCCAAGCTGTTTCAGTTCATTCCTCAAAAAATAGGAATAGGACCTTAATGCCCATTTGGTGACTCCGTAAAGGGAGCCATCATCAACTCTTATCCCGGCGGTTGACCCGATTATTATAATGCGGGGATACTGGCTTTTTTTCAAAGTTTCAATAAAACCTTGCACCAATTGATAATTTGACAGGACGTTGACTTCCAGCAGTTGCCTCAGCTCATCCGGAGAAGGTTTTAGCACCGATCTTTCGGGGCCTCCGAAAGCTGCGGCGTTAAGAACTATCACATCCGGATAGAAATTCTCCCGCCGGGTGGCATTTATCAATGCATCAATTTGCCCTTCTTTTCCAATGTCACAGGCAAAGCCTTGGACTTTGGCGGAAAAGCTTTTGATAGTACTGTCTAGTCTTTCCGGATTTCTTGCTACCAGGAAAAGCTCATGTCCGGCAGTATGGAGCTCTTTTGCAATTGCCAGCCCAATGCCTTGACTTCCTCCTGTTATTAGGATTTTCACTATACCACTCCTTCTATTGGACAGGCTAAACCCTTGCCTCTATCGCTTCCTTTAATGTTTTTCTCTGAGGCGCATACGGGGTTTGATTGGGATAGCCGACATCCACATATGTCACTAATTTCAGGTATTCCGGCAGGTTGAAATATTTGCTGATCCTCTCTATCATCGCATCGTTGAAGGTCAACCATACACTGCCTAATCCCAGGGCATGGGCTGCAAGAACCATATTCTGGGCTGCTGCACCTGCATCTATCAGCCGGTTTCTTACCGGGTTCAAAGGATTGGCCCTGTATACTCGTTCATCCTGAAGCACTACCAGGTGAACCGGGCCTCCAGGAACATCGCTTCCTTTAAATAATCCAGGAGTGGTTTCCTCCATAACCACCAGATATTTTATTGACTGCAAATTGCACGAATGGGCTGCCCACAATCCACTTTCCAGTATTTTGTCAATCAGCTCGTCAGGAACTCTTTCATCAGTGAAATGCCTCACCGACCTTCTTTCCTTGATAACCTTAAAAAACGCATCCTTCTCCTCATCCGACAGCTTATAAGGTTCATATTCGCTTAAATCTAGTTTTTCGCCCCTTAGCAGTGTTTCGGAAAATTCTATCAGCTTCTTTGCGTATACATATTCGGGAAGATCCTTGGGCAGGTTCCGTTCCTCCCAAAGCCTGATAAACTTCTTGGCTGTCGCGCTCTGATTTTCTTTCAGAACCTCATCGCCGTTTGCGGCGGCATAGGTCTGAATCTCCAGGGTGTGATGCACTCTTTCACGGAATCTGGCCCTGAATTCCACCTCGTCCAATTTCAAATATTCCTCATCGGTTAAATTGAATTGTTTTAATACATTATCCGACATTTTACATCCTCCTTCACTCATATGTTATATTCGATCATATCTTCGTTTTCATCAGGATTGTTGAGGCACATGTAGATTTTCTCCACTATATCCAGCAGTGCCGGGTTATTACGGCTCCGCGGCCAGCCACAGGGAACTTCAAAAATCCGCTGTATGCGCCCGGGACGTGGCGTGAGCAGCACTATGCGAGTTGAGAGATATACCGCTTCGGAGACATCATGGGTGACAAAAAGTATGGTTTTTTTCTCTTGCTGCCAAATCCTGATAATCTCATCCTGGAGAGCAAGGCGAGTCAAGTGATCTACTGCGCTGAAGGGCTCATCCATAAGTATGCAGGCAGGATCATTCACCAAAGTGCGGGCAATACCGGCTCGCTGGCGCATACCTCCGGAAAGCTGGTGGGGGTATTTATTTTCAAAGCCTTTTAACCCAACCATTTCAATTGCCTTTTGCACTTTCTGAAGCCGTTCCTCTTTACTTACACCTGCCACTTCCAGACCAAACTCTATATTTTTTCTTACACTTCGCCAGGGAAAGAGGGATGAGTCCTGAAAAACCACTCCAATATCGCGGCTGGTGCCGGACTGAAGCTTGCCATCCAATAAAATCTCACCTTCCGAATGGGGCAAAAGTCCTGCTGCTATTTCCAGAAGCGTACTTTTTCCGCATCCGCTGGGCCCAAGGATGCAGACAAATTCGCCATCCTTGACCGTCAGGTTTATATCTTTAAGCGCTGTTGTTTCTTCGCCTTCCCAATTTTCATAATATTTTGATATATTGCGAAACTCAATAGCAGGCATGATTCCTTCTCCTTTTGCTTAATTTTTATGAAGCATATTTTCCGAGTTTTAAGGCTTTTGCAACCTTTTCGGCAAACCGGTTGTCGACGACGCCGTCAACCTTGTAGGATTCCCTCTGCATTCCATATTTGGTAAGCAGATCTTCTGTTACTTGCAGACGGTTTGTATCGACTATAGGATCGTTTTCCCAAAGCACTATTTCCGCTTCAATGGCTTTGCGGGCCGTATCCTCATCCACATTCAAATATTTGGCTGCCCAGGGTATAAACTCATCCAAATGGTTTTTAGCGTAATTATTGGCGTAGAAATAGACCTCCAGCACCCGCTCAACCACATCCGGTTGCTCATCTATCATTTTCTGGGAAGCCACCAGTACTCCGGTATGATATCCGGGAAGGAATTCCCATGTCTTTGCCAGCACGTGCCCAGTGCCTTCTTTTTCTGCAAGGGTGGCATAAGGCTGGTGAATGATAGTGGCATCCACTTCTCCGGAGGTAAGGGTGGCATAGGCAGTTTGATAAGATCCGTTGGCGATAAGCTCAACATCCTTTTCCGGGTCGATTCCGTTCTGGGTCAGCACTTCCATGAGGGTGAGCTTCATACCGCCCGTAGGCTGTGCGGATCCTATTTTTTTGCCTTTTAAATCAGCCCATGACTTGATTTCAGGTCTTGCTATGATCCAGTATGCCCCTTTATTGCGCCACATGTTGCTCACAATTTTCATGGGGACATTGTTTACGATGGCGGGAATATATGTGCCGGGGTCTCCGTCGGCTATGTCGACTTCGCCTGCGCCAAAGGCCGACACAGGATTTGGTATGTCTATCAGGCTCAGTTCAATGCCAGCTTCCTTATACCAGCCATTTTGTATGGCAAACTGGTTGGCTATGCCTGTCATGCCTTTTGCAAACCCTGCACGGACGGTTACCTGCTTATTTTCCCGTGATTTCCATGGAGCATCATCGGGAGAGGCAAGGGGAGTAAAGTCAGCATCGGTATTTTGCTGCGTTGAAGCGTTGCTGGTATTTTGGGCTGTCTGATTCTGACTGCCGGTGGCCGATGAGCACGCCGTTGTGATGAGAGTTATCATGACTGCGATTGCTGCAGATAAAATTCTGACAAAAGCTTTTTTATTACCTATCATATTTCACACCTCATTCATTATGATGATTTGATTGTATAAAGATTGATATTGGAATTTTATAAAAGATTTATAATGATATATTTATAAGGGATTTATATGGTACGCTGATGACGGAAAACAATTCTTTCCGCTAAGTTTACAATACTCACAAACAGAACCGAGAGCAGAGTTACTATGATGACTACCAGGTACAGCTTTGGAGTATTCAGTACTGCCTGGGCTTCACTCAGCAGATATCCTGCTCCGCCTTTTGAGGCAGTCATTTCAGCAAAGATTACACCGGTGATGGCTGTTGCCGCTGTGACCCTAAGACCCGTAAATATGCCGGGTAGTGCAGAGGGTATCAGAACTTTGAATACTATCTGGGCTCGTGTTGCTTTAAAAACATGGGCCACCTTCAAGTGCTCGACCTTGGTCTGCTTTGTCCCGGATACGGTGTTAAACAGCACGGTAAACATGCAGAACAGGAACACCATTATCACCTTGCTTTTGAAGCCAATGCCGAACCAAACTATCAAAAGGGGCATGACTGCAGTCTTGGGTACGGCCATTATGGCTGAAAAAAAGGGGGTAAGCAGAGCTTCAAGCTTGGGAAAGGTCACAAATAGGACTCCAATTCCGATGCCTACGACAGCGGAAATTGCATATCCCAGGAGAGCCTCCTGCAGTGTAAGCATGATTTGCGGCAGCAGCTCGTTTTGCCGAAGCATATATGTAAACTCGTCGGCTATTTGGGAGGGGGAAGCCAGAAAAATCTTATTCACATATCCTTGCGATACTGCAAGCTCTATACCGACAAGTATTGCAGCGATTATTCCCAATCGGGATATTGTAACCCACAGGGGCTGTTTGTGCTTATCCTTCCTTTTTGATTTTTTCGCCGTAGCTGTAAATACCTTTTGAGACTTGTTCACTTGCAAAGTATTCTCTTTCACAGGACTCACCTCCAGTCAGGACATTTTTTGTGATTTTATGGGACAAGCCCTGGGTGAAATTCTCTGCATTTGTTGTATCTATCACATCACAGTAAAGAGGGGCTATTTCCTTAAACCATGGATATTCATCGAAGTATTGGAACCAGGTTTCCGCATAAGGACAGTGGTTGCGTCCAAGCTCCTTTACCCAGCCGATCAGCGGCAGATCAGATATTTTCATGAAGGTTTCCATGGTGCAGGGAAGTCCTTGTTTTATGGCTTTTTCCCTCAGTTGATCCGAACGGTCGACAGCCAGCTCAAATATGGCTTTTTGTATAAGGGGCTTTGCCTTATCTTCTCCCAGTTCTTCAACCAAAACCTTTGCAAAGTGGAAATACAGCATTGCAAACTGACGGCACGCTTTTCTAACTTCCTTTACCGCATCTTGATACTCGATACTTTTCTTTTCATACATTTTTGATTTCCTTCCTTTCGTGCCGGATCAGGCTATTCATAAAGTTGAGATATTCTTCCTTCGTGTACTTGGGTTTGTAACCCACGACGATTTTCTTTGAAGCAGCTGCTCCTTCTTTCAGCAGTTTGTATGCAGAAAGGGCAAAGATTTTTGCAGTCACGACATAGGCTTCCTCTTCGTCGATAACCTGAAAGTCTTTGGAATGGAAAGCTCCGGATACTCCACCGGTGTTAAACTCCAGTACGGGCATTATATGCTGCAAGTCGCCCACATCAGTGGAACCTGCTCCATGGGAAGCCGGATCGGCTTCTTTTACTTTTCTTCCGGGGGCAGCTTCACGGGCAGCTTCAATCATAAGCGGATGTGCCGGTGTAGATAGCTTTGGCAGATAACCGGGCATGGTGGTTATTTCTATCCCTGCTCCGATGGCCAGTGAGCCTGCTATGAAGGCCCGATCGGTTTTTCTGTCGGCATCGAGGATGGCTTCGGTGCTTTTTGCCCGTACGAGGCTTTCAATGACTACTTCATTCGGGATCACATTGACCAGGTTTCCTCCCTTGGTGATGATTGCGTGAACCCGGACTGAATCCTCGTCCCGGAAGGTCTCTCTCTGATAGGCCAGGGCAGACACGGCCAAAGAGGCAGCATTCAAGGCGTTTACTCCTTTTTCAGGCTCTGCTGCGGCATGGGCTTCTCGTCCGATGTATCGGATTACCTTTGAGACAAAACCGTTGGAGGTACCGTTTCCTATAATGATGCCATCCTTTGAGGAATGGTGGACAATGCTTATATCTATATCATCAAAGGCTCCTATTCTGATAAGCTCGCTTTTGCCGCCTCCATATACAATTTTGCCTTCTTCTCGCAGCTGATTTTTGAATTCAATCTCACCGTATTCCTCAGCAGGAACAGCGAAAAAAACCACATCTCCATCCAAATTGGACGCAACCTCAGGGTCCGACAAGGCCAGAGCGGCACCGGCAACTCCTGCAAGCTGGGCATTATGACCGCAGCTGTGGGCGGCATCGGTTTCTTTATTGACAAAGGGGTGGTCGGGTATCCGCAAAGCATCCAGTTCTCCTATCAGAGCCAGGGTGATATCATGCTGGTTTCCTCTCAAGTACCCTTTGACTCCAGTGATTGCCAGTTTTTCCTGCACATCCAGGTGGAGAGATTTTAAAAGGTCGGCAAACCTTTTTGAAGTTCTGAATTCCTTGTATCCCAGCTCCGCGTTACGGTATATATCTCTGCCGAAATTAATTATTTTATCTTTATTTGAATCTATTATGTTTAAGATTTTTTGTTCTACAGCATCCATTTTTATACCTCGATTCTTTTAGTTTTTATATGAACAACGGAAGCCGGCAACAATGATCTCCACATTTGGTTATTTGGCTTCTGTATAAAAGAAAGCTCAATTTGATATGACTGTATCCAAATACCACTGACCTAATACCTCCCAATAATTCATATTAAATATATAGGTTTACTATGAATTGTTTTATAAATTATATATTGCTTTTGGATTATTTGTCAATAGTTCCCGCAAAATAAAATTTTGAATTTATATCAAGGAAGGAAAAGGCTTATATCTATCTGTTGGACTAGTATCATTGCGATGGAAAAACACATCTTTATAACGTCTTAACACAACAGCTCAAAATCTTTGCACCGTATTAATATCAGCAGTAAAAGTATTAATACAATCTTAACACATAAGGCAGTAGAATATTTACATATTGTTTTTAAGAAGGTGTGTGTATGTGGTTCTGCTGATTATTTGCCTTTTAGGTGTTATTGCTCTTTTCGGATACCTAATGGCAAGATTGGACATTTTTTTGACAGAAGCTGGCTTTGCCAAGGAAGAGGATAAGGGCCGTCCGATTGCTGTTGTCATGGGTGAAACCGACCTGGCAAGGAAGGTGGAGGAACTCCTTGAAAAAAACAATATTCGGGTGCACCGGATAACTGAGCCATTTCTGTTGGAGCAGGAGCAGAATTTCAGCTACCTGTTTGCATTATCAGAAAAGGATGTGGAAAATATTATACTATATAAAATAGGGAAGAAAGTGTATGGCATTGAAAAAATGATCTGTCTGTGCAACGACAAAGCAAATGAGAGCATGTTTATCAAGGAAGGAATTTGCTATGGATGGGGTAAAGAAGTAACTGCCTTGATGCTTTATAAAGCAGTTGTTTACGGTAAGGAGGTGATGCTGTGAACAAGTGGATGGTTAAGTTAAATTCGTTATCCTACCCTCAGATGATCGCTCTTGGATATTTTTTGGTGATTATGGTGGGTACGCTGCTACTGATGCTGCCGGTAGCAAATTACAACAACATGTCGCCTGGTTTTATAAATGCTCTGTTTACTGCAACATCTGCCACCTGTGTGACAGGTCTGGTCATCTTCGATACTTATACCCAATGGACAATTTTCGGAGAATTGGTCATCCTGACTCTGATACAAATAGGCGGACTCGGATTTATGACGATAATAACCCTGTTTTCATTTTTCCTGAAAAGAAAAATTGGGCTAAAAGAAAGAGGGTTGCTGAAGGAAAGCGTAAGCACCATGTATATTGGAGGAGTCGTGCGCCTTACAAGAAAAATACTGCTGGGGACCCTGCTGTTCGAAGGTGCAGGAGCGATACTGCTGTCGATAAGATTTGTACCGAAGATGGGCTGGGCGGAAGGTATCTATAACGGTATTTTTCATTCGGTTTCAGCTTTTTGCAATGCCGGATTTGATATTATGGGCAAATATGGAGAGTATTCATCCCTTACGACCTTTTCCGGAGATGCCGTCGTAAACCTAACGATCATGGCATTGATCATCATTGGAGGAATAGGCTTCCTTGTATGGGATGATCTTTCCAAAAGCAAATTTCATTTCAGAAGGTACCAGCTTCATACGAAGATCGTATTGTCAACCACTGTGATACTTATTGCTGTAGGGGCATTATGTTTTTATGTTTCTGAAAAAGACAACCTTTTATCGGAAATGCCAATGAGCGAAAAAATACTGGCGTCGCTATTTGCTTCCGTCACACCCAGAACTGCCGGCTTTAACACAGTTGATATGGCAAAGATATCTCCGGCAGCGAAGCTCCTTACCATGGTTCTAATGTTTATAGGAGGCAGCCCTGGATCTACTGCCGGCGGAATTAAGACAACCACTCTGGCGGTTGTGATGATTTCATTATGGTCGAGCTTGAGAAATATGAAAAGTGAAAATGTATTTGGGCGTCGGCTGGAAGAAAATGCCCTCAAGAAAGCGTCGGCAGTTATTACAGTCAACCTGGTGCTTGTATTGAGCGCTGCTTTTTTGATCAGTGCAACAAATGTGAATTTTTACTTGAGCGACGTTTTGTTTGAGGTATTGTCTGCCATTGGCACCGTTGGACTCACCATCGGGATTACAAGCAAATTGAACTCTTTTGCTCATATAATTCTTGCCCTGTTGATGTATAGCGGTAGGGTTGGCAGCCTTTCCTTCGCACTTGTATTTACAGAGCATAAGATTCCGTCAACTATTCAGAATCCGACGGAAAAAATTAATATTGGATAGGGGTATTGATATGAAATCTTTTCTAGTAATTGGAATCGGAAGATTTGGAAAGCATTTAAGCCGGAAGCTGATAGAGCTTGGCAACGAAGTCATGATTGTTGACAAAAATGAAGAAAATATCAACGAACTGTTGCCTTTTGTCACAAGTGCACAGATAGGTGACTGCACAAAGGAAGAAGTCCTTCGCTCGTTGGGTATTAGAAACTTCGACATATGCTTTGTCTGTATTGAAAACGATTTTCAGAGCAGCCTGGTAATCACCAGCCTTCTTAAGGATTTGGGGGCAAAGCATGTAATCAGCAATGGGAGCCGCGATATCCATGTGAAATTCTTGCTGCGAAACGGCGCCGATGAAGTCATAGACCCGGAACGGGATATTGCGGAAAGATTGGCGGTGCGTTGCAGTGGTAATCATATTTTTGATTACATCGAGCTGACAAAGGATTTTTCCATCTATGAGATACCACCGGCAGAATGCTGGGTTGGAAAAAGCATAAAAGAAGTAAATTTCAGGGTCAAATACCATGTCGGCATACTGGCTACAAAAGCTGGTGGCGAGATTTCTCCGCTGCCGTCTGCTGACTATGTATTCCGTCCGGATGAGCACCTTATAGTTATCGGACGCCATAGTGATATGGAAAAGATCCTTAAACTCATAGACTGAAAAGTGATAAAATAATCTCTATGAGGTGACTATATGGAAGGAAGAAGTTATCTGAGGCTTCTCCTTATCATGATGGCTACGGCTGTGAGCTCCATAGCTTTAAACCGATTAGGCATAGACAAGGAGAACATATTGATGTTTTTTATGGTGGGGGTGCTGCTGGTAACAGCATTGACAAGGGGATACCGCTTCGGAATCATTGCCTCGTTCATAAGCGTCATGGCATTCAACTATTTTTTTGCAGAGCCTCTCCACACGTTTGTCATTAATAACACCAATGATATCGCGCTGATATTCTTCTTCCTCACTGCATCGGTAATATCTTCCAGCCTGACGGTAAGATTTCAGCGCCAACTGCTGATTTCCCAGAAAAACGAGAGGACGGCAAAGCTGCTGTATGAAGTGCTGCAGCGCCTCCTTAATGTTACCGGTGAAGCAAACATCGCACAGCAGGGGATACGCTGCATCAAGGAATATACAGGCTGTGACAGCGTGGTGGAGCTGAATGAAAGCAGCCAGATTTATAAAAGCGACAGCTTTATCTTTGACGAAGGTTTAAAAATCATGGAGATTCCCATAATGGGTCTGGCCAGAAAACTGGGTACATTAAAGATATATGGCAGCGGTCCCAGCCTCAATATTGAGAAAAAGTGGATTGCAAATGCGGTAGCGGCACAGATTGGTATTGTACTGGACCGCGAGCTGATTTACAATGAACGGGAAAACATAAAAATTGCCATGGAACGGGAACATTTGAAGAGCAACCTTTTAAGAAGCATAAGCCACGATTTGCGCACTCCCCTAACCGGAATTACAGGCGCAAGCAGCTATATCCTGCAGAGGAGCAAAAGCCTTGACATGAAAAGCATTGAGCACCTGGCTAAGGATATAAATGAGCAGGCAGTTTGGCTTACAACCATGGTGGAAAACATATTGAATATGACAAGAATTGAGAATGGGAAGCTGGAGGTTAAAAAGCAAATTGAGGTGGTCGAAGACATTGTAAACGATGCGGTCAGCCATGTTAACGGACTTTCTGAGAGGCCCTTTTGTATAAAAATGCCGAAAGAGTTGATTGCAATTCCCATGGATGGAAAAATGATTGCCCAGGTGCTGATAAATCTTCTGGATAATGCCATTACCCATACCTCAAAGGATGCACCGGTCGAGCTATCGGTATTTCAACGGGATGGATATGTGGAATTTAATGTTGCCGACGGAGGGAAAGGAATAGATCCTGCAATGGCGAATAAAATTTTTGATGCTTTTGTAACAAGCGGTAAATGCGGTTCAGACGGCAAGAGGGGAATAGGCTTGGGACTGGCTATCTGCAAAGCTATTGTCGAGTCCCACGGAGGAAGCATATGGGCCGGTAAATCCAGTCTCGGTGGTGCGCTGTTTGCATTTACGTTGCCATGTATGAAGGATTACAGCAACCAGGCAAAATAAAATTATAAAAGGGAATGTATCTTGCAAATATATAGATTGGCAGGACTTTAAAAAAAGTCAGTATTCCTGCTTAAAAAATTCTGTTTAAAATAGAAGTGATATTGAATTTTTGTACAGACGAGCAAATTTGAGGAGTTATTATGGCAGATAGCATTACCGTTCTAATAGTCGAGGATGACAAATATATCATGTCGTTGGTAAACATGTTCCTTAAGGATGAAGGATACAGAACCATTACAACTTCCAGCGGAAAGGAAGCTGTTGCCCTTTTCTATGCCAATAACCCTGACTTGATTCTTTTGGACCTGGGTTTGCCTGATATTGATGGCATGGATGTCATACGGCAGATAAGGGAAAAAAGCAATGCTCCCATCATAGTTCTTTCCGCCAGGGAAGAAGAAAGTGATATAATCAACGCCCTTGATTGCGGAGCTGACGACTATATGACAAAACCTTTTTACACAGGTGAGCTTATGGCCAGGATCAGGGTCGCACAGCGCAAGATAAACAGCATGACAAATCCTGATAATGCCAAGACCTTTACTTGCGACTACCTTACCGTGGATTATGGAAAAGGCTTGGTATTCGTAGATGGTGAGGAAGTCCATCTGACACCGATAGAGTACAAGCTCCTGCGACTTTTGATTGCCAATAGGGGCAAGGTGCTCACTCATAACTATATAATCAGCCAAATATGGGGTTTTGGCGAGGTCGGCGATGCGAAAAGCCTTAGAGTGTTTATGGCGAGCCTTAGGAGGAAGATAGAGAGAGATACGGCTAATCCAAGGTTTATTCTTACACAGGTTGGTATTGGCTATAGATTTGCCGACAAATAAATAGCGATTCTTAAATCTTTGTGCAGGTTCCCGGTGGAAAGAAATTACTGCCCATGATATAATACAGTAAAGGAGGGTGGAAGCATGGCTGTTCTTCAGAAACCGAGGACTATTTTAATTTTTGCCCTATCTTTTGCTATCGTGATAGCATCCCTTTTTCCCTTAAAGATTTCCGGAGAGGTGCAGCCCATCGAAGAGGTTCAGGAGAAGCTGGAAAGCATATCCGACAAAGAAAAGGCTGTCCTGGCGGATCTTTTTATTCTCCTGCAGAAGATCGAAGAGATGGAGAGGGAAGCTGAAAGGGTCAACGGGGAGATTGGAGTTCTCCAGGACGAAATAAGAGATGTGGAAAAGCTGATTGCTAAGCAGCAGGAAAAATATGACAAGCAGTTGGATACCTTAAGACAGGTTCTGGTAAGCTATCAGAGAAGCGGACCGGCCTCATACCTGGAAACCCTTTTAAGCTCAAAGGATTTGTCCTCCTTTCTTAAAAATCTCAACATTCTGAAGGATCTGACGAAAAACGTGGGAGAACTGCTGGATTCTGTGGAAGAGCTGGAAAGAGAATTGACGGTCGAAAAGGAAAAGCTGTCGGAGAAAGTCAGGCTGTTGGAGGATAAAAAGGCAGAGCTTCAGTTGAAATTGGACGAAAGCATAAGGTTGAGGGGGGAACAGGAAGCTTATTTGGACTCTCTGGAGGAAGAAAGGGAATACTATGAGGAACAGCTGGGAAATCTGCAGCAGATGTGGGATGAAATTAAAGCTTTGTTTTCCGATATAGTGCAAGAGTTTAGCAGGATTATGATAGAAGGAGAGTTTCCTCTGAAGGATTTGAACCTGGAAATCGGACTTTTTACCGTACAGGGAACCGTTTATGAAGATGTGCTGAATGAAGTGCTGAAAGGGAATAAGACCCTGTCAGGTGTAGAATTCCACTTCTTTAAGGATAGGGTTGATATAGAAGTCCCTGAAAAGCATCTTGTCCTTAAGGGAGTATTCTCGGTGGAGGATAAAAGCGTTTTGAAGTTTGAGGTGTCGGAAGGGAGCTTTTATGATATGCCCCTGGAACCTGAATCTATAAACGAATTATTCCGGAATGGATATTTGCTGATAGATTTCAAGGAGCTCATAGGTGATTATATTGATATAACACTGGAATCAATAGAGATGGAGGAAGGAAGCTTGAGATTTCAATTCAAGCCGGATTTCCTGTGGCTTCGCAGATCAGGAGGGTGAGATATGATTGAGGCAAAGGGAGTTTCTTTAAGGTATAAGGATGGAACCCTGGCTTTGCACAATGTTAACCTTGAAATAAAGCTAGGAGAGTTAGTTTACATAACCGGGCCGAGCGGTTCCGGAAAGACCAGCCTTTTAAAACTGTTCATGGGAGTGGAATATCCCACCTCCGGAGCTTTGAAGGTGTTGGGCCAGGCCATGTTCAGGCGGGAAGCCATGAAGATCAGAAAGCTGAGAAGGAAGATAGGTCCTGTATTTCAGGATTTCAGGCTCATCGAGGGAAGAACTGCAATGGAAAATGTCATGATGGGCATGCGTTTTTTAGGCATTCCCTCCCGGCAGATCAAGCAAAATGCCATAAGTGCCCTTGCCAGGGTTGGGCTGGAGCATAAGGCTTATTCCCGGGTGGAAAACCTGTCCTGGGGTGAAGCTCAAAGAGTGTCCATTGCCAGAGCTGTAGCCAGGAAGCCTGCCTTAATTCTGGCCGATGAACCCACAGGCAATCTGGACCATGCCAATGCGTTGAATATATTGGATCTTTTGACTTCTTTCAAGGATAAAAATACGACGGTCATTATAACCACCCATGCGACCCATTTGATTGAAGACCAGAAGAATGCCACTTTTGTCCGGGTGAATAAGGGCAACATTTCTATAGAACGGCGGTGTGAATCGAATGAAGAGCTTCTTATCTAATTTAGGTTATTTTCTGAAAGAGGCAGGCAGGATAGTCAGAATGAATCTCCTTTCCAACATCTTTTCATTTTTAGGTACAGGCCTTGTTATGTTCATACTGGGCATGATCATATCCGGATGGTGGATCGGGAGCCAGATGATTGAAATGCTGCAGGAGGAGGCCGAAATCAGTGCATATTTCAGTGAAAATTCGGACAGGGATGAGGTTCAAAGGCTGGTGGAGAAGATAAAAGCTATTGACGGTGTATGGCAGGTGCGTCTGGTGGAAGAAGAGGAAGCCTATAGCAGGATGGAGGATGTCCTGGGAGAAGAGGCGCATATTCTGGAACTCTTTGATGATAACCCCTTTGAAGCATTCATAGAGGTGAGGATTCATCTGGACAAGATGGAGGAGATTTTGGAAAAGGTTTCAGCCCTTGATGGGATAGAACATGTGCGGGATAACAAAGGGGTTCTGCAACGATTGCAGAGCATAACAAATGCTTTAAAAGCTTTAGGATTACTGGCTATTGCCGCTGTTGGCATAACCACGCTGGTTATAGTTTCCCACATGATACGGCAGGGAATATACAATAACAGGGAGCAGATAAGCACATTGAAGCTTTTGGGAGCTCCCGGCAGTTTTATTGGCTTTCCCTATATCCTGGTGGGGCTGATGCTGACCCTGGGAGGTGGCATATTGGCAGTTGCCCTTATATCCTTTGTTATAAGCCGTGGGTATGACATGGTAAGCGTTTCTTTACCTTTTATACCCCTTCCTTCCGGAAAGGTGCTGGTAACAGACCTAACCAGGCTCCTGCTGGCAATCAGTGCTTTTCTTGGAATAGCAGGGAGCCTTTTTGGACTTTCCTCTACCAGGGATGCGGAAGGCAGCGTTTGACAGACCGGTGCCTCCTTTCTCATCACGACAGAAGTTAAAATATAAGTTTAAACATTGAATGCTAAAGAAAATCTGCAATAGCAATTAGCAATTAAACCTGCTGCAAAGCGCTGTATCTCTTTTAAGCCGGACGGCTGGACAGCTTCAGACGTTACTCTTAAAAGGACAGGCATAAGGGCAGGTTTTTTTATGCGTAAAAATTGCCAGTCAAATCAGGGAGCGAAAAAGGATTGTGCCTCGTCTAATAAGTGACAGCACAACAGGGAGGAGGCAATACATGTATTTCCTTTCGGTACCAAAGGAGAATAACCCTGAGAAGGTAGCAAAAAAAAATATTGATCAAGAACTGCAAAGGCTGATGGATGTCTATGGCAATGATGTGCTGAGAACTTCCTATATGTATCTTAAAGACATGCAAAAGGCGGAAGATGCATTTCAGGAGGTATTTATAAAGATTTACAACAAGTTTGACAGCTTTAAGGGAGAAAGCAGCGAAAAAACATGGATTATAAAAGTGACCATCAATGTTTGCAAGGACATGCTGCGTAATTCATGGATCAAAAGAGTGCTGCTTACCGACAGGATAAAAACTTCCGGACGGACATCGGATATTGAGGGCAGAATCATAAAAAGAGATGAAAACAAGGCCCTGTTCGATGAAGTATTATCCCTTCCGGCAGCTTTAAAAGAAGTGATCATACTTTATTACTATCATGCCTACGATACTGCAGAAATAAGCAAAATTCTGAATGTGGCTGAGGGAACTGTAAGAAGCAGACTTCACAGGGCGAGGACAATGCTCAAAGGAAAGTTAGAAGGGAGAATTGACTTGGGTGATTAATATTAGAGATTTTAAAAGCATTGCGGATGAATGCATGAAGGATATCAAAGTCAGCGAAGAGCTCAAGGATAAAACCTTGATGTGCTGTCAGAAAAAAAGAAATATCAACCTAAATATCAGGGTTAACAGATTACTGGTCCCGGCTGCTAGCTTTGTGCTGATCCTTGCAACCGTCGGAATTCTCAACTTGCTGCCACCGAAAACCGGAACAGGTGAAGATAATGCTGCACAGCCCAACATAATGGCAGCCACAGATAATGCTATGGAGGTGGCTCCAGGGCAAACCACCGTAGATATTCTTTCGGGTTCTGACTCTGAAGCGATTGAAAGCTGGTCTGTCACAAATCCTGATGAGGCACGGAAGATTTTCGGAGATGCCTTTATCATGCCGGGGTATATCCCGGAAGGCTTTAAGTTGGAAGAAATCCTTGCTTCGGGATATAAGGGCGAGATGGCAGACAAAATCATCCTCAATTATGTAAAAGAAGAGCTTTCGTTTTCAATTACTGAGGAGACAAAGGCCTTGGAAGACGAATTTTCCGGTTACAAAAAAATAGACATCAATGGTGTTTCCGGTTATTTGAAAGAAGATGGGACAGAGGTTCACTGGTTCTTGGACGGGGTCCACTACTCAGTGGCGGGACATATATCGTCAGATGAGGCTCTCAGGGTAGCCGCTTCTATGAAGCGGTAAACAGGACAGTTTCTTTAGTTGAAAAGGCAAAAAGACAAAAAGACAGCCATAACCGATGTGTTGACGAGTGAAATCATTGAACAAGAAAAAGTAATGAGGTTATTAAAATTTTAAATTTGATCAGGAGGGTTTTTATATGAAAAAATCAATAATATCGAAAGCTTTTATTCTGGGTATGTCATTAAGCATACTAACTTCGGTGGCTCATGCTGAAGAAGGGGGAGGACAGTCGCCTGCATATCAGGGCCAGACGGTGGAAATAGACAGCAGGCTGCTGCAAAAACAGGCAGAGATAGACAAGTATGTATTTGAAGACCATGCAAAGGAAATTGAAGCTAAAGGATTTAAGATCACCCATACCGGACCGATGGGAGAATATGTAGAGATAGGCATTACTCCTTACAGTGAAGAAAATGCTAAGTTTCTGTATGACATCTTCGGTAACGATATGGTTAAGGTTGTGGAAGGCCAGCAAGCAGTGCTGATGGATGTCGGACCTGCCAAAGATGTGGAGCCTGTTCCGGAGGACAACCCGGATGCGCGAAACGCGGCTACATCCGACATGGCACCGGACATCGTCCTGTCCACCAGCGTTTCATCCGATGATGTTGTGCCTGATGTTGCAACAGATACTGTTGCCATAACCAGTGCTCCTGCAGATGATGTTGCTGCAACAGCAGAGCTTTATACTGCAAGCGGAGTTTCGACACAGAGTAAGGATGCTTCTTCAATGGCTTTGCCGGCGATAGCTGCTGCAGCAGGTGCGATTATCGTGATTGGAGGCTCTGCTGTTGTGATACGCAAAAGAAAAACTGCGGAAAGATAAAATATCAAAATTTCTGAGAAATATTAAAAGGCGTCTGGTTGAATAATCCTGGCGCCTTTTTTGCATTAAAAATTCACTGATCGCCTTCTCCCAACATAGTTTAGGAAAGAGTTCAGCTATTAATGGATGTATTGATTGATTTGTGCTTTTGATTCCTTTCGAGGCAGCAATCATCCGTTTCAATCAACTGAATTCAAACCGGCTTTGTACAGCCTGAGCAAATCAAAGGAATACCCAAAGGGGCATCATCATAGTGTCATGGCTTCAGGATCACCTTAATGCAATTGTCCTTTTTCTGATCGAATATTTCATAAGCATACGGACCTTTATCCAGGGGCAGTACATGTGTTATTATGTCTGTCGCGTCAAACTTTCCTTCCCTGATAAGCTTCAGTATGGGCTCAACATAGGAATGGGCAGGGCACTGACCCATTTTCAGAGTAATATTCCTTGCAAAAAAATCCCCTAGAGGGAACATGTTGTACCTGGCACCGTAAACTCCTACCAGTACAACAGTGCCACCTTTCCTGACGGCCTGGGTGGCGATTTCTATTGCCGATTTGGAACCTCCCTGAAGCTTTAACATTGATTCTATCAGCTCGATGGTAGTCATTTTCCCGTCCATGCCGACACAATCGATTACTGCGTCTGCACCTCCATGGGTGATTTCTTTTATATATTCACCGGTGTTGTCATGATCCTCGAAATTTATGACTTCAACTCCATTGTGTTTTCTGGCATGCTCTAGTCTGTAACCGATATAATCCACGGCAATGATTCTTTTGGCTCCTCTAAAGGCGGCCCACTTCTGCACTAGAAGTCCGACAGGGCCACAGCCAAGAACCACTACGGTATCCCCGGATTTGACGCCGGCCATATCAACACCCCAATAGGATGTAGGCAGGATGTCAGTCAGAAACAGGACCTGTTCATCTTTTAAATCCTCAGGAACAACGGTGGGGCCGACATTGGCATAGGGTACCCTTAGGTATTCCGCCTGACCTCCGTCATATCCGCCATAGGTTTTGCTGTAACCGAAAAGGCCGCCTACCTCTCCGTTGGTATTGGAATTGTCGCATTGGCTCCAAAGATCGTGCTCGCAATACCAGCAATGGCCGCAGGCTACCGGGAAGGGAACTATAACTCTGTCGCCTTTTTTTACTTTATGGACATCCCTTCCTACTTCTTCAACAATTCCCATGGTTTCATGGCCAAGAATGAAGCCTTTTGGCATGTTTGGTACAAATCCGTGGATGAGGTGCAAATCTGAACCGCAAATGGCTGTGGATGTAACTCTGATTATTATATCATCCGGTTTTTTAATTTGCGGATCACCTACATTGCTGACACCCACTTTTCTTACTCCCTCATAGACAAGTGCTTTCATATCATATCCTCCCATCTTTCGTAAAATAAATGCATCAAACTGTGCTTTAAGTTTGGTCTGTCTTATCCGGAGCTTATTTTACCTTCAATAGCACCAGTTTGCTGGCCCAAAAGATAAAGCTAACATCGGTATTTTAATAAAGCTGTGAAGAATGAATACCGATGTTAGCTTTACCGAAATATGGAGAAATATACTGTATAGCAGCTTATATCCCATCAGCCGGGCAGTCTTCCGGAACACCTTCATCAATGACGCCGGTGTCAAAAATATCATCAAAAATGTCTTCATCAATAAGTGCATCATCGGGAGGAGTGCTTGGTTTTGACAGCTCACTGCTGTCACGAAAATCATAAACCCTGTAATAATCCTTAGTTTCAGGATTTTTGACTACTTCCGACCTGTTGCGGTTCAGAAGGCGTACAATTTGATATACATCTATCCAGATTTCATTTTTGCCCTCTTTTTGAGATTCGTCAAAAATCAGCTGCATACCGAAATGAAGATGGGGCTGCCGTATGTTGTTTACATTTTCTTCCCTGCTGTAACCGCTTCGTCCCATATATCCTATGACATCTCCAGCCTTAACCACCGACCCGACCTTTAAATCCTTTCTGTATGGGAAATTCTTTCTAAGGTGCGCATAATAGTAATATCTTTTGGAGTCGTGGGAACGAATTCCAATTCTCCAGCCACCATACTGATTCCAGCCCATAGCTTCCACAACTCCGCCTTCCACAGCAATGATGGGCGTCCCTACCTGCCCCATAAGGTCATTCCCGAGATGTACTCTTTTAAAGCCATAGGTGCGGCTGTTTCCAAAGTCATCGTAGTGGCTGTATGGAAAATTCTTTGCTATGGGGGAGAAGGCCTTGAGGCCGTAACGTCTTTCCCAGCGTTTTCCCCCTTCTGCATTTTTGTCCGGCACTTCGATTTCATATTCTCCTACAAAACCCGACAACACTGCGCTGTAGGCTTCGAGATAGTAGGGGTAGTATTTCAAATTCTGTGTAAGCTCTTCCATGGTTTTCCCCGAGCTTAGGATTTCGGCCAGATCATCCAGCTGCTTATCCTTATATCCCTTAAAATTGCCTCCGTTTTTTGCGGCGAGATAGGCCAGCATTTCAATCCAGTTCAATTTAACCGGTTTGTCCTGGGAGTTTATATCCAGCTTCATTGCTTTGTACATGGCCTCATAGGGAACATTAAAATCCACCCACTTTATATACGATTTTTGAGTCTTTTGGGATTCGGATTCTGAGCCGGAACCGGATACGGTGCCAGACCCGGATGTTGTACCGATTCCGGGTTCAGCCTCTAAAGCATCCTCACCATCGCTTAAAAAGGCGTTTTGAACAATCTGATTTGAAACCAGCATCCATGTGCCAAATACCAAAACGGCACACAGAATAATGCCAATTCCGGCATATATCAGACTTTTCTTTGATATGATGAAAATCATAACTGCACATACCTACCTTCACATATGAAAATAAGATGTCATATAAGCTATGGAAATCAGCCGGATTTTATCTGTATTTATAAGACCGGCACATATAATACTATGATTTTTTCAAATACTATATTCTATATAAAATCGGTTTGATTATAGATGATAGAAAATAGATGGCTGCTGCCCTGAAAGGAATCAATGTATATAAATAAAAGCATCCGTTGTTGGCTGAATTTTTCTTAAGTTAAATAGCAGGCAAAACAGTGAATTGAAAAATACATGCCACGTTGTAAAAGTAACTTCCACCTTTTTTATTTCTGCTGATTTACATAATAACTAAATTCCACTGTTTATGAACTTGGGGTGGAAATAACTTTTTCAATTAAACCCTGGGAGAAAACTTTTCTGAAAATTCTAAAATATGTTGAAAAAACTAATTACATATGATACAATGTCGAAGGTTGAATATTTTTAAGTCTGGTACAGAGATGCCGACAAGATATTGAACACATTTAATTATATGTACATGTGTGTATATATGATGCATATGTGATCTTGAATGAAACACGATCTTGTCTGTGATATCTCAGGCAAGATTTTTTTATGTCATTCAGAGCGGCTTGCCTTAACGGATGGCATGAAGTTACCAGCATTCAACTAAACACAAATAATTTAAACTTAATATGAGGGGGATGTTTTATGGTAAGAAATCAGCAGGAAATCGGGTACTTGCCCGACGAACGGCCACCGGTCTGGAAGTTATTGCTTTATGCTCTGCAGCAAGTCATTGTAATGTTTCCCGCAACGGTAGCTGTTGCAATCATCACAGGTTTTCACATTTCTACAACGATTTTTGCCAGCGGTTTTGCAACTATTTGCTTCATACTGGTCACCGGAAGAAAAATTCCGCTATATTACGGTTCGAGCTTTTCATACGTTGCTGCGATAGGCAGCTTGATGACTTCGGAAGCTCTGGCCGGTTTGACGCTTAACGAAAAGATATCCATAGCTCAATTCGGTATAGTCATGTCCGGTTTTGTTTCGATTATTGCAGGCTTGATAGTAAATCGATTCGGAAGAGATTCCATAGAAAAGATTTTACCTGCTTCAATTACAGGACCGATAGCAATGGTAATAGGACTTACCTTGGCAGGCACTGCCTTAAGTGATGCCGCATCTATAGCAATTGATACGGCAGGTACGGTGGTAGTGGCTGACTCTCAGATGCAGCTGGCGAAAAACATGGCATGGATCATCTCACTGGTCACATTGATTTCGACTATATTGTTTTCAGTATATCTGAAAGGTTTTATGGGACAGCTGCCCCTTATTCTTGGACCAATTGTTGGATGCTTAGCAACTTTTATTATAAATCTGGCAACCGGCATAAACCTCTTCAAAGTGCTGCCGGAGACTGCCAACAGTGGAATTTTCGCCCTGCCGATTTTCACTTTGCCAAAACCATCAGCAATGGCGGTTGCAGCCATCATGCCAATAGCTATTGCCACCATTCCGGAATCTACAGCCCATGTATATCAGCTGGACATTTATGTAAATGACTTGGCAAAGAAGAAGGGTACCGGTAAGAAGTTCAACATAGCGGACAAGCTGGGTCTCAACCTGATAGGAGACGGTATTGGTGATATTGTATCCGGTTTAGTGGGAGGTCCTGCCGGAACCAACTATGGAGAAAACATCAGTGCAATGGCTATCACCAGAATATTCTCCGTACCGGTAATAATTGCAGCTTCAATTATTGCTATGGTAATTGCCTGCTTTACTCCGCTGGTAAATGCAATTTATTCAATACCCACAGCGGTTATTGGAGGTATGGAAATCTATCTGTTCGGTGCTATAGCAGCTCAGGGTGTTGCTATAATGGTGGAAAAAAAGGTTGACCTTTTCAGCTCCAAAAACATAGCCGTAATTGCAACCATCATGGTTATAGGACTGGGAGGACAGTATGCCTTCGGCGGAAATATACCGTTCTTTGGAGTAAATGTTCCTTGTATTGCAGGAGCGGCTATATTCGGAATCCTTCTCAACCTTGTTTTAAGCATAGGGGAGAAAAAGGCCAAAGCGGATGAGAAAGCTTCCACATAGCACTTTATCAGGTACACATCATCTAAAAAGGGTTAATTCTTATTAAAGTTATATTTATCATAATTCCATATGAGATCGATGTACGGCGGTCGGGGAGATGTATATCCCGGTCGCCGATTTTGTCTTTCCGCAGAACCTGCTTTGAGGACACTTGAGATGCTGATCCGGTGCATGCCATGGGGAGGCTTGCAAATTGAATACTTTCAATATTACAACCTATGTAAATCAATGGCATTGCGAAAACTCTGCATAAAAATCATCCTTGATAATGAAAAACCCTTTACATCAACAGGTGCTTTTATGTAAAATTATTAAGGTTATATCGATTACCTTGAAGCTGTGTTCGTGCTCCGGCTGATGCCATACTGACTGATGCCGGTGGCAAGAAGCTGTTATTTAGGACTGGAAGGTCTGTTGTTTCCGGAAATATAAAGGGAAGAATAATGAAATATATAGAAATTTGAGCAAAGCTGTGATATAATATAAAAAATTGCATATCCTGTGGGGGAGTAGTTTGCACATTTTATATGTGTGACAAGTCAACATCATGGCTGCACAACAGCCTGGCTTGCCTTAAAGAACAAGACTCATAGGTAGCTAAAAAGGCTACTTATGAGTTTTTTTTGAGTAAGCACTTTAGCTTGTGGAGGAAAAATATGGGATTATATGAGTTGCTTATGATTGCGATTGGTTTAGCGATGGATGCCTTTGCGGTAGCTATCACCAAAGGATTATCCATGAGGAAATTGAACTATAAGAATGCGCTGATGACAGGAGCTTTCTTTGGAGGCTTTCAGGCATTAATGCCTCTCCTGGGCTATATACTCGGAACCCGGTTCAGCAGTGCGATAACATCTATTGACCATTGGGTTGCCTTTGTTCTGCTTTCGTTGATAGGCATCAACATGATCCGTGAATCTAGGGATGAAGAGTGTGAGGTGGATAGCGATTTCGGTTTGAAAAGAATGCTTGTTCTGTCAGTGGCTACTAGCATTGATGCTCTTGCAGTGGGAATAACTTTTGCTTTCCTGCAGGTTGACATTATCCCGGCGGTTTCCATAATCGGCATCACCACTTTTATCATATCCTTCCTGGGAGTAAAAATCGGCAGTGTGTTTGGCTGCAGGTTTAAATCAAAGGCTGAGCTGACCGGGGGCATTATATTAATCGTCATGGGCGCTAAAATACTGGCTGAACATTTGGGTGTATTGTAAACTTTGATACTTGACATATAATTAAATATTTGATATTATTTGCAGCAATATTGTATATTCGTAAATGCGTTGACAGGGAAAACACACTGTTTTAATGTGCTTCAGAGAGCTGTCGGTTGCTGAGAGACAGTGCACATGGCAGGCTGTGAACTCCCCCTTGAGCAGTCAGCTGAAAGCTGCGGCGGCTCCGTGCTGTTTGTGGCAAGTAGGTGGGACCGGGTTTCTCGCCGTTATAACGAGAGGGCATTCATCGTAAGATCGATGCCGCAAAGAGGGTATGTACATACCAATTAGAGTGGTACCACGGAAGTAATGGCTTTCGTCTCTGGCAGAAATGTCGGAGATGAAAGCCTTTTGTTATATTCAGGAAAGTTTATGGAGGGGATAATCATGAAAATTTCGTTTTCAACTTTGGGCTGTCCTGGTTTCAGCTGGACAGACACATATTCCATGGCCAAAGATCTTGGCTTTAAAGGAATTGAAATCCGTGGATTGGGAGATGACATCTTTACAGCCGATTCAAATCCATTTTCTGAAAGCCAGCTTCCGCAAACTATCAAGAAGCTTGCCGGGTTGCGTCTGGAAATTCCCTGCCTTTCTTCCGGCTGTTGTCTGAAGTTTCCTGAAAAAGAGGAGGAAAACTTTCAGGAAATCGTGAAGTATATCAACCTCGCCTCGAAGCTTGGTACGCCTTATGTCCGCATACTTGGAGACCTTGAACCTCATCCGGAAGGTGAAGTGGATGATGAGATAGTCATCTCCATGCTGAAACGCCTGGCTCCTGTTGCCGAGGAAAAGGGAGTAACCCTTTTGGTGGAAACCAATGGTGTATACTCGGATACAGCTCGTCTGTGCAACCTGTTGAACTCCGTGGCCAGTGATGCGGTGGCAGCCCTGTGGGATATCCACCATCCCTACAGGTATGCCGGTGAATCACCGGCTAAGACGGTGCAGAATCTGGGAGCTTACATAAAACATGTACATGCCAAGGATTCGGTAGTTGTGGATGGCAAAACCCAATACCGCATGATGGGTGAAGGGGACCTGCCCATAGATGATATGATGCTGGCACTGCGTTCCATCAACTATGACGGATATGTTTCTCTGGAATGGGTTAAACGTTGGGCTCCGGATATAGAAGATGCCGGCATAGTATTCCCTCATTTCGCAAATTTCATGGAAAAGTATTTGGGCAAGAACAATGTAAGTACCAAGTTGTTTGACAATAAGACAAAGACAGGCAAATACATTTGGGAGAAGGATACTCTGATAGACCTGACCTTTCCTCAGGTGCTTGACCGCGTAGTGGATGAGTTTCCGGATCAATATGCGTTCCGGTACACCACTATGGATTACACAAGGACGTATGCCGAATTCAGGGATGATGTGGATACCTTTGCCCGTTCATTGATTGCATTAGGCGTCAAGCCGGGGGACCATGTCGCAATATGGGCCACCAATGTGCCCCAGTGGTTCATCACCTTTTGGGCAACGGTAAAAATAGGGGCGGTCCTTGTGACGGTGAATACAGCCTATAAGATTCATGAAGCCGAATATCTGCTGCGGCAGTCGGATACCCATACCCTTGTTATGATAGACGGATATAAGGATTCCAATTATGTTGAGATTATAAAAGAGCTGTGTCCTGAGTTGGAAACTGCTGAAGCTGGTAAGCCGCTTTACATAAAACGTCTTCCTTTCCTGCGCAACATCATCACAATAGAGTCAAAGCAAAAGGGATGCCTGACCTGGGATGAAGCCATTGCTTTGGCGGATAAGGTGCCGCTGGCATCCGTTTACCTGCGGGAAGCTTCTATAAACAAGCATGATGTGTGCAACATGCAGTATACCTCTGGAACCACAGGCTTTCCTAAAGCTGTTATGCTCACTCACTACAATGTCGTGAACAACGGAAAGTGCATAGGTGACTGTATGGATCTTTCCACCGCGGACCGCATGATGATTCAGGTGCCCATGTTCCACTGTTTTGGCATGGTGCTGGCAATGACAGCTGCCATGACTCATGGAGTCACCATGTCCCCGCTGCCATATTTCTCACCGAAGGCGGCACTGGAGTGCATTAACAAGGAAAAAATCACCTGCTTCCACGGCGTACCCACAATGTTTATCGCCCTGCTGGAGCATGAGGATTTCCCGAAAACGGATTTCTCCCATATGAGAACGGGCATAATGGCAGGCAGCCCTTGTCCTGTAAAGGTAATGCAGGATGTTGTGGATAAAATGAACATGAAGGAGATAACCATTGTATACGGGCAGACCGAGGCATCCCCCGGCTGTACCCAGAGCCGTGTGGATGACCCCCTGGAGGTTAGGGTAAACACCGTAGGACGTCCTCTCCCAGGAATAGAGTGCAAAATCGTGGACCCTGTGACCGGCGAAGATTTGCCCGACGGTGTGGATGGAGAATTTGTCGCCCGGGGCTACAATATCATGAAAGGCTATTATAAAATGCCGGAAGCGACAGCAGCTGCTATCGATAAGGATGGATGGCTGCATACCGGCGACCTGGCCAGAAGGGATTCCAACGGTAATTTTAAAATCACCGGACGCATCAAAGACGTGATCATCCGCGGAGGAGAGAATATTTATCCCAAGGAGATTGAGGACTTCATCTATACCCATCCCAAGGTAAGGGATGTCCAAGTCATCGGAGTTCCGGACAAACAGTATGGTGAAGAGATAATGGCATGCGTAATACTAAAAGACGGAGAAACGATGACGGAAGAAGAACTCAAGGATTTTGTACGCTCGCATATGGCAAAGCACAAGACTCCAAGGTATGTGGAATTTGTGACCGAATTCCCCATGAACGCAGCCGGAAAAATACTTAAATACAAGATGCGCGAGCAGGCGATAGAGAAGCTAGGGCTGCAGGCAGCCAACAACATAATCACCGCCTAAGCCTTAAAGACTACAAAGGCTATAAAGGCTATAAAGACTATAAAAACTATACAGACTATAAAAACTATAAAGACTATAAAAAGAGCTCCCTTCATTGACAGCAGTTTATGTATGAAGGGAGTTCTTTTTCAATATTAAGCATAATGGCGATCAATGAAACGGCATTCACCGTTAATTACTCTCCAGGGCCATTGCTTTCTTAATCAAAATGTTAAAATCAGAAAAACAATGCACCACAGCTTTTATCATGCTGCCTTCAGCACATTTTTTATTACATCCACCACATGCATTATATCATCCTTTGTTACCCAGTAGTTGGTAACAAAACGCATAATGCCATTTTCCGGTCCGTTTATTTTAATTCCTTCTTTGAGTAGTTCCTTCACCAGCTTAGAACCATCATCCCCGGTGTCTCTCATGTCGAAATAGACCATGTTTATCTGTATGTCATCCGTAAACACCTTTATGCCTGGTATTTTTGCCAGCTCCCGGCCTAAAAGCGCGGCATTGTCATGATCTTCCTTGAGCCTTAGCCTCATCTTTTTTAAAGCTACCAACCCTGCCGCAGCGAGGAAACCTGCCTGCCTCATGCCGCCTCCCATAAGCTTGCGGCCTTTTCTGGCTTTCTCAATGAAGCTGCTGCTGCCGGCCAGCATGGACCCGACGGGTGCGCATAAGCCTTTGGAAAGGCAGAACATCACGGAGGCGCAGTATTTTGCTATCTCAGCGGCATCAATGCCAAGACTTGTAGCAGCGTTGAAAAGCCGAGCACCATCCAGATGGACAGGAATTCCGTGTTCCCTGGCAATGCCGTATATTTTCTCCATGTTTTCCAACGGTATAACTCTACCGTTGGAATGGGCGTTTTCTAAGCATATGAGCCCGGTTCTGGGGAAGTGGATATCTTCTCCTCTGATTTTCGATCTGACTTCATCGGGGTCAAGAGCGCCTTTACGGCTTTGCAGCGTTCTCAGCTGCACTCCTGCTATCACGGATGAAGCACCTACTTCATGGGCCACTATGTGGCAGTCGTCACCCAATATGACCTCATCCCCATGCCTGCAGTGGGTAAACAGAGCTAGCTGGTTGCCGAAGGTTCCGCTGGGTACAAAAAGGGAAGCTTCCTTTCCCACCAGGTGGGCGGCATACTCTTCCAGCTCCCTGATGGTAGGGTCGTCTCCATATACATCGTCGCCCACCTCGGCTTTGTACATGGCTTCCCTCATTTCCTGGGTTGGTTGTGTAACCGTATCGCTTCTCAAGTCAATGAACTTCATAGAATGACCTCCAAAATATGTTTATGGGGTCATTTTAACATAACGGAGATTTAATATAAAGCGCCATGACTATCCAGCAGACTCTGAATTTCTTTATAATCCACATCCCGGAAGGCTAAATTACGTTTTACCGCTATGGAGGCAGCAGTTCCGGCTCCTTCGCCTATGCATGTGCATATAGGCATGACCCTGTATGCGGAATGGGCTTCATGGGTGGATGAAATAGGCCGGCCTGCCACGATGAGGTTATCCATCCCTTTTGGAAGGAGGGCCCTGTAGGGAATGGTATAGTAGTCACCGGCAGGGATATGCTGTATGACGGTTCCGGAGCCTGAAGGATTGTGGATATCCACCGGATATGTGCCCCGAGCTATGGAATCTTCAAATTTCACCGTATTCAACAAGTCTTCCTGCGTAATCGTATATTCACCTACAATGCGCCTGCTCTCCCGAACTCCGATTTCCGGTGCGCTCATAAGCAGCTGGCAGTTTTCAAAACCTAGAATATTATCTTTCATAAAGCGGTATAATTCATAAACCTGCTCCCGGGCTTCAATTTCTGCCTGGGTAAGGTCTTCGGCCTTTACTCCGGATTTACCGACAACCCGGGTGGAATTAAAATGCATCACATCGTCCACAACATGGGCGAAAGTGAGGACATCTTCCCGGGGATTTTTTATTAGCCCTTTTTGCTTCATTTCATTGAACTTTTTATTAACGAAATTGCGGTCGTATTTGGATGTGTCAACATTGGCAAGTCTGAAACAAAGGGTCATGGGCTGGCACAGGTGATCCGAGTCCCGTCCTATTCTATACTCACAGCCTGCCAAGGTACTGAGATCAGCATCGCCGGTAGCGTCTACAAAGTATGACCCTTCATAGGAAGCTGTCCCTGACTTGCTGGTTACCGTGACTGCTTTCAGCCTTGCACCTTGCTTTTCCACTGAGGAAATAAATGAGTGCAGCAGTATGTCAATCTTATGCTCAAGTATCATCCTGTCCAGTACGAGCTTCATAATTTCCTCATTGAAGGTCTGTCTGTTCTTATGAAGCCCTTCCAGTTCATCCAAACGTCTTAAAATTTCTTTGAAAAGGCCTTCGTTTACTATTTTGTTCCAGTTATACCCACCATTTTCAGAACGCTCGCAATAGGGCATAAAAGGATTTACCAGACCAGCCGTGGCCATTCCTCCTAAATAACCGTTCTTTTCAATAAGCAGCACTTTTACTCCCTCCCGGGCGGCTGCTACGGCTGCGGCAACTCCCGACAGCCCGCCACCGGCCACGATAAGGTCATACTTTTTATTTCCTGACATTTGATATCCCTCCCTGTAATTTGCTTCCTAAAATTCATGTTTTATATGGGAATAGATGCTATCATACCGATAAGCTAATTATAGAGGACGGGAAAAACTTTATCTTATACTGTACTGATTAAAACTTAAACAATATTGACATCATATTTTTAATGCAGTTTAAGCTTGGATACAAATTGAAGCATGACTATATACGAACACAAGGCTGAAAGCAAATAATGCCTATGAAAGCTCTAAGTCTGAGGATTCTGACCGAACATTTAAAAAATATTAAAATTTTAAAAAACTATTGACCTTAACGTTACGTAAAGGTGTAAATTATTTTTATCAGGAGGTGAAAGCATGGAATACACGGTGCAAAAACTGGGAAAGATGGCAGGTATCAGTACCAGAACACTGCGGTATTATGATGAAATTGGGATTCTAAAGCCGGCTAGGATCAATTCTTCAGGATATCGCATATACGGACAGTCGGAGGTCGACCGGTTGCAGCAGATACTGTTTTACAGGGAGCTGGGGGTAAGCCTTGACAGCATAAAGGATATCATGTCCTCGCCGTCCTTCGACAGTTTGGCTGCACTGAAGGAACACCGTGAAAAGCTTCTTGAAAAACGTAAGCAACTGGATGCGCTGATTGCCAATGTAGAAAAAACAATAGCTGCATCGGAAGGGAGGATTATTATGAGCGATATGGAAAAATTCGAAGGTTTTAAGCAAAAGCTGTTGGATGAAAATGAAAAGAAATACGGAAAAGAGATAAGGGAAAAATACGGTGAAGAGCAAGTGGCCAAATCTTACGAAAAGTTTAAAAATATGACCCAGGAGCAATACGAAGAAGTTCAGAAATTAGGTGAAGACGTGATGACTACATTAAAAGAGGCCTTTAAAACCGGCGATCCGGCCGGGGAACTGGCACAAAAAGCTGCGGATCTTCACCGCCAGTGGTTATGCTATTTTTGGCCAAATTACACTAAAGAGGCTCATGCAGGCGTTGCTCAGATGTATGTGGATGATGAGAGGTTTACACAGTACTATGATAAAGAGCAGCCTGGACTGGCTAAATTTTTAAGGGATGCTGTTTTAATATATACCGGTATGAATAAATAAGCAGGGGAGAGCGGTTGGTAATACCAGCCGCTCCTTTTTATTTATCTGGAATGGAAATAGGTGGCAATTGCTTTTTCATGTTTATGTATTGTAAAACTCCGGCATTATAGGCATCATGTTTGAATACATTATAAATTCTGGTATAATTTGAAGCATGATGGTATTTGAGTGTGATTTGCTATCAAATAAAACTTATGGGATAGAGTATGGTTATTTGTGTACAATTGAAAAGGACATCCCCAGGTCTCGGTTGGAATTGAAAAGAAAACTAGTTTTAACAAAAGACGATGTTCAGATGTCTGAAAACTTTATGAAACTAAATGAAGCGGATTTGAAGATTTGTCGGCTTTGACCGGATATTAAAATTAAATTACCTATGGAAGGAAGAATTCCCGGTGAAATTTGATGCGGAACCTATGAGCATTCTCGATAAAAGTATGAAATGGCTATGCAGCGGCAAGAAGATACACATATCCATCCATGATGCTTCGGGTGTTTTTCAAAGCAATCCCGATCTTAAGCTGCATCCGATATATAAAGTGCATTATAATGATTTTTGCAATAAAGCCAAGACTACCTGTGCCGGCCTGCGTTTTTGCCTAAGGTGCAAGGCCTGTTCTATACGGAAGGCCTTCTCTGTAAACGAAATGTATGTGGGGCGTTGCTATCTGGGGATTACGGAAATCGTAAAGCCGGTGGTTTTGAATGGCAGAAAAATCTGTGTCATATATCTTGGAAACATGACGGAAGAGGAAAAATTGCCTTCCATAAAGGGCATGATACATAAAGCATGTGGAATTACCGGAGTAAAGGAAAATCTTTTGCTCGATGCCCTTGAAGGAACAGAAAAGGTTGGAAAACAGGATATAGAGCAGTATAAGGAAATAGTGGAGGTTGTATCGCACCTGATTCGGCAAACACTATTAAATTATATGAAAAGGGATAGAACGGAGGAAATGTTAATAACGGCTGCCGGCAGTGGGAAACACTGGATTATCGATGCGGTGGAGAATTACATCCGGGCATATTATGACAGGGATTTGAAGCTTTCTTATTTATCCAAGCTGTACTTTGTAAATCCGGACTATCTGTGCCGGCTGTTCAGAAAAGAAACCGGGAAAAACTTTTCCGAGTATGTTAATGACATACGCATCGAAAAGTCGAAGCAGCTTTTGACGGGGTCGGACGATGCCATAATGAATATAGCGCTGCAGGTGGGGTATAACAATGTGACCTATTTTAACAGGGTTTTCAGAAAGCAAACCGGGATAAGCCCGGGAGAATACCGAAAAGTCCTCAAAAGCCATGGAAATGGCGATACTGTGTTATAGGAGTTCAACATATTTGTATACTATGCGTAACTTTGGTACTAACAGCTGGGAACTTTAGTGGAAAAAAGATATCGTGCTTGTATATGCTAGAGGATTTAGAGGACTTTCCCAGGTGATTGGAGTTTACATATAAAAGCAGACAGCTCCCTATACCTGCAATTCTAAAGGGTACAGATCCAACATTGTGTTTCCAGGAGGAAGTCCTCTGGAAAATGGTGGGTAAGTCATAATTTTTTATGGCATGTAAATGAGATAGAATGCCTTGTTATGGATCATGCTGAAGTTTTGATAATACTGTGTAAACCTTTATTGGAGGTGGCAAAATGTATTATGCTCATACAAAAGTAGGTTTGCCGGAGGATGAATGGCAAAAACTATCCGATCACTTGACCGGAACATCGGAATTAGCAGGTAAAAAAGCTTCAAAGTTCAATGGAGAGGAATATGGAAAGGTTGCTGGATTACTACATGATGCAGGCAAATATTCTATTGAATTTCAAAAGCGACTGAGAGGCTCAAAGGTGCCTGTGGACCATTCTACAGCTGGAGCAAAAGAAGCATTCGAAAAGTATGGTTTGCCAGGACTTATATTAGCTTATGTTGTTGCAGGACATCATACCGGTATGCCGGATTGGATAGATCCAGGTTCCAGCTCATCCCTTAGTGAGCGTATAGAGAATGCTGATTTGCCCGACTACAAGGAATTTCATAAAGAAATATCTCTAACCGACAAATTACCGCCTTTACCTATTAAAATTCATGGAAGAGACAGAGAGGAAATAAGAAAGAGTACTGGATTCTCACTTTCATTTTTTACCCGCATGCTTTATTCTTGTCTAGTGGATGCGGATTACCGAGACACGGAGAGATTTATTGATCCACAGAAATCAAAAAACCGTGATTTAAAAATTAACTTATCCCAACTGTTACAAAATCTTGATACATATATGGAAGCTAAATGCTCTAAGAGCAGTGAAGGATATATTAACAGAAAGAGAAATGAAATCCGTATTGCTTGCATCGAAAAGTCCTCATTGCCCAAAGGAATGTTTTCTCTTAAGGTTCCGACCGGTGGAGGAAAAACACTATCTTCCTTAGAATTTGCTATAAGACATGCTATTTGCCACAATATGGATAGGGTTATTTATGCTATACCCTATACCAGCATTATCGAGCAAAATGCCCAGGTCTTTCGCGAAGCGCTGGGAGAGGAGTTTGTGCTGGAACACCATAGCAACTTCCTATTTGACAGAGATGAAGATGACTTAAACTATGAGGATAATCCTTTACGTTTAGCCGCAGAGGACTGGAACATACCTGTTGTGGTTACTACCAATGTCCAATTTTTCGAATCCCTGTTTTCGAATCGAAGCTCCCGTTGCCGCAAGCTTCACAATTTGTGCAATAGTGTTATTGTTCTGGATGAAGCTCAGATGATACCCATTGAATTTTTAAAACCTTGTCTTGCTGCTATATGTGAGTTGATACGCAACTACGGTTGCAGTGTTGTACTATGTACTGCAACTCAACCGGATATTAACGATTTTTTGCCTGTAGATATGAAACCCAGGGAAATAATTCATAATGCAGATGAACTGTTCAGATCCCTTAAGAGGGTTAAAACTTCATATGTTGGACGAATGACTGATGAAGAGCTTAGTACAAAACTCAAGGATTGCCGACAGGTATTATGCATAGTAAACACCAAGAGCAGGGCATCTCAGATCTATGACTTGATAAATGATGGTGAAGGGATATATCACCTTAGTACATTTATGTGCCCAATACACAGAAATAAAAAACTCAATGAAATAAAGGAATGCCTGAAAGCCAGCAAGCAAAACAGCAATTTACCCTGCCGTGTCGTATCAACACAGTTGGTGGAGGCTGGTGTGGATTTGGATTTTCCAACAGTTTATCGCGAAATTGCAGGAATTGATTCAATAAATCAAGCAGCGGGTAGATGCAACAGAGAAGGAAGGTTAGAGTGGGGCAGAGTTTTTGTATTTGAGCCAGAGAAACTATTAGCATCAGACAGTTTTCTGGCAAGAGCCGCCTCCATTGGTAGGTCTGTTCTGAGAAAATATGATGATCCCATGCTTCTGGAAGCTATAAAAGAGTATTTTCGTTGTTTGTACCATCAAGATGAAAATCTGCTAGACAAACACAGAATTATCGAAGCATTGAGTGAATGTGGTATGTCGCTGCAATTTCCTTTTGCAACCATTGCCCGCCTATTTCGACTTATCAGCAACAACCAAGTATCATTAATCATACCCTATGATGAAAGATGCAGAAAAATGCTTTCAGATGCACAATGGCTGGATAAACCAGAAAAACTTGCCAGAAAGCTTCAGCCATATGTTGTGCCGCTGGAAGTATACCAGTTCAAAGATCTTGAGAAAAACAATCTGATTGAGACTGTAGCAGGAGTCTTTTATGTTTTGAGTGACATGAAGTTTTATGATGACAACAAAGGATTGATTTTGCCAAAAGGTACAGTAGAACAGGATATTCTAATTTACTGATATTCCGAAGGATAGAAGTAAATTTACTAGGATGATATTTTATCATGTTGAAATATTATAAGTATATCAAGCATTTTACCATGTTTGCTATAGAGTGTGGGTTTGCTCCTAAGATACCGAGGCTACATTTCGACAAATAGAAGACATTCAATTATCCTGTTACACCAAGCATATGAATTGATTTAACTAACCTTGGTCAGTAATATCCCCTCATATGTAATATATGGTCGGATTTTTCTTTACATTGTTATTTTATAGAAATTTATTTGAAATGAGGAGGAAATATGTATTATATGTAGAAGTTATTTACAATATACTTTACGAATTGTTAAGCGGATTTAAACATTTGTTAATCCAATCACACTATCTTACCAGTGAAAGGAGTGGAATAAGGTGGGTTTTGGTATTGCCATAAAGGTTCAGGGACCTTATGCACTCTTCTGCCGCCCGGAGATGAAAGCTGAAAGGGTGAGCTATGACGTCATCACTCCCTCAGCAGCGCGAGCCATCATTGAAGCTTGCTATTTTAAGCCTGCCATACGGTGGATTATTGACCGCATCCATGTAATGAATGAAATACGTTTTGATAATGTACGGCGCAATGAAGTGGAGAATGTTATCTCAGTCAGGAATGTGATGGCAGCTTTCAACGGAAAGCCAAGTGATCTTCATCAGTATGCAAGCTTGGAAAGACAGCAGAGGGCATCTTTACTGTTAAGAGACGTCAGCTATGTCATTGAGGCGCATTTTGAGATGACGGACAGGGCAGGGCCGGATGATACCGAAGAAAAGCATTACAATATTGCAGTAAGGCGTCTTAGAAAGGGACAGTGTTACTATCAGCCATATCTTGGATGTAGGGAGTTTTCTGCCAAAGTAGAACTTCTGGAAGGAGATATTCCGGCCTCTTTCTATACAGGCACCGAAAAAGATCTTGGCTGGATGCTCTGGGACATTGACTACAGCAACGACAAAAAGCCTCTGTTTTTCCGACCGGTAATGAAGAACGGAATTATAGAGGTTCCAGATTTGCTGAAAAAAGGAGGAATGTCATGATTCTCCAATCTTTATATAATTTTTATCATGTATTATTGGATGATCCTGATTGTGAAATTGCTCCTCCGGGATATTCAGCAGCAAAGGTTTCATTCAGCCTTATATTGTCGCATGAGGGTGAGCTTTTGGATGTAAGGGACTTAAGAATTTCCAACGGTAAAAAAGCCTTGCCCAGAACCCTCATTGTACCAGAACAGCCAAAACGCACTTCCGGAACTTTGCCTTTTTTCCTTTGCGATAATGCAGGGTATGTACTTGGTCTGGATGAAAAAAGGGGAAAGGTAAAATATGATGCTTTTTGCGACTTTCAAAAGCAAATCCTGGCATCATGTCCAAGCATTGAAGCCCATGCAGTGATTAAGTTTCTGGACACCTGGGATGTAGAGAAAGCTTCCGTTCATTCGATTATCAAAGACTTATATAAGGATATAAAGAATGCAAATCTGGTTTTTCAGTTGGACGGCAGTTACTCCTATGTCCATGATGTCCCGGAAATTAAAGCTGTGTGGGAAAGGTATCTTCTTGGTAAGACAGCGGAGTATGAGGCAATTTGCCTTGTGACTGGGAAAAAAGCTAAGATTGCTAATATACATCCTAGCATAAAGGGTGTGTTTGGAGCTCAGAGTAGCGGTGCAGCACTGGTTTCATTCAATATACCATCTTTTAAGTCCTTTGGAAAGGATCAGAGCTATAATGCTCCGGTTAGTGAGGAGGCAGCTTTTGGTTATACTACTGCGCTAAATTATCTTTTGGCTGACCCCAAACATCGACTCTCAATCATAGATACCACAACGGTCTTCTGGGCGGAAAAGCCTGGAAGCCTGGAGGAAGAAATATTCTCCTATTTGTTAAATCCGCCGATGTTTGAGGAGGAGGAAAAAGATAAAAATGCGATGGTGAGAGACCAAAAAACCCGGCAACTGCTTGAAGATACCTTAAAAAGGGTAAGCATGGGATTACCCATCAAAAACTGGATTGCTAATATTGATGGAGATATGCATTTTTATATCCTCGGTTTATCTCCCAATAATGCCAGGCTTGCTGTGCGGTTTTGGCATATGGATACATTGAACGGATTTGCGGAAAAAATCGGGCAACATTATGCAGATCTTAAAATAGAGGGGCTCAAACATGATGCAATCCCTGTGTGGATGATTTTGAAAGAGACAGCTGTACGCCGTGAGCTTAAAAATGTATCTCCAATTCTGGAGGGAGGAATTATGAGAGCCATCTTGACGGGAGATTTATATCCACAAACTCTTTACACATCCATTATAAACCGAATCAGATCAGATCATGAAATTAACAGCATAAGAGCTGCCATCATTAAAGCGTGCTTATTGCGTAAAGCAAAAAAATACAGGAAAGTAGAAACTATATCGGAGGAGGTATTGCCAATGAGTCTTAATGCTAGAAACGGTGAGACTGCCCGAAATCTTGGTGCTCTTTTTGCGATTCTGGAAAAGATACAACAAAATGCCAATCCAGGAATCAATGCTACCATTAAGGAGAGATACTTTAATTCTGCATCAGCAACCCCATCGACGGTTTTTCCCCAGTTGATGCGCCTTTCAAACCACCATTTGGCGAAATTAGAGACTGGATCTAGAATTTATTGGGAGAACAAAGTAATGGAGAATATATCCCAAATTGAAAACTTTCCTGCGCGCTTGACTCTGGAAGAGCAAGGACTGTTTATGCTGGGTTATTATCATCAGAGAGAAAACTTTTTTAATAGAAAAAATGAAGAGAAAAGGGAGGATGATTAAAATGTTTAATAAGAACAATCCTATTGCAAATCGTTATGAATTTGTGCTTCTTTTTGATGTGGAAAACGGAAATCCAAACGGAGATCCTGATGCAGGGAATATGCCTAGAATAGATCCCGAAACAGGCTTAGGTCTTGTAACTGATGTATGCCTTAAGAGGAAAATACGAAACTATGTTTCTATCGCTAAGGGTTCTGAAGATGGATATGATATATATGTCCAGGAGGGCGCTGTTTTGAATGAACAGCATCTTAAGGCATATAAGGCTGTTGGAATTGAACCTGACACTAAGAATAAGAGGCTACCTTCCGATAAGGACAAGGCTGAACAAATCATAGACTTTATGTGTAAGCATTTCTATGATATAAGAACTTTCGGAGCAGTAATGACTACGGAGGTAAATTGCGGACAGCTCCGGGGGCCTGTTCAGATTAATTTTGCCAGAAGCATAGATCCTGTTGTTCAGCAGGAAGTTACTATCACAAGAATGGCTGTAACAAATATAAAGGATATGGAAAAAGAGAGGTCCATGGGCAGAAAGTATATTATACCCTATGGTCTATACAGGGTTGAAGGATTTGTTTCGGCCAACTTTGCTAAAAAGACGGGATTCTCATCATCCGACCTGGAGCTGTTGTGGGAAGCCTTAATAAATATGTTTGACCATGACCGTTCTGCTGCGAGAGGAAAGATGGAGTCCAGAAAGCTGTTTATATTCCAGCATTCCTCCATGCTTGGAAATGCTCCTGCTCATAAGCTTTTCGATTGCATAAAAGTGAATAGGGTAGATCCATCTACTCCACCTCGTTTTTTCACAGACTATGAAGTTGTAGTAGAAAAGGAGAGCATTCCTGACGGTGTAACGCTGATAGAAAGGTTATGATTATCAATGTATACGGAAGAAGAATTGCTTGCCTTATCCGGTATCCAGCATATAGCTTTTTGCCCAAGACAATGGGCTCTAATTCATGTCGAATGCCAGTGGGCAGAAAATGCAAGAACTACAGAAGGCAGACTCATGCATGAAAGAGCAGACAACCCTTTTATTCAGGAAAGTAGGGGGAATATAGTAGTTGCCCGTTCAGTACCATTGGTAAGCTATGAAATAGGATTATATGGTGTTGCTGATGTTGTTGAATTCATAAAGACAGAAGTTGATGGCAAAGGCGTGGCTCTAAAATATTATGACGGGGTATGGGTACCACACCCTGTTGAGTATAAAAAAGGAAGGCCAAAGCCGGATGAAAGGGATATAGTACAGCTATGTGCTCAGGCTATTTGCCTTGAGGAGATGTACGGAATAAGAATAGACAGAGGCTCTTTATATTATGGAGAAACGCGGCATCGGGAGCTGGTTGATTTTGATGGTAAAATTCGAAAAAAGGTAAAGGAACTATCGCTGAAAATGCATGAGTTGTTCACAGAAGGGCATACTCCGCAGCCGTATTATTCAAAACACTGTAGACAATGTTCGCTGTACGACCTATGCATGCCAACCCTAACGAAGAAAAAGACTACCGTTAAACAATATTTGTATAAAGCAATGCATGAAGAGACTGATACCCATACTCATTTATAAACAATGGATCTGTGAAAGGAGAACCTATGAGAAAGCTGCTAAACACTCTTTATGTAACATCCCCTAACAGCTACCTGACAAGAGACGGTGATAATATTGTAATAAAGGAAGAGGATAAAGAGAAGCTGCGTATCCCTGCTCATAACCTTGAGAGTGTTATATGTTTCAATTATGCAGGAGCCAGCCCTTCCTTGATGAGCTTGTGTGCAGAAAAGGGCATTTCTTTGTCATTTCTTTCCCCAAGCGGATATTTCTACGCAAGAGTTACTGGTAAAGTCAATGGGAATGTTTTGCTAAGAAGAAAGCAATACAGGGTCGCAGACAACCTCATGGAATCATCAGCTTTTGCCAAGAACTTCATAATTGGGAAGGTATACAACTCCAGAGCCATACTTCAACGTGCTCTTCGTGAGTATAAGAATATGGAAAGCAGCGGGGAACTACAAAGGGCATCCGATTATCTTAATTTTCAGTTGATGCGGTTAGATAATTCAGAAAATCTGGAAACAGTAAGAGGAATAGAGGGTGAAAGTGCGCATATTTACTTCTCATGTTTCAATCATTTAATCATAAATCAGAAAGAATCTTTCCTGTTTTCTGAAAGAAATCGGCGCCCACCTTTGGATAATGTAAATGCGCTTCTGTCATTTCTTTATACATTATTGATGCATGATGTTCAAGCGGCACTGGAGACTGTCGGGTTGGATCCGTATGTAGGCTTTTTGCACAGGGATAGGCCGGGGAGGGCCAGCCTTGCTTTGGATTTAATGGAGGAGCTTAGGCCTTATCTAGCCGACCGCATGACATTGTCCTTGATTAACAAACGACAGGTTGATTCTAAAGGATTTGTCAGCAAGGAATCAGGAGCGGTGATTATGGATGATGATACAAGAAAAGTTGTAATCACAGCGTGGCAAAAGAGAAAACAGGAAGAAATCATGCATCCATATATTAACGAGAAAATTCCTGTAGGGTTGTTACCATATGTTCAGGCAATGCTGCTTGCAAGGACCCTGCGGGGCGAAATTGACGAATATCCACCATTTTTGATAAAGTAGAGGTGGTTTGCATGATGGTATTGATCACATACGATGTTGACACTACCACTTATGGAGGACAAAGACGTTTATATAAGGTTGCCAAAACATGTGTGAACTATGGACAAAGAGTGCAGGAATCTGTTTTTGAATGTGTGCTAGAACCTCATCAGTATATAGAGCTGAAAGCGAAACTTGAGAAACTGATGGATATTGAGAGAGACAGCATAAGGTTCTACAATCTGGGGAGCAATTGGAAACGTCGTGTGGAGCATCTTGGTGCGAAAAAACCTTATGATCCGGAAGGTGTTATAATCACTTGAGTTTTCCGCGGAACCCAAGTGAACATGTTTTTGCGGGGAAGTCGCGGAAGTCTGATTTTCAAAGGTTTCAGAGTCTTTTGCTAATTTTTTGAAAAGAGATTTTGCATCATTTTTTAAGATCCGCGGAAATATTGCATAGAAGTGCTGATATACCTGCTTTTGAATATAGTGCAGTCGCACCCTGCACGGGTGCGTGGATTGAAACGGTTCAAAAACATCAGAGAAGCAGATGATATACATGCTGTAGTCGCACCCTGCACGGGTGCGTGGATTGAAACATAAATGGACTTCTATAAAAACCGGGAACTCTATCGTCGCACCCTGCACGGGTGCGTGGATTGAAACGTAGCTGATACCAAAGCTACGGCTTTGTCAATGAGTTGCATCTCGTAAAAGGTGCATAAATTTAAAATGTTGACAGCGTGAATATAATTGATTAGAATACATCGCAATCCCTATGGAATGTTGACTGAAATGTTATATAATGCAAATATAGAAACATGGGGAGAAGGTAAGCGATGAGCAAGGTATATGAATTTGAAGCTGAGATTAAAAAAGTGCCGGATATTGATGGTGCATATATTGAGATCCCCTTTGATGTGAAGGCTAAATTTGGCAAAGGGCGGGTATCTGTTACTGCAACCTTTGATGGCGAAGTATATCATGGCATGCTTGTGAGAATGAAAACACCATGCCACATAATAGGCATACGGAAAGATATCAGGGCGAAAATAAACAAGCAGCCAGGAGACAAGGTTTTTGTAACTATCAGGGAAAGAGAAGTCAAAAAATAGGAGGAAGTTTATTGGAAAGGAAAAGTCTGTTTCAGTGCCCTGTGTGCAAAAAAGCGCTGGTGCAGGGTGAGAAGGAATATCGTTGCAATAAAGGCCACAGCTTTGACATATCGAGAAAAGGGTATGTAAACCTGCTTCTTCCTAATCACAAGGGATCGGGCAATCCGGGAGACAGCAAGGAAATGCTGCAAAGCCGGAGGGATTTTTTAAACAAAGGGTATTATGAAGGCTTTTCAGATAGATTGAATGCTCTATCTTCGCATTATATACCCAATGATGACGCCAACGGCATAAGTATTCTTGATGCCGGATGCGGCGAGGGCTATTACATTTCACGGCTTAAAAACAGCCTATGGGCCAGTGGTATGGAGAAAACGGATATTTACGGCATAGATGTGTCCAAAGCCGCGATAAATTTAGCTTCCGGCAGGGACAAGGCTATACGCTTTGCTGTTGCCAGCACTTATCATTTACCCCTGCTGGACCGATGCTTGGATGGCATATTGTGCATTTTTTCTCCGAGGGACGAGAAGGAATTCCTTCGTGTCTTAAAACCCAAGGGCAAGCTAATAGTTGCAGCCCCAGGACCAAAGCACCTTTACAGCTTTAAGAAGGAATTGTATGAAAATCCGGAATATATAGGGCAAAAGGGAACTGTGGGTGAAGGATTTTCCGTGCTGGAATGTGTCAACATATCATATGGCATTTCACTGGAAAGCACGCAGGATATTATGAATCTGTTAAGCATGACGCCTTATACCCGCCATACGGACCAGGATGCGGTAGAAAAACTGAAAAGGCTGAATGCTCTGGAGACTGAGGTGGATATAAACATAATTGTATACCAGAAGCTGCGATAAACATAAAATGTTTTTAAAATACAGGAAGCTTTGACAGGTGAGCAGCTTTCACCGACGGCAATTTGGATAAACTAAAAAGGAGAGTGTGCACTCTCCTTTATCTTCGAATTTACCACCTGTTGCCGAAGCTTCTGTTTCTGCTATTGTTGTTGTTTCTCTGCTGCTTTCTCGCTCTTCTGCAATCAGGGCATCTCTGAGGCTCGTTTTCGAATCCCTTTTCTTTGTAGAATTCCTGCTCGCCTTCCGTAAAAATAAATTCGCTGTTGCAATCCTTGCAAACCAATGTTTTGTCTGCCATTTAAATATACCTCCCTAAATTATTTGGATTAAACTAATTTCCTGATTACTGTCTCCAAATAAATTTAAGAGAGGTCAGTACAGAAATAATCAACCCATATCGGATATATGTAATATCACGACTTATTAAGAATATCACATGATTTGTTAAAAAGCAAGGAATTTTTCCAACTTTATTTTGCCGATTTATGTTGATTTGAAAATTTTTAATGTTATAATGGAAATTGTATGTTTTGAACATATAAACATACTTTGTCATTATTGCTCAGACAGGCTTGACCTGTCTGTTTTTTTATACATAAGAATGCGCTTATTAGTGGAAAGCTACACATGTGGTTTTTGAAAATTTCGTAGGATATTTATGCCAAAGATTTATTGAATTTTCTGTGTCTATGTGTTACTATATGATATAATGTTAGTGAAAAAATTAACTATAGTTTGGTTACCCGGATATTTGATATAAGATATGGGAACATTGATATTGCTATTTTGTAGTATCATGAATAATATACTTATTTGGAGGGAGAAATTATGAATTTAAACGAACCAAGAACTACAAACAAAGAATTGTTGGCATGGGTAAAAGAAATGGCTGATATGTGCCAGCCAGATAATATTTATTGGTGTGATGGTTCCCAGGAAGAGAATGATCGCCTGTTACAAGAGATGGTAGATTCAGGGATGGCAATCCGCTTGAATCAGGAAAAGCGTCCGGGATGCTACCTGTTCCGCAGCCATCCGTCCGATGTTGCCCGTGTTGAGGACAGGACTTTCATAGCATCAAAAACCAAGGAAGATGCAGGTCCGACAAATAACTGGATAGATCCTGTCGAGCTTAAGAAAACTATGACAGAGTTATACACCGGATGTATGAAGGGAAGAACCATGTATGTAATCCCATTCTCCATGGGTCCAATAGGTTCACCTGCATCCAAGATCGGCGTTGAGCTGACCGACAGCCCTTATGTTGTAGTTAACATGCGTATTATGACCCGTATGGGCCAGGCAGTTCTCGATGCACTGGGTGACGGGGAATTTGTAAAATGTCTTCATTCAGTAGGTGCTCCTCTGGAGAAAGGACAGAAGGATTCATCATGGCCTTGCGCTCCGATGGAAAAGAAATATATTAGCCACTTCCCTGAAGAGAGAACTATATGGTCCTATGGTTCCGGATATGGCGGTAATGCTCTCTTAGGAAAGAAATGCTTCGCACTGCGTATAGCTTCTGTTCAGGCCCGTGATGAAGGCTGGTTGGCTGAACATATGCTGATACTCAGAATTACTGATCCTAATGGCAACAAGACTTATATCGCAGGAGCTTTCCCAAGTGCTTGCGGTAAGACCAACCTGGCGATGCTTGTTCCTACTATTCCCGGATGGAAGGTTGAAACCATCGGTGACGACATAGCATGGATGAAATTCGGAAAAGATGGCCGCTTGTACGCTATCAATCCTGAAGCAGGGTTCTTTGGTGTTGCACCTGGTACATCATCAGAATCTAACCCCAATGCTATGCACAGCATAGAAAAGAATACCATATTTACCAACGTTGCATTGACCGACGATGGCGATGTTTGGTGGGAAGGCATCGGATATGATGCTCCGGATCATCTCATCGACTGGAGAGGAAATGACTGGACTCCAGGTTCCGAGACACCGGCAGCTCATCCCAATGCTCGTTTCACAGCACCTGCTGGCCAGTGCCCTGTAATTGCTCCTGAATGGGAAGATCCTCAGGGAGTGCCGATTTCTGCAATATTGATCGGTGGACGTCGTCCAAGCACTATACCGTTGGTTCACCAGAGCTTCGATTGGAACCATGGTGTATTCATGGGTTCAATAATGGGTTCTGAAATTACCGCTGCTACAATTTCCAAGGATATCGGTCAGGTTCGCCGTGACCCATTTGCAATGCTGCCTTTCTGCGGTTACAATATCAGCGATTATCTGCAGCATTGGCTGAATATCGGAACAAAGACCGATGCCGACAAGCTGCCTAAGATATTCTATGTTAACTGGTTCCGTAAGGATGCTAACGGCAAATGGTTATGGCCTGGATTCGGCGAAAACAGCCGTGTACTCAAATGGATCGTTGAAAGAGTTAACGGTGTGGGCAAGGCAGTAAGCACTGCTATTGGTTATATGCCTACTCCTGATGCAATAGATGTAGAAGGACTTAAGGTAAGCAAGGAAGATATGGAAGAACTGCTTAAGGTTAACAAGGATGAATGGTTAAAAGAAGTTGCTTCCATAAGAGAGCATTACGCTAAGTTCGGAGACAGGCTGCCTAAGGAACTGGTTGCACAGCTCGACGCTCTCGAAAAGAGATTGAACGAAATGTAATAATTTCAATAGAATTTAAAAACTGGTCGATAAGCGCCAATGGCTTGTCGGCCAGTTTTCGCATATTTACGATACATAAAGGCAATAATGGCAATTAAAAAAGGGTGGTTAAAATTACCACCCTTTATTTCTTTTATAAAACTTTGCGTATTTTAGAAGGTTCATATTCTCTTATGGTTTTGGTATTGCCTTGTTCAGTAAACAATACCTGCACCATACCCTGTTTCGCATTGAGGACTCTACCTTTGAGTTTGCTTCCAATAACATTTACCGGAGCATTTTTAGCCAATTCCCTGATGTTAACCGAGCTGCAATATTCACATGTTTCTTTTTGAGTGAAAATTCTCTTGCAGTCAAGACAGTAATTCAGCTTATCCATAAGTATACCTCCATAAATTATAGTGATTTCGGGTTATAGAGAAATATAAACCCTAAACGCCTGCATTTATTATATTCTACTTATTTCCTCGGATTCCTCTATTTTTTAGTCATTATTTAATTTGATTGTGCTCATGCCATCCGTCATAGCTTATGATAGTCCATCGGATCGCAGAACTTCATAGTAGAAGGTTTTTTTATGAATGGTGCACAAATCAACGGGGAAGGCCGTTATCATGCTTGGGTCAAATATGTTTTTATAAAAATACTACTTGACAAATAGGAATAGTAAAGTATAATAAAATCATACCCCACCCCATGGGGGGTAGGTATACAGTGCTGTTATTTAGCTGCTGATGATATAAACTTAATTTTTGGTGAAATATATAACATTAATAAAGTCAGAAGGAATGCGACCAGGGCTGGTATTCGTCAGAGCACGGGATTTAATTCCGGGTGAAGCAGTTTGCAACAAGCCTTTTAATACCATCGATTTAATGCCATTGAAGTGAAAGGCGGGTTTTGCAAGCATTCACCGCCTTATGGTATTGATGAATTATACGGAATCAATGCATCCATTATTGGCTGGACTCATTCCTATACTAAATAGTGTAGCAGCATTATACAAGTACCTTACTAAAGGAGGGATTGCATGGACTGCAACGACAAAAAGCAGGTTATGAACCTGATAAAGACCGCCAGGGGTCAGATGGATGGAATTCTAAAGATGCTGGAGGAAGACAGATATTGTGTTGATATTTCAAAACAGATACTGTCTGTTCAAGCTTTGCTCAAAAAAGCCAATCTGAAGATAATCGACCAGCATATAAAGCACTGTGTGAAGCAGGCATTTACGGAAGGGAATGGCGATGAAAAGGTAAATGAGGTCATGGAGTTGATTGATAAATATGCAAAATAGCACATTTCGTCGGGAAAAGATAGGCCTTGCTGCAAGAGAAACTTATCTTCCGGCAATTGCTTTCCCATCATTGCCGAGATGCAATTTCTTCAATATTTTATGTATGGATAGGACGGTGAAAGGATGAAAAAGGAAACATTGAACATAACCGGCATGACCTGCGCATCTTGCGTCAAGGCGGTGGAAAGAAGTGTAAAGAGGCTGGGGAACATAAATTCAGCCGATGTAAATTTAGCTACCGAAAAGTTAGTGGTGGAATTTGATGAAAGCCAGGTGACCCTTGATGAAATAAAGGAAGCAGTGAAAAAGGCCGGTTACGGTGTTGAAGAGGAAAAAAACGATATCCTGAGGGATGTGACGATACCTATTTCCGGCATGACCTGCGCATCCTGCGCAAAAGCTGTGGAAAGAGCGATAAAAAAGCTGCCGGGAATAAGGGAAGTAAGTGTAAACTATGCTACCGAAAAAGCCAGGGTTTTGTATGATCCTGGCAGCACGAGGATTTCAGAGATAAAGAACGCTGTATCCAAAGCCGGGTATAAGCCTATGGAGGTGGAGGCCGGTGAACAGGTGGACAGAGAGAGGGAACGCAGGGAAAAGGAACGAAAGACCTTGTGGACAAAGTTCCTCGTTGCGGTTATTTTCACTGCACCTTTGTTGTACATCTCCATGGGGCATATGATGGGACTGCCCATGCCCGATTTCATAATGCCGGAAATGCATCCGTTAAACTTTGGGCTGGTGCAGCTCATCCTGGTTATACCTGTCATGATTTCAGGCTATAGGTTTTATACTGTAGGTTTCAGCAGACTGTTCAAAGGAGAGCCTAACATGGATTCCCTTATCGCGGTGGGTACTAGCGCAGCCTTTCTGTATGGCATTTATGCCATTGTACAGATAATTAACGGAAACACGGAATATGCCCAGGACCTGTATTTTGAGACTGCGGGGGTTATCATTGCCCTGATCATGCTGGGAAAATATCTGGAGGCTATTACCAAGGGAAAGACCTCCGAAGCTATTAAAAAATTGATGGGACTGTCGCCGAAAACCGCCACCGTTATCCATGATGGAAAGGAAATGGTCATACCCATCGAAGAAGTGGAAGTGGGGGACATAATCCTGGTAAAACCCGGAGAGAAAATTCCTGTCGATGGCGAAGTAATAGAAGGCAGGACTTCGGTGGATGAATCCATGCTCACGGGAGAGAGCATCCCGGTGGAGAAATATGCAGGCAGCAAGGTGGTAGGTGCAAGCATAAATAAAAATGGCACCATCCGGTTCAAGGCAACCAAGGTTGGCAAGGACACCACTTTGGCGCAAATAATTAAGCTGGTGGAAGATGCCCAGGGCTCCAAGGCGCCCATAGCCAAACTGGCAGATATAATAGCCGGTTATTTCGTACCGGTGGTCATTGCCATCGCTGTTCTGGCAGGTGTGGCATGGTATATTTCCGGAGAATCCCTCATTTTCTCCCTCACCATTTTTATATCCGTCCTCGTTATAGCATGTCCTTGCGCTTTAGGACTGGCTACGCCTACCGCTATAATGGTAGGCACGGGTAAAGGCGCAGAATACGGGGTTTTGATAAAAGGGGGAGAAGCTCTGGAAACTGCCCACAGGATAAAAACCATTGTATTTGACAAGACCGGTACTATCACTGAAGGAAAGCCCAAGGTGACGGACATAATCACTGCAGAAGGCATGGACGAAGCAGAATTGCTTAGACTGTCGGCCTCAGCGGAAAGAGGGTCCGAGCATCCTCTTGGAGAAGCTATCGTCAATGAAGCAAAGGATAAAAAAATGGACTTGCTGGAGGTGGAAAGCTTTGAAGCAATTCCTGGCCAAGGTATTGAGGTGGTGATAAAGGGCAGGAAAATGCTCCTGGGCAATAAGAAGCTGATGGACAGCAGGAATATAGAGATTACACTGCAGAAGGAGTCCGACAGGCTGGCCGGGGAAGGAAAGACGCCTATGTTTGTTGCGATAGACAACAAGCTGGCCGGGATAATAGCCGTAGCCGATGTGATGAAGCCAAGCAGCAAGAGGGCTATCGAAAAGCTCCATGAAATGGGCATAGAGGTGGCCATGATTACCGGGGATAACAGAAGAACAGCAGAGGCGATTGCAAAGCAGGCGGGCATAGACAGGGTGCTGGCAGAGGTTTTGCCTCAGGATAAAGCGAAAGAAGTGCAGAAGCTCCAAGCAGAAGGCAAAAAGGTTGCCATGGTTGGCGACGGTATAAATGATGCTCCGGCTCTGGCTCAGGCAGACATAGGCATTGCCATAGGCTCCGGAACTGATGTGGCGATGGAGTCGGCGGACATAGTGCTGATGAGAAGCGACCTTATGGATGTGCCTGCCGCTATAGAACTGAGCAGAAGGACCATAAGGAACATCAAGCAAAATCTCTTCTGGGCGTTTGGATACAATACCGCAGGCATACCCATTGCGGCAGGAGTGCTGCACATTTTCGGAGGGCCACTTCTTAGCCCGATGATTGCGGCTGCCGCCATGGCTTTCAGCTCGGTATCGGTACTGACAAATGCGTTGAGACTAAAAAGATTCAAGCCTTTGCATTAAACAATAGGGCAGTTTGCCGGAATTCAGGCAAAAGAATATGTTAAAGGGAGATTTATTGGCTATCGTTGAATTTTTCCACTTATGCTTTCGTAGAATTATTATTCGTACTCAGCATAAGTAATCTCAACAAATTCTCCCTATGCCATTTCAATTTTAAGATATAATAAAAATAGTAAAATAAATCAGTTTGTTGTGCTATCGAAAACGCTGGCACAATGAGAAAGTTCATGAAAGGAGAATTATGATGACAAAAAAAGTATTTATAGAAGGCATGTCATGCAAACACTGTGTAATGCACGTTGAAGAAGCGCTAAAAGAAGTAAGCGGCATAAAAGAAGTAAAGGTTAGTCTGGAAGGAAAGGTTGCAGAGATCGAGCTGGAACATGATGTGGATGATGAGAAGATAAAGGCTGCGGTAGCCGATGCAGGATATGAAGTTACCGCCATACAGTAAATTGTTGCTTTACTGCTGGCATACGAATCAAATCAGGTATAGTGATATATAGAAGCATAGAAGCATAGAAGCATAGAAGCATAGAAGCATAGAAGCATAAAACTACTCCTTCTTGGTTAAGCATTAAAAAGCTTTTGCCAGGGAGGAGTAGTTTTATGTCAACATTAACATAGCAGCAGGATAAGAAATCAGTTATGGGCAATAATTTCCGGATTGAAAGCGCCGGGAGCGCCTTTCATAAGGACGTGCAATTCGTATCGTAAAAAGGCTTATACCCTTCAGAATTTAAAGGAGCTCTCCCTTCAGGCCTATGGCCAGGTCTGTCAAACCCTCCTTGTTTTAAGTAAAGTTTTTGCTTTTATTAAATTTTCCATGAGCCAAAATTCATAAAGTGTTGTATACTATTTATTATAAAATAGAAGATATCATATTCTTTTTATCTAATTAAAAATCGTACTGGTAAAGCCGTTTCATGTAAAGAGGAGCAAGGGACTGTATGATGACAATCCTGTAAAAATGGCCGAAGGAATCCCATAAAATTGCTTGAAGAATGCATCGCTTCTGGCGTCAGTCAAGGACGGGACGGAGTTGCTGACCCTTGACAGCCATATGAAAGAGATGGTAAGGTAATCAAGCAGCATTATGTATTGATATGAGCTAAAAAATTTGCCGTGCTGAATTAATGATTGAATATTGACAAAATGAGCCGGCTTGTTAGAATTGAATACTCCACCTTCATGTATTGTAAGCCCGTAAAGGAATATGAATTGCATCCATATCGTGGGCAGATAGGACGAAGAATTTGGGGCACGACCCCTTGATAAATGGGAGGGATGTCACCGAAGAAAATTCGGATTCCTTAATACGCAATGCTTCAATAAGATTGCTTCTTAAGTGGAAACACATCACATTTCATATTTTTGTAAGACCGCAATGCAGAAAAATTAGAAAATTGCCGGGAGAGATTAGGCCGATCTTTTGGCTATTACCATCACTGAGTTGATAAGGGGGATGCAAATGACTTTAAGAAAGCCTCTCAATTCCATATATTTCAAAATCCTTGTCGTCTATCTCATAACTATTTTGCCCATATATGCTTTGTTTGTTATTTTCCAAATACGAATTTCAAAGGACATAAACAATGAAAGAAGTGAAGTGATAACAAACTACACCAATAGAAGCATAACCTTCATAGAGAATGAACTCGCGCGTGTTTATAATACCCAACAGATAATGGCGGCAAATAACTTTGAAATAACGATGCTGCACCGGGGATACAATAAAATAAATGCATATCAGTTGGGTAAGCTTGTCCAGAGCATAAATGATAACCTGTGGTCTATTAAAAAATCCAGCTCGCTGGTAGATTCTGTAAAGTTATATATTCCTGCGATTCAAAGAGAGGTATCAACAATTAGTTATTTTGACGTCATTTCCGAAAATATGGCGGAAAACCTGTATCTCAATACAATGGATACCCAGCAGGGGAGTGTGGCTTATGCGGACAAGCAGATGCTTCTTTGCCATTACAATACCTTTACCGGAAAGGACACCCTTCCTGAATACATGATATGTGTGCAATTGTCTGAAAAGAGCATTCGATCCATGCTTGGCGCTGCAAGCGATGATGTATTCTGGATCATTCACAACCAGGATTTTCAGATGAGCAATGACCCTAACCCTAATAACGCACAGGTGTTGATTGAATCATCCAAAAAATATGATATGATTGATAATGAAATTATAACGGATGTTATAGATATTGACTCAGTGAAATACATTGTATCCTATGTGAAATCCCCTGTATTAAATTGCTTGATATCATACTATACGCCTTTGTCAGAGATCATGGTACATATGCAGTCCTATATCAATATTGTTTTGATTATTGGCATCTGCACCTTGGTCGGCGGATTAGTCCTGGCATTTTATCTCTATAGCATGCTGAAAGTGCCCCTCAACCATCTTTTGGATGCTTTTCGGCAGATGGAGAAAGGTAATCTGGATATGGAGATCCACTACCGCAGCAACAATGAATTCGGAACGGTTTTCAAATTTTTCAATAAAATGCTGACGCAGCTGAATTCTATGATCAATCAGGTTTACTTGGCTCAAATCAATCTGAAAAAAGCTCAGCTGAGGCAGCTTCAGGCACAAATCAACCCGCATTTTCTGTATAACAGCTTTGGTATTCTGACCCATTCAATAATGCGAAATGATAATGAGGTAGCCCTTTCAATGGCAAATAACTTATCTAGCTACTTCAAATATATAACCAAAAACATCGATGAGGATACTACTTTGGGCAAGGAGTTTGAATTTGCCCAAACTTATCTGAACATCCAGAAAATACGCTTTCAGAATAAGATTCATATAGAGTTTAAACCCATAGTAGAGCCATATAGTGATATTAAGGTTCCACGTATGATTCTGCAGCCCTTAATCGAGAATTGCTACAAACACGGCCTCAAAAATACGGAATATTCCGGGCGCGTTAGCCTCACATGGTATACTGAGGATAATAACCTGTTTATCGAAGTCAAAGATAATGGATGTGGCATCAATGCCTCTGAACTGGAGAAGCTCAAAAAGTATCTTGACGAAGGAACATTTTCGGAGCATGATGGGTTGCAAAATGTAAACCAGCGTCTTAAACTTAAATATGGCAGCGAGTATGGACTCCATGTGGAGAGTGTGGAAAATGAATATTTCAAAGTCACTGTTACTATACCTGTTTTAAAGGGAGCCTGATATTATGTATAATCTGCTGATTGTTGATGATGAGCCAATAATAACAGACAGTTATTTTGAATACCTCAGCGATAAATATGCCAATATGTTAAATATTCAAAAGGCTTACACCCCTTCAGAAGCTTTGCAGAAGGCGCATAACAGAGTGGATATTCTCATAACGGATATCACCATGCCGCGAATGGACGGTTATACCCTTCAAAAGAAAATATGCCAGATATGGCCCAAATGCAATGTAATCTTCCTTACAGGAAACGAGGAGGTTCACTTTGCCCAAAATGCCATACGTCAGGCATCTTTTGTCGATTATGTTCTTAAGAATGAGCATTTCGATGTATTGGCTAAAGCCGTCAATAAAGCAATAGAAAAGATCGAATCTTCAATCAGGGCGGATGAAGTTTTTCTGCGCATGCAAAAAAATATCCAGCTTGCTTTGCCGATGCTTCGTAAAGAGTTTTTTATGGACGTTATAAATGGAAAAATTACAGACCAGCAAGCAATAAATAAAAAGCTAAATCAATATAGCATAGAGCTGAATGCAGAAAATCCTGTAATCCTCCTGGGAGCAGTCATAAAGGAGGATAAGGGAAGAGACTGTCAATTAGGACAATCCGACAACAACCTGTCCGTACTGGCTGTAGACAGTGTGTTAAGCGAGCATCTGAAGCATACTCACAAGCATTATTGTGTAAACATGGACGGAGGTTTTGTCTTATGGTTTATACAAAAGGCAAGGGAGGATATGATGGATATATATCAGGGAGACAGCTTCCAATATGTTCTTTCCTTGCTGGACATCATTCAGGACTCCTGCTCGAAAATATTAAAATCCGATGTTTCTTTTGTCATTGCAGACAATCAATGCAGTTGGGATGAACTGCAATATAAATTTTTTGCCATTAAGAGGGCAATTCACAGACATCATAACCTCAATGAATCGATATTGATAGCAGAGAACAGCTTTGAACTTCAGGACGAGATATCTTCTGAAGAACAGTACAAGCAATTCCTCCAGGAAATAGAGCATTCGTTGCTTTGCAATGATCGTGAAAGAGTTTTCAAGGCAATTGACAAGCTCGATAAAATATTGGGGAATGTCGATCTTGTCGGCTTTCATTATAAAATCAGTGCGATTTACATAAAATGTCTTGAGGCGATAGCCGCGCCTTTTGATGTTTACAAGGAGATCTGCTCTGTGCTCTTTAGCGTGGATATTTCAAACATATCCGGCGAAAATCTGATTTTGACGTACAAGCAAATCACAGAAACCCTTTTCGCCCAGTCCATTGAGTATAACAATGCTGTGACAGATATGATAAAACAGGTAGAAGAATATATAGACAACAACCTATCCGGGGATTTGTCCCTTACTGCAATCTCTTCGATGGTTAACTACAGCCCGACATACTTCTCAAAGCTGTTTAAAAAAGTAACAGGAGAGAATTTCAGCGATTATATACTGGCTAAAAGACTAAAAAAGGCACAGGAATTGCTTTGCGAAACCAATATGAAAGTTGGAGATATCGCCAAGATGGTTGGCTATGAATCCGTGCCTTATTTTATCAAATCCTTTAAGCGTCTATTGGGTAGAACACCAAATGACTATCGAAATTAATGATTCATGTTTGGCAAGATATCTACTTATATCTTTTTCATGCTGTAATAGCTGGCAAGATTGAGCTATTTTGCGATGCATTTGTGACAACAACGTTATATTGAACACCTATAGGTGCAGGGATATAATCAGATTATGATGTTAGTTTGCCGGCATCCTTTCAACATCATATTTTTATGTAAAGCAGCCTTTAAAATGAGATGACACTATCTAGCAGTGAAATCAGGGAGGTAATATTAATGAAAAAAGGGTTAAGCACGCTCTTAGCTATCTTTGTGGTATTTTCTATGATCTTGTCTGTGGTAGGCTGTCAGGGCAATAAATCATCTGGGGAAAGCAACGTTCAGAGCACAAGTGAAGATACCTCACCCGCCACTACTGCGCAAACAACATCAAACCAGGAAAGTGAACCAGTCGACCAATTCGGTAAATATACACCCGCCATAGAACTTACAGCCATCAGAGGTATTCCGGCAGGCTCAACGGAAGCCAACTATACTGATAATGTTTGGATTCAAGAGTATGAAAAACAGTTGGGCATAAAGCTGAAATACAAATGGATGGTTATCGGAGACCAGTATGAACAAAAAGTGAACCTCATGCTGGCCAGCAATGACCTTGCGGATGTCATGCAGGTAAATTTGCGCCAGCTTTATCAGATGGCGGAAGCCGGACAAATACAAGATTTAAAAGCGGTATGGGATGCATATGCAACAGATCAAGTTAAGGCAGCAATGACCGCAGGGGGAACATCAAGTTTTGATATTGCCACAATAGATGGAAAGCTCTATGGTATACCGGCTGTTGTTCCTATCCTTGAAAGCATGCATGTGCTGTATGTGCGTGAGGACTGGAGAAAAGAATTGGGTTTGCCTGAGCCTAAAACCATAGATGACATGGAAAAAATAATGTATGCCTTCCGTGATCAGGACCCCAATAAGAACGGGGAGAAGGATACTTTAGGGATAGGATTGAACAAGAACCTTTTCACAAATGGATACGAAATCACCAGTTTTTGCAATATGTTCGGAGCCTATCCGAGAGCATGGGTGGAGGATGCCAACGGAAATCTTCAGTATGGCGGCATAATGCCTGAGATGAAGGAAGCGCTGCTCAGGCTCAACAAGTATTATAAAGAAGGTTTGATTGACAAGGAGTTTACAGTAAAAGATGAAGATAAAGCTTCACAATCGGTTGCAAAAGAGCAATTGGGTATGTTCTTCGGTGTTCAGTGGGCTAGCTTCATAGGAGATGCCGTACCTTCCGCATTTAAGAATAATGAAAATTGTGAGTGGACTATTTATCAATTGCCTGATGGACCCAAAGGCCCGACCAAGCCTATAGTTTATAACAATACCAACAGCTTCCTGGTTGTAAGTTCTGAGTGTAAATATCCTGAAGCACCGGTAAAGATAAACAATTACATTCACCTGATGGGCTTGGGACCGCAAGGCGAAGGCAGGTTTGCAAAGACGTATGAAGAGTGGAAAGAGCTTTGGGATGTGTGCGGAGACGGTTTGTGGCTTCCTGAAACTGTACACGGTAACATTCAAAGATGGATCAATACCTTTAAAGCTATTGAAACAGGGGATACTACAGAGGTTAATAAAAACTATTTAAACATCCAGCAGTACACAGATGTCAGCAACTTCTTAAAAGATGGACGTAAGATGAAAAATATCAATGGAGAAGAAGACTTGGGTCTTGCCGCCGCAGCCCATGGTTGGGTTATGTCGGGAAAGAATTTCCTGAAAGCTATAGAACTGAATGACGCAGGTATGCTCCAGTATGACAGGTTGGGTAAGTATGTATCGCCGACTATGATTGAAAATCAGGCTACGCTGGACAAAATGGAACTGGAGATCATTACCAGAATCATCGTAGGTGATGCAAGTATTGACGAATTCGACAACTATGTTGAACAGTGGAAGTCATTGGGCGGAGAACAGATAACCAAAGAGCTCAACGATTGGTACAGCAAGAATAAATAAGCATCAGTTTACACTTGGATTGAACCGGGTGGTAAACCACAACAATTCATCACCCGGTTCAATCGCATTCGCTTTGTGTAGACAGGCTGGAGGGATAAAATCTTGAACGCAAAATTGAGGGATTTCAAACGCAATTTACCATTTCACCTTATGTTGTTGCCTTGCGTCATTATGCTGGTGATTTTTAACTATATTCCCATGTATGGCGTGAAAATAGCATTTCAAAAATTCATACCGGCCCGAGGAATGTTTGGGGAGCAGACTTGGGTAGGTCTTAAGAATTTAACTTACATTTTCAAAATGCAAGATTTTTATATAGCGCTGCGCAATACGATTTTCATATCCTTTATGAAATTATTTTTAGGCATGTTGACTTCCATTATTTTTGCGATACTGCTCAACGAACTCCGCAATAATAAGCTAAAGAGAACAATTCAGACTGCAGTTTACCTTCCCCATTTCTTATCATGGATCATACTGGCAGGGGTTTTTGTGGATATTTTTTCGCCGTCCTACGGAATTATCAATAAGCTTATTAAAGCGCTGGGCTTTGAGCCAATATTCTTTTTGGGAAGCAACAAATGGTTTCCAGCTGTTCTGATCGGAACGGAAGTATGGAAAGAGTTTGGATTCGGAACAATAGTATATTTAGCTGCAATAGTGTCAATAGACCCTAGTTTGTATGAATCGGCAATTGTGGATGGCGCAAACAAGTGGAGGCAGATATGGCACATAACCATACCGGGTTTGCTGCCTATAATAATCTTGCTGTCCCTTTTGAACATCGGCAGCATATTGAATGGAAATTTCGACCAGGTATTTAATCTGTATAGTCCGCAGGTATACCGATCCGGAGACATTCTTGATACCTTAATATATAGAGTAGGTCTACTGGATGCCAATTACAGCCTTTCAACTGCAATCGGGCTTTTCAAATCCCTTGTTTCGTTGGTGTTGATTTCCACATCCTATTACCTGGCATATAAAGTGGCGGATTATCGAATTTTCTAAGGAGGAGAGCAGATGAGAGCAACAAGGGGTGAACGAGTATTTTACTTTATAAACACAATATTTCTTATATCGGTAGCAATTATATGTCTTGCTCCACTGATACACATTTTTGCGATATCCCTAAGCGCAAATGAGATGGTGACAAGCGGAAAAGTAACTTTCTGGCCTAAAAAGTTTACTTTGGTCGGCTATGAATATATCCTCGAAAATAAACTTTTTTGGAAAGGCATGTACAATTCACTAATAAGGGTGGTGCTTGGCTTGGCAGTAAATCTGCTGTTTACTGTGCTGGCAGCCTATCCCTTATCAAAGGAAACATCCAGATTCAAGCAAAGAACGTTTTATGCCTGGATTTTCTTTATACCCATGATATTTGGCGGCGGATTGATACCTACTTTTATACTGGTAAAAGACTTGAAACTGATGAACAGCATATGGGCATTGATCCTGCCGGGGGCGGTTCCCATATTTTATATCCTTTTGATGCTGAACTTCTTTCGCGGGCTGCCCAATGAGATGGAGGAGGCTGCATTGATAGACGGGGCCAGCCAATGGAGAATATTATTTACCATATACATACCTTTATCTCTGCCGGCGCTGGCCACAATTTGCGTTTACGCAATATTAGGTCATTGGAATAGTTGGTTTGACGGGCTTATATATTTAAACGATCCCAATAAGTATCCCGTTATGACCTATTTGCAGACTGCTGTCATCAGTATAGATTTTAATAAGTTAACCCCTGAGGAAATACAAAAACTCTCAGTTCTTGGTGATAAAACCTATAAGGCTGCGCAGATATTCCTCGGCTCATTTCCTGTTCTGGTGACCTATCCGTTTTTTCAGAAATATTTTACTAAAGGCCTGGTTTTAGGTAGTGTGAAAGGATGAAATGGAATGAAGAAAAAGGTCTTAATATATCTTTTGCTGGGAGCGATCATCTGCCTTCCGCTATTTGGATGCCAAAGCACGGGGGATAATTCAAAGCCATCGTCGGACTCAGCTACCCTTGCGCCTGCTGATGAAAGCACCACAACTGCCGACAATCAGACTGAAGAAGATATAATTATGGAAGAAGTCAAAGTTAAGGATGTAGTGGTAGCTGCGGATTTCAGCAAGAGGGTCGGCCCTCCGTTAGTTAAGAAATTCTCCATGTTCAATAGCGGACTGGTGCCAATAAAAAATTATGACAGGGATTTTAAAGCTATTGAAGATTTATATTGTGATTCATTGCGCATAGATACGGGCATAGGTGCGAAAGATTTTGCATTATGTGATGTAGTTGGAGGAACCAAGGATAATATAACCTATGATTTCGAGAAGATTGATTACCTGTCCAAAATGTTCAATGACCTGAAGGTTCTGCCTTACTATTCTTGGACATATATACCAAAGCCTTTGCAGGATTCAGGGGACCATCGCAGAGGACCCACTGACCTGGATAAATATGGGAAGATCCTGGAGGATTTCGCAAGGCATTTTAGGGAAGCCGGAATCAGGATAGGATATCATGAAATATATAATGAGCCTGACCTGGAAAATGTGTTCTATGCGGGAACCTTTGCAGAATACATGGAGCTCTATAGAATAGGCAGCCTGGCTATAAAGGCCGGAGATCCTGATGCAGTTATAGGCGGACCGGCGTTGGCGTCACCGGAGAATGTACAGAATACAAATGCTTTTCTTGATATGGTCGTCAAGGAAAAGCTGCCGTTGGATTTCTTCTCATATCATCATTACTGGCTGAATGGAGGATATGACCAGAAGTATAGGATTGTAAAGCAGGCATTGAGCAAATACGATGAATTTAAAACAACCGAGATACATTTGAATGAAATAGCCTATGTCAATGGATGGCTGCCGGGTGAAGACAGCATTAACAATTTTTATGAGGTTGCCCCCCATGTATTCAAAATGCTCAATGAGATGTTGGCAGCTCCGGACATAACCGTGGTATCCTGGGCTCAGTTTTTGGAGTCAACCGTGGTGGGCGATGCCTATGGAATAATTTATAGGGATGGGACAAAAAAAGCTATTTACAATGCCTTTAAAATTTATGCGGATATGCCGGTGGCAAGGGCGGAGCTTCAAACATCCAACCCTGCAATCGACGGAATGGTATCTTATGAAGATAACAAAGCAGCCATCCTTTTGTATAATACCGGCATTGAAACCTATAATCTGAAAACCACTCTCGAAGGGCTTCCCTTCAAGCCGGAGGAGGGCAGACTGTACCGGATAGACAAGAATAATGCCAGCTTTTTTAACGGTGCAAAGGAAGACCTGGAAATATGCGAGAGCTGGGATATGCATGACGGCAAAATACCTGACACCGTAATAGAACCTGGCGCTACCGTTTATATAACCTTAGTGGGAGATAAAGGAATTAAGGATTTTGATCCAAAGAGCAGATATGTTGATTTTCCTGAAGATATCAGGCTGCATTACTACTTTGAAGACAGGGACAAAAATAACTATTCCTTTATCGACCGAAAATCATGGAGAATCGACCTGGGGATGGGAGAGAATGTATCGGCCTATTCTGTGGCAGGTGTAACCTTTAAAGAGTTGCCGGAAATCATGCATGTATCCACCAAAACTTATGGCAATCTTAATTTTAGCAATGAAAATGCCTATCTGGGTGTCAGAATAGATTTCTTTGACGGAAAGGATTACACATACTCTGTTGCATTTTGCCCGGAAAATTTTGCAAACAGGGAAAAAACCCTGAGGTGGGGCACTAAAAAGAAAGTGGATAAAATAGTCGTTGTCGAGGACTTTAAAGAATTTGATGTGAACATTAGTGAGTATATTCCGGATAATGCATCCAGCCAAAGGGCCATTGTAACTTTCGAAATGGAAAATACGGGTCCTGAAACATGCGCAGAATTTCATATCAATAAGAAATGAGGAGGATAGTATATGAGAGAAAAATGGAGCTGTGAAAAAGCGTGGGATTGGTATAATTCAAAAAAATGGATAGTCGGCTGCAACTATATTCCCAGCGACTGCATAAGCTATCTTGAAATCTGGCAGGAATATGAATTTGATAAAAAGCTTGAAACGATGAACAGGGAGCTTAAGCTGGCAGCAGATACCGGAATGAACAGCGTCCGGATGTTCTTTCCTTTCCAGGTGTGGAAGTATCAGCGCAAGGGGTTTCTTGAAAGAATTGAAACATTCCTGGATATGGCGCAGAAATATGGAATAACCATGATGGCTGTATTTTTTGATGATTGCTGCGGCCCTAAGGAGCACTATGGCAAGGCAACTTTTGGCAGGCAGCCGGATCCCACTCCTGGCTATCACGGAGGTTTCCCACCGGCAAAATTTAATGAGGAGCCTCCCATAGGCTATCAGGTTATGGATGTGGAGGAAGAAGAGGAAAATATATTGGAGTATGTAAGGGATATCGTGAGCAAATTCAAGGACGACCAACGAATTATTGTATGGGATATATTAAATGAGCCTGGAAACTCAAACCGCGGTTCAAAAAGCATGAAAAAGATGGAAGCTGTGTTTGAACTGATTCGTTCGATAAATCCCATACAGCCTTTGACAGCCGATGCATGGTCTTTCCCCGACGGAAAGCTGAATTTTAATAATGATATAATGGAGATTGAAAAAAGGGCTTTGGAGCTTTCCGACGTCATTACATATCACTTTTACGGGGATTATGACAATTCTGTAAAGGTAATTGAACAATTAAAAAAATATAACAGGCCAATGATTATCACCGAATGGCTGCATCGACCCTTTGGCAATAATGTTGAAACTCATTTGCCCCTTTTCAAAAGGGAGAAGATCGGCTGTTATAACTGGGGCCTGGTGGCCGGAAAAACTCAAACCTACGAGCCGTGGGAAAGCATAAGAAACATACCGGGGCTTGATTTGAGCAAATGGCAGCATGACCTTTTCCATGCGGATTTATCTCCTTATGATCAGAAGGAAATTGATATATTTAAAAAGCTGACCCTTGACAGATGAATGAATTTTTACAGGGAAAGAGAAGTTTTTTCGGTATCACCCCCATAACAAAACCAGTCTATGGAGATAAATGCCAATCCTTGTCATGAACTCATAATCATCTTAATATTCACAATCAAAAGAGCAGATAGTGCATATGCACCGTCTGCTTTTTTGTTTTGGTAACTAATATTGTTTTTTGGCATTCTTTTATGATGTTTGGCTGTATTTATTGAAATGATATTTTCGATACCATATAATCAAGACGAAATAATATTCTTCTTGTGAGGTCCAAGAAATTAAGAACATTTTTGAAAGGTGGTTTTGACCCATGCAACATCATATCAAAAACAAGATATACCATGTGGAAATTTTACCTCCAAAGCAGGACACCGAAAAGCTGGAGGCTGATCTTGAGCTTTTTGCCAACAAATATAACAGAGTTTTGGAGAGTGGTTATTGTGCCTGTATTACGGATAACGCAATGGGGCACCTTTCTTTTCAGGGTACTGAGATGATTGAAGAGCTGGGTCTTGAGGTCCGGCCCGAACAGGTGATGATTCATCTGAACACATTCCATACCAAAGAGGACCTGCACAAAATTCTTGATACATGCAAATCTCTGGGCATTAAATATCTGCTGGTAATAAGCGGCGACGGCTCGGAGCGCCTGCCAAAGCTGCGCCCTTCCGATATCGGAGTGGAAGGAGTTGTGGAGTCGGTTACTTCTGTGGAACTGTTAAAATACATCAAAGAACAGTATCCTGATACTTTTGTCCTGGGTGTGGCCTTCAATCCCTATGAGCCGCCGGAGCATGAGTTTGAGAAGCTGGAAAGGAAGTTGAAGGCAGGAGCGTCTTTTATAGTGACTCAGCCCATCATCGAAAAGAATAAGATGGTGGATGAGCTTTTGGAAAAGCATCCGGATATACCGGTGATCGTTGAGGCATGGATGAGCAAAAAGCTTTACCTTCTCTCAGATGCGGTGGGATATGAGATTCCACAGGATACGGAGTATGATCCTATAGAAACGTTGAAAATGCTGCATAAGCTCTACCCTGGATGCGGTGTATACTTGGCGCTATTGGGATTCAAGACGCAATATCATCTTTTGGAGAATACATGGCTTTGATTTAAAATCAGCAAAGCAGGTGACGGTGAAACATTCAAGAGTCAGGCAATAAACAGGCTTTACGATTCAGCTGATTTTGGGCAATGCTATCACAAATTAGCTGGTACGGCAATTAATTTAAGTTTTTATTAAGAAGATAGATGTTTCCAATAGGATTAATGCATTTGGGTGATTGTGAAAATATTGCAGCGGCATTATGCAAGGAGGACTTTTATGAAGATAGTAGTATGCGTAAAGCAGGTACCTGCTACCAATGAAGCCAAGATCGATCCGGAGACCAAAAGAATAATCCGGGAAGGCTCGAAGGCTATTTTAAATCCTTTTGATACCTATGCTGTTGAAGAGGGAGTAAGGCTTAAGGAAAAGTTTGGCGGTGAAGTAATAGTTATTTCAATGGGACCTGAGAAGGCTATGTCCAGTTTGAGGGAGGCCATATCCGTTGGTGCCGATAGAGCAATCCTCCTGAGCGACAAAGCTTTTGGCGGCTCTGATACATGGGCGACAAGCTATGTTCTGGCTAAAGCAATTGAAAAAATAGGGGATGTCGATCTGGTCATATGCGGCAAGCAGGCAATTGACGGGGATACCGCCCAGGTGGGTCCGGAAATAGCAGCTCATCTGGATTGGGTTCAGGCGACTTATGTCATGAAGGTTGAGGATGCGGATTCAAAGGGTATAAAGGTAAAAAGGATGCATGAAGACGGGTATGATATATGTCAATTGGATTTTCCTGCGGTTATTACAGTACTGAAGGATATCAACACGCCTCGGGTGCCTACGTTGAAAGGCCGTTTGGCTTCTCAGAAGATAGAGATACCTGTATGGAAACCTTCCGATATCGGAGTGGATATGGATAAAATTGGTTTGGATGGTTCGTCGACCAGGGTTGTAAAAACAGCACCACCTCCGCCGCGTAATACCGTGGCAAAAAGAATTGAAGGTTCGCCCGAGGATTGTGCAAAACAGTTGGTGCAGGAACTCAGAATTCGCAGCATATTGTAATTGGAGGAAAAAGATATGAGATTATCCAATAGCAATGAAAAAGAAAAATTCTCCAATGTATGGGTATTAGCCGAACTGCTTTCGGGAAAAATCCAGCCTGTTACCTTTGAGCTTATAGGAGCAGCCAGGTCTCTGGCAGATGCTAGAAAATCCCAGGTCTGGGTTGTGGTAATGGCTCATGGCATTGGCGATCAGGCCCAGGGGCTCATAGCATATGGAGCGGATAAGGTGATTGTGGTTGACGATGCGAGGCTTTATGGCTTTGTAGATGAGATTGAGGCCCGGGTCATGGTAAGGCTGATAGACAAATACAAGCCGGAGATATTGCTGGGAGCTGCCACTGCAAGGGGCAGAGCTCTTATACCTCGTATTGCAGGAATGACCAACTGCGGGCTGACAGCTGATTGCACCGGCCTGGATATAGATGCTGACAGCGGGGATCTCTTGCAGACAAGGCCTGCCTTTGGCGGAAACATCATGGCTACCATACGGTGCTCCACTCATCGCCCGCAAATGGCAACAGTCCGTCCTAGAGTAATGAAAGCTCTTGAGCCGGATATGAGCAGAACCGGTGAAATAATCCGGGAAAATGTTGAAGAAGCTGATGCTGCAAAAATTAAAAGAATAATCGAGGTGTTCCACACCGATGAGGCTACTGTAAACCTTGGGGATGCCCGGATAATAATTTCCGGTGGCAGGGGAGTGAAGGGACCGGAAGGATTTGAGCTTTTAAGGAAATTTGCCGCAAAAGTGGGTGGTGCCGTAGGAGCAAGCCGCGCGGCAGTTGATGCTGGATGGATTCCCTATGCTCACCAGGTGGGGCAGACGGGACAGACCGTCCAGACAAAAGTCTATATAGCCTGTGGAATTTCAGGACAGATCCAGCACCTGGTGGGGATGCAGTCCTGTGAAACGATAATAGCTATTGACAAAAATTCGGATACGCCGATGATGCAGATTGCAGATATTGCAGTTGTGGGTGATTTGTTTGAAATTATTCCTGAAATCATCGATAACCTTTAACTGTTGCAGTAAAGATTATCCATTAGATTTTAATATAAGAAAAAGCCCCTTTCGTTATATGCTCCGAAAGTGGGCTTTTTTCGTGTGAAAAAGAGTAGTATGTTTAATTTATCATACTAATAGATTACATATGAAGAATAATTTACCTTGAGTTTATTTAAAATATTAAATTAAAGGCAAAATTAAATTCATTTTATTGAACGATTTTCCGATAGGAAATATAAAATACATTTTGTAAGCTTAAAAAGTATAGAAAATGTAAAACTCAAAGTAGAGCATACCGATAGGTTTATCGGGTATTTAGTCTTTGGGGGGAAGTGATGTGGCAAGGGCAGAAAATATGGAAGGCTTGTAAATTGGATTTATGCCGCAGCACAGCTAATATTTGATTTCCTTTGAGCTGTTTGGCGACAATTCCAACTGCTGTATCAAAGAATATATTATTCTTCATTATCTTTTCATAGCAAATTCACAATTATATATGAAAATGAAATCAAAATACATAAGATTAAAGGAGTTTTTCTATGCAATCAGGAACAAAAGACGATATAATGGTTATTAAATGCGAGACCGATAATGAGATACAAAAGTTAAGAGGGGAACTGGAAGATTTAATACTGGTAAAAGAAAACAATTGCGACAGTGAAGTTTTAGAAGCCAGCAGAAAGCTTGATGAGATTATAAACAGGTATTACCTTTGCAAATAACTGTGATAAAATTTATAGGGAACATGAAGAATTAGGAGAAGATTCAAAGATTATAGAAACCGTTTTATACTTATGATGGGAGTGTTTATATTGTCAAAGCTGGATTTAAAAATGAAAAAGAGGTTGTTGTTCTTACTGTTGCTCTTTTCTTTTTTATTTGTAGTATTGGTGGTAAGAGTAGCATATCTCCAGCTTTTGGAAGGGTCGGAACTGGCAAAAAAAGCTTTTGCACAGAAAAGTGACACTCAGGTCATCAGCCCGGAGAGGGGCAAAATATATGATCGAAACGGCAATACCCTCGCGATAGATGCTCCTGTAAAGACTATTGTTGCTAATCCGAAAATAATGGATAAATCCGAAGAAAACCTGAAATTAATCGCTGAAACCATGGAGAGCATTCTTGGCGTAAAATACGATGATGTGATTGAAAAACTAAAGAGGGATACTTACTTTGAAATAATAAAGCGGAAAGCTGACAATGAAATAGCAGAGAAAATTTTAAACTTCATTAAAGAAAAGGACATAGAAGGAATATATCTGGTGGATGACACAAAACGTTATTATCCCAATAACAACCTTGCATCCCATGTGATAGGCTTTACAAATATGGATGGGGAGGGACTGCAGGGCATTGAAAAATCCATGGAAGAGTATTTGAAGGGCACTCCGGGAAAGATATTTAGCGATGTGGATGCCAGCGGCAGGACGCTGTTGTTTTCCTCCGATGAAGCCATAGAAGCGAAGGATGGCTACAATGTGGTGCTTACAATTGATGAGAGAATACAGTTTTTTGCCGAGGAGGCGCTGGAAGAAGCGATAGAAGGTTACAATGCAGTAGGGGGAGGCATAGCTGTTGTCATGGATCCCAGGAATGGCGATGTACTGGCGATGGTGTCAAAGCCTGATTTTAATCTGAACAATCCCTATGAAGCACCGGATCTGCCTGGTATCAACCCGGAGACATGGAAAGGATACACTCAGGAAGATGTGGATTTACTGAACAGCAAAGTATGGAGAAATAAAGTCATATCCAACACTTATGAGCCTGGCTCCACTTTTAAGGTAATAACGGCAGCAGCTGTTCTGGAGGAAGGAACATCAAAGCCGGATGATGTTATAGATGACTCGCCCATAAGTATAAGCGGTTGGACTATCGAATCTTATGACGGTTATAAATATAAAGGAAAGACTACCTTAAGAGAAGGTTTATATGAATCTCCCAACTCGGTTTTTGTAAGGGTTGCTCAGAATCTTGGAATAGAGAAATTTTACAAGTATGTTCGGGCTTTTGGCTTTTACGACAGGACCAATATAGAATTGCCGGGGGAGGAAAAGGGAATATTCCAGCGTGAACCCAAGGAGATAGATATGGCTGCCGCTTCCTTCGGACAAAGGTTTAACATCACTCCCATGCAGATAATATCGGCGTATAATGCCGTTGCTAACGGAGGAAAGCTCATGAAGCCCCGGCTGGTAAAAGAGCTTACCGACTCTGAAGGAAACGTAATCAAAAAATTCGAGCCGGAAGTAATAAGAAATGTGATTTCGGAGCAAACATCCAAGACATTGAAGGAAATCCTGGAAGGAACAGTGACTGAGGGAACAGGAAAAAATGCCTATGTGAGAGGCTACAGGGTCGCAGGTAAAACAGGAACGGCCGAGACAACGGAAACTGGTGTTTATGTAGCATCCTTTGCTGCTTTCGCCCCTGCGGACAATCCGGTGGTGACAGTTCTCATCGCATTGTTTGATCCCAGAGGAGATTCCTTTGGTGGCGGTACTGTAGCCGGACCAGTAGCAGGAAAGATAATTGAGCAAACCTTGGATTACCTTGGTGTGGAAAGAAGGTATACGGAGAAGGATTTAGAGGAGATGGCGAAAGAAGAGCAGCAGGCGAAAGAAGAGCAGCAGGCAAAAGAAAATCAGCAGACAAAAGAAGAGAAGCAAGAGAAAGAAAGTCAGCAGACTGAAAAAAACGATTGATTTGTCAAATTTCACATCCTCTTAGCATAAAATATGAGCGGTGTTTTGAATAAGGATGTACCTGCAACCGGTCAAAAAAAGCAAGAAGCAATTGGTAAAAAAGAGTTGTAAAAAGAGTCCATATGGGGTAGAATTTTATCTGAATATGTATTTGACTATGCCTTCAATAATTTACCATACGGCATAGCGAATAAATATCTATATTCAAAAATAGTCAAGTTTGTGATATAATTATCAATGTATACAATATGCAATTATATCACATAAAATCTTATAATTTAGGGGGAAGATATATGAGTAAGGTCATGAAGACAATGGACGGTAATACAGCTGCCGCTCATGTCGCATATGCATTTACCGATGTCGCAGGTATTTATCCTATTACTCCTTCATCTCCGATGGCAGAGCATGTGGATGAATGGTCGGCTAACGGTAGAAAGAACATATTTGGACAGGAAGTTAGCGTAGTAGAAATGCAGTCCGAAGCTGGCGCAGCAGGAACAGTGCACGGTTCACTGGCTGCAGGAGCTTTGACAACTACATTTACTGCATCGCAAGGTCTTTTGCTGATGATACCAAATATGTATAAAATAGCAGGTGAGCTCCTTCCGGGCGTATTCCATGTAAGTGCCCGTGCTGTAGCAAGCCACGCACTTTCTATTTTCGGTGACCATTCCGACGTTATGGCATGCCGTCAAACCGGTTTTGCCCTGCTGGCATCTTCTAACGTTCAGGAAGTAATGGATCTGGGTGGAGTTGCACACTTAAGCGCAATTAAGGGCAGAGTTCCTTTCCTCCATTTCTTTGATGGATTCAGGACATCCCACGAGGTTCAGAAGATAGAAGTTATAGACTATGAGGATTTTGCAAAATTGGTGGACATGGATGCAGTAAAAGCTTTCAGGAAGAGAGCTTTGAATCCTGAGCATCCTGTACTTAGAGGTACAGCACAAAACCCGGATATTTTCTTCCAGGCTCGTGAATCATCCAACAGATTCTACAATGCAGTGCCGGAAATTGTAGAATATTATATGAATGAAATCAATAAAATAACAGGAAGAAACTATGGCCTGTTTAATTATTACGGTGCTCCTGATGCTGACAGAGTAATAATTGCAATGGGTTCAGTTTGCGATACTATAGAGGAAACTATAGATTACTTAATGGCTAGGGGAGAAAAGGTCGGCGTAGTTAAGGTACATCTCTACAGACCGTTCTCAGTAAAGCATTTCCTCCAGGCAATGCCATCTACTGTTAAGAAGATAGCTGTTCTTGACAGGACAAAAGAACCTGGTGCAATCGGAGAACCTTTGTATCAGGATGTTTGCACGGTATACTTTGATGCGGCTGAAAAACCTGTTATCGTTGCAGGTCGTTATGGCCTTGGTTCTAAGGATACTACCCCTGCACAGATAGTAGCCGTATATGACAATCTGAAATCCGATAATCCAAAGAATCACTTCACTATAGGAATAGTTGACGATGTTACACATCTGTCCCTGCCTGTAGGTGAGGAAATAGATACCGTTCCCGAAGGAACAATCAGCTGCAAGTTCTGGGGTCTCGGTTCTGATGGTACTGTCGGTGCAAACAAGAATGCCATCAAGATAATTGGTGACCATACCGACATGTATGCTCAGGCTTATTTCTCCTACGACTCTAAGAAATCCGGAGGTATTACGGTTTCTCACTTGAGGTTTGGAAAGAAGCCGATAAGGTCAACATATCTCATTAAGAAGGCTGACTTTGTCGCTTGCCACAATCCATCCTATGTAGACAACTACGATATGGTTTCAGACCTCAAAGACGGCGGCACATTCCTGCTCAACTGCAGCTGGTCTGCTGAAGAGCTGGACAAGAGACTGCCGGCTAAGATGAAGAGGTACATAGCAAAGCACAATATAAATTTCTATACAATAGATGCTGTGGATATAGCAAGAGAAATCGGCCTCGGTGGAAGAATCAACATGGTATGCCAGGCTGCCTTCTTCAAGCTTGCCAACATCATACCTCTTGAAGATGCGGTTAAATATATGAAGGAAGCTATAAAAGCTACTTATGGCAAGAAGGGCGACAAGGTAGTCAACATGAACTATCTCGCAGTGGACAAGGGTATTGAAGCTCTGAAGAAGATTGATATCCCTGCTCATTGGGCAAATGCGGAAGATGAACCCAAGCCAGAAAAGGATGTTCCGGACTTCATAAAGAACATACTGGAGCCCATGAACAGACAGGAAGGCGATAAACTGCCTGTCAGCGCTTTTGTAGGAATGGAAGACGGTACATTCCCGCAGGGAACTTCCAAATATGAGAAGAGGGGTATTGCCGTTGAAGTGCCTGAATGGCAGATAGACAAGTGTATACAGTGTAACCAGTGCTCCTATGTATGTCCTCATGCAGCCATCAGACCATTCCTTATAAATGAGGAAGAGGCAAAGAATGCTCCTCAGGGCTTCACCAGCAAGAAGGCGATAGGAAAAGGCCTTGAAAGCTACAGCTTCCGTATTCAGGTATCACCTCTTGATTGTACTGGATGCGGCAACTGCGCTCAGGTTTGTCCTTCCAAGGAAAAGGCTCTGATTATGAAGCCTTTGGATACTCAGATGGAACAGGTTGAAAATTGGGAATATGCTATGAAGCTTTCACCCAAAGAGAATCCATTGAGCCCTGAAACTGTCAAGGGAAGCCAGTTTGAACAGCCATTGCTGGAGTTCTCCGGGGCATGTGCAGGCTGTGGCGAAACTCCTTACGCTAAGCTCATAACCCAGTTGTTTGGTGACAGAATGATGATCGCCAATGCTACCGGATGTTCATCCATCTGGGGCGGCAGTGCTCCTTCAACACCATATACAACAAATCACAAGGGTTATGGTCCGGCATGGGGTAACTCATTGTTCGAAGATAACGCTGAATATGGATATGGAATGTATCTTGCCGTGAAGCAAATCAGAAGCAAGCTTGCAGATCTCTGCAATGAAGCTGCAGAGCTGGATATTCCGGATGCAATAAAAGCTGCTCTGAAAGCTTGGGTTGCAGGCATGTTTGATGCTAATGCTTCCAAGAAGGCTTCTGTTGAGTTGCTGGCTGCGATAGAAGCTTATAATGGCAGCAATGAAAGAGCAAAAGCTATATTCAAGGAAATAGTTGAAAACAAGGAATTCCTTGTGAAGAAGTCCCAGTGGATCCTCGGTGGAGACGGTTGGGCTTACGATATCGGTTTCGGTGGTTTGGACCATGTGCTGGCATCCGGCGAGGATGTGAATATCCTTGTATTTGATACAGAGGTATATTCCAATACCGGAGGACAGTCATCAAAAGCTACTCCTACCGGTGCTGTAGCTCAGTTTGCTGCTTCAGGTAAGGCTGTCAAGAAGAAGGACCTCGGCATGATCGCTATGTCCTATGGATATGTGTACGTAGCTCAGGTAGCTATGGGCGCAAACCAGAACCAGCTTATAAAGGCTTTGGTTGAAGCTGAGAAATATCCGGGACCATCCCTGATCATTGCTTATGCTCCATGTATCAACCATGGCTTGAAGGTAGGTATGGGCTGCAGCCAGCTCGAAGCTAAGAGAGCTGTTGAAGCAGGTTACTGGCACCTTTACAGGTACAATCCTCTGCTTAAAGAGGAAGGAAAGAATCCTTTCATATTGGATTCTAAAGAGCCTACTGCATCCTTCAGAGACTTCCTGATGGGAGAGGTAAGGTATTCTTCTCTCACCAGATCTTTCCCTGATAGGGCAGAAAGATTGTTCGAAGCTGCTGAAAAGCATGCAAAGGAAAGGTATGAGACTTACAAGAAGCTTTCAGTTTCAGCTGAATAACTTTCCTGAAGGCATTGAGGCAGTATAGGCTAAAGAGAGATCTCCTGCCGGGAGATGGATATTGAAGCTAAATTCTGCTGATAAAAATGTTGTTATATTGTTATAAGTCTTAAATAGGGTAGGAGGGAAGATAAATATTTTCCCTCCTATTTTATTATGCATATCTAAAATATTTGTTGAAAAGACTCCTATTTTGGTTGAATCTGTGATATTATTTTGTACAAACATAAAACATATGCTTAATAACCAAGTAAGTTACTGATGATCTAATGGAAAATCGTTCTTTATTACTCATGCAAGGCTAATATATAAAGCGGAAAAGCTTCAGATTTAACAGTCCAGGAGAATCGCCTATAGTAATAAAAATGCTGAAGGGGGTATTCTGTGTTTGAACGTATTATAATAGCAGATGATGAAACTGCTCATTTGGAAGGTATGAAGACCATAGTATCCCAAATATGTCCGGAAACCGAAGTGCTTATTGCAAAGAATGGACTGGAGGCATTGGAGATTCTCCGTCAAAAGCCGGCTGAGCTGATAATGTGTGATATCCGTATGCCTATTATGGATGGTATAGAACTGCTCAGGATAGCATCCAGTGAGTTCCCACAAACAAAATTTGTAATGATAAGCGCATATAAGGACTTTGAATATGCGCAAAAAGCAATTGAGTACCAGGCTGTGGAGTATATAGTCAAACCTTTCCGTGTTTCGGATCTTCGTGAAACTATTAATAAAGTTGCCAGAGGAAGGGAAGCAGAAAAGGCAAAGGATCTTCTCTTGAGTGATTATTACAGATTATCGGAGGTTCTGCAAAAACAGGAAGATAGCAAGCTTTTACAAAGCCTGCTTGAAGGACGGCTCTCCGAACAGGAAAGAGCTAAGCTGCGTTGTGCGGATCGCCTTTGCAATCATGGTGTAGTAGCATGTCTTTACTGGGAAGCCCCGGGAAGCAGAAACGCAGATATTTCATATGAGACTCTTGAAGCGTTGATTGGAAAGATTAATACGAAATCGATTCTTGTTTACGATGCAAAGCCGATTAATGAAGCCATACTTATAATACCGAACCAATCACCCGATACCATACGGCATAAGTTGGAGAATTTTATTGTAGAGATCCGTGAAGACCTTAAGCTTGAGCTTTATGCCGGTATTTCCCTGAATGCATCCTGCTTGCTGGAAAAGGCGTCGGAAGCATATTCTCAAGCTTATGAAGCGCTTTCCTACCGTTTTTATTATTCTCAGGGTAGAGTACTTCTCTACGAAAAGCTGTGCACTTCCCTGGAGCTGGCCCTCCCCTCATTAAGCCGTATTGAACAGCAAATACGTGATGCAGTGCATAAATGCGATTCAAAAGCTGCATGCAATGAAATCAGGAGAATGAAGGAGCAATTGATGCACGATCCTCCGTATTATCCTGGAAAAGTGAGAAATCGGGTTTCCTCTTTTGTTGTTTCCATTATAAATAGCTTTGAAGGTTCGGTGCTTTACCGTGAGTTTGAAGATCTGCAAAACAGCGCCTATATGAAATACAGCAGATGCAATTCTTTCGATGAGTTGTTTTCCATATCTGAGGAGCTTTTACTGTTGTGTGTGCATTTGAAAAGCCACATTTCCAAAGCACAAAGCACCGACCTTATTGATTCCTGCATTGCTTATATAGAGCAGCATCTGAATGAAGAGCTTTCCCTGAAAGAGATAGCAGACCGTTTTCATTTCAATCCCAACTATCTTTCTGCTTTGATAAAAAAAAGAACAGGTCTTTCCTATTCTTCCTATCTGCTTTCTCTACGCATGCAGAAAGCGTGCAGCTTGCTTTCAAAAACCAATGACAGGATAAAGGACATCTCCCTGCGTGTAGGTTTCAGTGACTGCAGTTATTTTAACCGTGTTTTCCGCCGGGAAAATGGTATATCACCCCAGCAATACAGAAGAAAGTACAGGAGGTGGTAGAAAAAATGCTCAAATTGATTAGTTCCTTGACAATACGCTCAAAGCTGATAATTGTTTTAGTGCTTTGCATGGTGATGTTGTCATTTTCTGTTGCCTACAGACTTTTTTCTTTTTATATTGAAGATATGGCGGAAAGCACTTCAAAAAATGTTTATTCGATTGTTCAGCGGAGCAATGAACTTATTGAAGCTGAGCTTAACCGCATAGAAGACGCGTCCCACATCCTGTTGAGCAATCAAAGATGCTATGATGTTTTTTCAACTATTAACCAAATGAGTACCAGTGAAATCATGATGGCTGAGCGTGTTGTAGAAGAGGAACTGGGCAAACAGTTTTCTTTGATTGATAAGGTTTACCAGACGATACTTTATTCACCCGGATGGATTTTCGGACAGAATAGTACCCAGATTATTTTAGGCACGGAACAAGTGAGAAAATCAGGTTTTCTTGGAATTTCCTCTGAGTCCGGAGGAGCCGTGAAATGGATTGGAGGATATGACTTTGGAAAACGCTTTGATTCAAAATTTCTTATGACCAAGGAAAATTATGATTACCGCTATCCTATTACAATGATCCGCTCAATGAATTTTCAGTACTCAAAAAACGGCATCCGGTATACTCTGCCGGAGGATGTGGAGCCGCCTGTCCTCATGGTATTTATGACAGAGAAAGCACTGCGGCAGATGTATGATCATAACGGCATCGAAACTTTCATTATGGATGAAGATGGAATAGTTATTTCTTCAAACAGTAATCGATTTTCCATTGCTTCAATGTCCCCTCCTGAAGTATGTAATTTTTTAGGAAGTTCAGGCTATGTAAACATCAATTTTCTTGATGAAGACACATTGCTATGCTATGATACTATAACCAGCACAGGCTGGACGATGGTTATGATGGTTCCTATGAGAGCTTTGATGGAAGATATGCGAAATGAAATTATAGATCTATTGAAGAAGATGATTATAGTAATTTTAATCACTTCCGTCATCATAGCTGTCTTGCTTTCAAATACGATTACAAAACCTATTGCGGTTCTGGTTCGTTCTGCACGCCGTATAGCCAAAGGTGAATTCACTGCCGATACGCCTGTTCCAAAGGGAGGGGATTTTAAAACATTGGCCGAAACCTTTAACTACATGGAAACTGAAATCATGAATTTGATAGAGAAGAACTATATAATATCCCTGCGGGAAAAGGATACTCAGATTATGGCTTTAAGCCTGCAGATTAATCCCCATTTTCTCTATAATACGCTAAATACCATAAATATGCTGGCTATTCAAGACGGCAACGAAAAAATATCCGATTTGATTGTGAGCCTTTCGGAAATGCTGCATTATACTTTTAAAAATACGGAGGAGAAAATATTGCTGTCCGATGAACTGCGATGGATACAGAATTATTCGCGCATTATGTCCGCTCGCTTTACGGGGAAATTTACAATGCAAATTGACATACCTGATGAGCTGCTTATTTATAAAGTACCAAAGTTTTTCCTGCAGCCTTTGGTGGAAAATTCAATAATTCATGGGTTTGCAGAACTTACAGAAGGTGGTGTCATCCATATTTCGCTAGAAAAAAAGGAGGATACACTGAACTTCATAATTTCGGACAACGGGAAGGGTATGACGCAAGAAGATATTGAAAATAGTGTATTCCGGGCTTCCCAGGACAAGGGAATTGGAATTTCCAACGTTCACCGCAGGTTAACCTTAATATATGGCGAAAGATATCATGTACATGTAGAATCCACATTGGGTAAGGGCACTTCCTTTTACTTGACCATTCCCTGCGAACTATAAATGAACAGGAGTATGATATTGTTTTGGTTTATCATACAACTACTTTGATTTGTTATAGAATATGAGATTTATTCTATATATTTCGGTTGTTTCTGTGTGATATATTGAACTTAAGGAAAAAGGTATACAGCGCTGTAATACCGAAAATCAATGAAGATTATTCGGAAAGGAGAATAAAAATGAAAAGAATGTTTGCTGTTCTAATGGTAATTGTAATGCTATTCTCAACAGCAGCATGTTCATCCTCCACGGACACTTCTGCGGACAAGACTGGTAATACGGCCCAAAGTGGCGATTCAAAAAGTGGAGGTACAACAAGTGGCGCTACATCATCAGATAAGACAGTGGAAATCCGCTTCAGCAACTGGGATGGCGGAGCTACTCTGGATGCTTATGAAGCGGCTATCAACGCTTTTATGAAAGAAAACCCGAACATCAAAGTAACCAATCTGAACATTCCAAGCGAATATGACACAAAGATCACTGCGATGATCGCTGCCAACGACGCCCCTGAAATTTCAATTCTGAACTCGGACACTTTGCTTTATCCCCTTGCTGAAGAAGGTAAACTTGTGAATATTCTGGACTTGATAAAAAATGACCCTGAGTTTGATGGAAGCGATTTGATTGATAACCTGAAGTACATGAGGGATCCCAACTTCATGGCTGGTTATGGTATCGGCCCGCAAAACATATGCTTGTTCTACAACCCGGCATTGTTCAAAAAGTATGGGGTGGAAGAACCACCGGCAAAATATGAGAATGCCTGGGATTGGGATACCTTTGTAGAAAATGCAAAAAAACTGACCATTGACAAGAATGGAAAGAACGCATTGGACCCTGGTTTTGACCCTGAAAACATAGATACGTATGGTGTAACTTTCGGAAAATGGTGGGCCATTTATATGCCTTTGGTATTATCTTCCGGCGGTGACTACCTGAATGCCGATGGTACAGCAACAGGAATGGATTCTCCGGAAGCGATTAATGCAATGCAGAAGATGGCAGACCTCATATGGGTACATCATGTATCTCCAACTCCTATTGCCAGTCAGACAATGCCAGGCCTTTCCGAAAGTATTGCAACCAACAAGGTAGCCATGTCTATTAACGGACAATGGACCAACAGCGACCTTATGGCGGATGGAGTGGAATATAATGTTGCAGTTTTGCCCAAAATCGGTAGTAAGGCAAAAACTGTAATGACTGCGGGTTGCTTAAGCATTCTGGATACTCCTAAGAAAGAAGCTGCCTGGGAATTCTTTAAATATATGTGCTCACCTGGCGCTGTAAGCGCTTTGGAAAAGAGCGGCTTATGGCTGCCATCCGTTAAGAGCGGATACACTGAAGAATATCTTAAGGAAATGATAACTGACAAGCATCCGGCAAATTATTATGAAAGCATCTGCTTGCCGATGCTCGATGGCACAGCAGAACCTCCGACAACAAGTTGGGTTGTGAATTTCAGTAAAATCAACGACGTTCTTACTCCGGCATTGGATCCTGTGTGGGCAGGCGAATCTTCATATGCTGATGCAATTCGTGGTGCAATCAGCCAGTTGAATGCCGAGGTCAAAGGTCGTAGAGACAAATAAGTGAGATGGTAGATAAATCCTTGATATACATGGAAAATTCATGTATATCAAGGATTTAAAAAAACTCTGTTGCTTGATTTACGAAAATTCGATTGGAGGAGATAATGTGCCAAAAGGAAGTATTACAGCTTTTAAAACGCAAAGAGCCACAAAAAGCAACTCATCTACCATGTCCCGTCGTCGACTGTTGACAAACATTGCTGGCTGGGGATTTGCACTTCCTGCCATCTTGGGTTTTCTGTTCTTCAACATTGTTCCAATGGCGTTAAGTGCCTATTATAGCTTATGCGATTATAATGTAATAGGCGCATCAGTTTTTACAGGATTAAAGAACTATATAAGTCTTTTTGACGGATCTGATCCTGCATTCTGGGCTTCTGTAAAGGCAACAGTAAAATACACGGTTCTTGCAGTTCCTGCAAACCTGATTTTTTCATTTATGATTGCTCTTATGCTTAACCGTCCAATGGTGGGGCGTGCATTTTTTCGATCATTGTTCTATTTGCCCAGCATTGTTCCGGCAGTTGCCAACAGTTTTGTGTGGCTTCTTCTGATGAATCCGGATTTCGGACTTTTTAATGTCATCCTCGATTTTCTGGGTTTACCGGAAAGCAAATGGATCTGGGGGGAGAAAACAGTAATCCCATCCATAGTATTTATGGGAATATGGGGAACAGGTGCTACGCAAGTTATTTTTCTGGCAGGATTGCAAAACATTCCCAGAGTTTACTATGAAGCTTTGGAAATCGACGGGGGCAATGCATGGCATAAACTATGGAAGGTCACAATACCCATGATTTCACCTACCATGTTTTATAATCTTGTTATGGGAATAATAGGAGCGTTGCAGGTATTTAACGCGTCTTATATTATGACCAATGGTGGCCCGAACAATGCTTCTCTGTTTTATGTTTACAACCTTTGGCGCCAGGCGTTTACATACATGGACATGGGCAAGGCGTCTGCAATGGCGTGGCTGCTATTCATAACAATACTCATGCTTACTGCCTTTGTGTTTAGAACATCTAAAAAATGGGTGTATTATGAAGGAGGAGACGAATAATGGCACTGACAGGTAAAAATCGAATTGCATATATTGTGAAACGTATCCTCTTTTATTCTTTTATTCTTCTGCTGTCGCTGATTTGTATCATCCCGCTTTACTGGATGGTACGTTCATCCTTTATGAAAAGCACACAGATTTACATCATGGATCCGTTTGTTTTTTGGCCACAAGAGATGATATGGCAAAACTATAAAGACGCTACGAAGTTCATGCCGTTTCTTGATTATACCCTCAACACGATTTTCCTGGTGGTTGTAAATATCGTTGGAACAGTACTTACCAGTGCCATGTGCGCGTATTCGTTTTCTCGCATAAAATGGAAAGGACGCGGCATAGTGTTTATGATTATTTTGTCTTCCATAATGCTTCCTGGTTCAGTCACAATCATATCCCAGTTTATAATGTGGAGCAACCTTAAGCTCATAGATACTTATTGGCCTTTAGTCCTTCCCGCGTTTTTCGGGGGAGGGGTTACGAATATTTTTATGCTTCGCCAGTTTTTCATGACCATTCCCAAAGATATGGATGAATCAGCGACAATTGATGGTGCTGGACATATAAGGATTTTTTTGCAGATAATAATTCCGCTGTCAAAGTCCGCAATAATAGTTGTAGGGCTGTTCACATTTCTTGGATGCTGGAATGATGTTTTTGGCCCAATAATGTACCTTAATACACCTGAAAAGTTTACCCTTTCCCTGGGACTTTTGCAGTTCAGGGGCGAGTATTCCACCAAGTGGAATCTGCTTATGGCTGCTTCCACACTGGTAGTTGCCCCATGCATTATTGTTTACCTTGTAGGCCAGAAATATCTCATTGAAGGAATTACACTGACAGGTTTGAAAGCTTGAAAACAATGAAAGGATGAAGAGTATGAAACAATATGGCGGATGCCCGGTCGGATTTGAGAAAGTTTCGATAAACGGCGGCTTCTGGGCGGAAAAACAGAAACTGATGGAAGACATCACTATTGACGCTCTTTACAAGCGTTTTGAAGAGACAGGAAGGTTTGAGGCCTTAAAGGGTGAATGGAGAGAGGGTAAACCCAATAAACCGCATATATTCTGGGAATCCGACATAGCAAAATGGATTGAGGGGGTAGCCTATAAGCTGCAGAAAAGCAGGGATAAAGAACTGGAGAAAAAAATAGACTATTTGGTTGATCTCATGGAAGCCTATCAGTCTGAAGATGGCTATCTGAACATATATTTCACCGTTGTCGAGCCTGAAGCACGGTTTACTCGCTGTACCGACCATGAACTCTATTGTGCAGGGCATTTGATTGAAGCGGCCATAGCTTATGATAAAGCTACGGGTAAGGATAAGTTCCTGAAAATTATGAAACGTTATGCAGACCTTATTGACAGGGTGTTTCGCATTGAACATTCTGCTGCGTTTGATACTCCCGGACATGAGGAGATTGAACTGGCTCTGTACAAGCTTTATATGCATACAGGAGAAAACCGTTATCTGCAGTTGGCTATGTATTTTATTGATACCCGTGGTACCAGCAAACGGGACAAAACCTATGATTTCGCAAGCCTGGAGTACATGCAGTCGCACTTGCCAGTGCGTGAGCAATTTACAGCAGAAGGTCATTGCGTCAGGGCGCTTTATCTATATTCAGGGATGGCAGACCTGGCTCTGCATAACAAGAACGAAAGTCTTTATAATGCATGCGACAAGTTGTTTGACAATATCACACAAAAACGCATGTATATAACCGGTGGTTTAGGATCAACTTACAGGGGAGAGGCTTTCACTTATGATTATGATCTGCCTGAGTTAACAGCGTATGCCGAAACCTGTGCTTCTATTGCTCTTGCTCTTTTTGCCCGGCGTATGTGGCTAATCAGCCCAAACGGGAAATATGCCGATGCAGCAGAACTGGCAATCTATAACACTGCCCTTTCCGGTGTTTCACTGACAGGAGACAGCTTCTTCTATGAAAATCCTTTATATGCTGATCCTAAGAAAAAAGCCTTTAATGATTCGCGTCCCCGAGGATTGATGCAGCATTTGCCTATTATGGAGAGGGCAAAAGTATTTGACTGTTCCTGCTGTCCACCTAATATTCTGCGCTTTATCGAATCCATTGGTGATTTTGCCTATTCGAGCAGCGGGGATACTGTCTTTGCCCATTGCTATATGGACAGCAAAGCTGAAATTCCTTTGGAGCATCAAATTGTCAATATTGAACAACATACCCAATACCCATATGACGGTAAAATTGTCTTTAGTGTAAAAGATGGCTGCGGGTTCAGTTTTGCGCTTCATATACCGGAGTGGGCGAGGTCCTTTGACATCAAGGTAAATGATTCAGAATGCCAGTTTACCCTAAAAGATGGCTATGCCTATATTGACAGGTTATTGGGAACAGGGGACATGATAGAACTGAATCTTGATATGCAGATAGAAACAGTGGAGGCAAATCCGGAAGTAAGGGACATTTGCGGCAGGGCAGCGTTAAAACGGGGCCCCATCGTTTTTTGTGCTGAGGGAGCCGATAACCGCTTCAATCTCAGGGATGTACGCATTAGAAGAGATACAAGGTGGCAGATATATGAGAAAGAGATTGCAAATACAAGGCTGATTGGCATAAGCGGTCCTGCGGAAGTTCGCAGAAGAATAGACGGGCTTTATTCTGCTGAGCCAATAGAAAGACAGGAAGTTACCCTGAACCTGATTCCTTATCATGCATGGGCAAACCGAGGGGTTAATGAAATGAACGTATGGTTTTTATTGAAAGATTAAGATGTGAAACTGATGAACACTTATATCGACTGGCGGATGCAAATAACCGAGACAAATAAGTGTTAACACAGCAGAGCGAGGTTTCGCTCTGCTGTATTGTATATAAAATGAATAAAGCTTTTAAGGAGGGTTATTGTGTCACAACGTGATGTTAAGGCTGATATTTTTAAAGGTTTGCTTGTGGTTGGAATGATTTTTGCCCATGTGTTACAGTTTTTTGGTGATATGAACCTTTATCCGGCGTCAAAAATCATCAGTGATTATGCCAATATAATTACATTCACGGGTTTTGTGTTTTGCTTTGGCTATGTAATAGATATCGCCTATATGGGCAGGAGCTTTAAAGAGGTCTGGAGAAAAATCATAATTTCTGCTTTCAGGATTTTAATTGCTTTTTACATCTCCGGTATAAGCTACAGGCTGTTTATAGATAAAAGGCAGCCCAATATGAATAACATTTTGAAAATTATTACACTGTCAGATATACCTGGATATTCTGAGTTTTTATTATCCTTTGCGCTGTACGTATTTTTTGTTGTGCTGCTTTTTAAACCGATTAAAATGTTGTTGCATAATAGGATGGTATTTTGGATTGTATTTTTTACTTTGTTTTTAACTACATTCATTCCATATGATAAGATAAAGATTAACCAACTGGGTTTATTGATTGGTATTACGAAGTTTTATGCTTTTCCGGTTTTGCAGTATATGCCGTTCTTTATCCTTGGAATGTATTTTCATAAATACAAGATAGGATTTAACATCAAGTTCTTTTTTGGCTCATTGCTTTTAAGTGGAATTTCAATCGTCAGTATTATTAAAAACGGTGGTGCTCTGCCAGGAAGGTTTCCTCCTACCATAATGTGGCTGATATTGCCTGCTTTTGCGCTTTATATGTATTATCTTCTTTCGTCCTTTCTTTCAAAGTCATCTATGTTAGTCGGGGCATTACAACCGATAGGCAAGAATTCCCTTGTGTATTTGATTCTTAGCAATATTATAATTTTTGCTGTAAAAAGCACCAACATAATTATTTTAGTAAGTACTCTTCAGGGATTGTTGTATTCAGTACTTCTGATGCTTATGATTCGCTATCTTATAAGGTTCAGCCGTGCTTAGTGACATGGAAAATGATGAATAATTTCAAAAGAGTATCATATGCCTAAATCATAATTTGAAAGCTGTAGTATAAATGGTGGAAGATTGGTATTAAAATACTGGCTGCTTTCGCAGCCAGTGGATTTTTGTCCGCAGCAGACTGTTTTAGCTGCGTGCATTGGTGTTAGGGTTAATCTTATTTATCAGCTTATTGAAGGAATTCGTAATTTCATCCAATGGCTTGTTATTGATCATGTCATTGGACAAACGTCTGATCTGACTTCCTATATCAGCGGAATCGCTGACGTACACGTTTGTTATTGTATTGTCAATCTGTTTTACTCTGTTTGTTATTGTCTGGTTTGTAACATTAGCATTGTCAGCACCATTTTTGCGTCCATAGGAAACAACGGCAGTATCTCCCATAACTACGACATCCACATTATTGATTCCCGGCATTGATTCCAGACCTCTTTTTATGCTTGCAGCTTTGCTTCTGTCAGAAGGTCCTGCAGTAGTTTGCGGAGCCTGGCCGCCATTGTTACCCATGCCTAAGAAATTGCCGTTTCCATTGTTATTATTGTCCATACCCAGAAGGTTGCCGTTCCTGTTGTTATTGCCCATACCTAAAAAGTTACCATTTCTGCCGTTATTATTGTTACCTGTTCCTATATTGGCTCCGGTGGTGGTACGGTTTGTTTCAGGCGTTACATCAAAACGCATGCCTGTATTTCCTGTTGCATTGTTGCCTAAGTTGTTATCCATATTGTTGCCTAGCTTACCTGGTGTCATCTGCTGCTGGAGCCTGGTACGCGTGGTTTGTGGAGTAGTTCTCTGCTGAGTGGCACAAGCGCTGAATGTGATCAAAAAAGTAGCAGCAGTGGCTGTGATGGCAATTATTGAACGCGATTTTGCATTCATTTTATTCACCTCCACATTTATTTTTCTCAGAGCTGCTTTTTTTATTTGAGTTAATTATTAATATAGGAGTGAACAACTAATCTAAAACCCAAATTCATGAAAAATTGTGGAGGTAAAATTGCGGCATTTTCAAATTTCAAAATAATGGTATTTAAAAATTACGGTATTAAGAGCGTTTCTTAAGCCTATTATATTTATGACATGTCCGGCTGATAATTATGATATATATAGTTAGCAGCAGAGCAAGAATTTACCTCTGCTGCAGGTTTATTTTGCTGCATCTGGCCTCGCGAAACTTACCGGGGCTGATGCCGACAAGCTTTTTGAAAACCTTGGTGAAATAGCTCTGATCTTCATATCCAACCAGATTGGCAATATCAACAAGGGCGATGGAATCATCGGCAAGAAGCTTTTTGCTCACTTCTATCCTGATCTGGTTTAGGTAATTGTTGAAATTGCATTTCATCTCATCCTTGAAAATCTTGCTGAAATACGATGGGCTTAAATACACATTTGCTGCCACTTCTTCAAGGGTTATCTTTTTCATGTAATTTCTTTTTATATAATCGACGGCTTTATAGATAACGTCGATATGTTTGACATCAGCCAGGTTGAATACACAATCCGTAAACCTCATCATGATTTTTGAGAGCCAGTAAGTAAGCTCTTCCACTGAGTGGAAGCTGTTTATCTGGCTTAAGTATTTGTAATTCAGACCGAATATCTGCTCAACATCAGCACCGCCTTTAAGAGCTGCCCTGGAAAGCAGGACGATTAGCTCAAGAACCCTGGCTTTGATTACTTCGAAATTTCCTCCTGAGGAAAAGAATATATAACCGAAGATTTCATTGAGCACCTTTTGGGAACCTGCCTTGTCACCAATGGAAATAAGAGACAGAAGCTCTTCTTCTTTTTCAATGGGATAGGCAGACAGGCTTTCATCATTTCCTCCCATTGTTTTTATATGCTGCAGGTATTTTGAAATATCGGACTGCTGCTCCTGGCTTTCTCTTTCATAAAAATATTTTGAGGACTGGGGAGCAGATATTTGCTCAGCCACCATCAGTAAAAGCTCGGACATATTTTCAACAACATCCGGCCTTATTACGGGTATTTCTTCAATGCACATCTTGAACTCATCCAGATGGGATTCTTCTATCTGATTCATGCTGGCTATATCATCTATCGGGAACTGATCGGGTTCAACCATATGAACCGGTCCGGCAAGCACTGCTCCCTGCATTGATCCGTCCACCGATATGGGAGATGCCCAGTGTACCATGCCCATTGGACAGAAAAACACATACTTGCCTCCGAATCTCTCTGCCTGATAACTTCCATATAGATGAACATTTGAGCAGTTAATGCTTCCCTTTAAAGGGTTTTGCATCCTGCTGCAAAATATACAGATATCCTTTCTGCCACCGGTGAGATAAAGAGGATTGCCGTCAGAATCTATTATTATGCATTCAATACCGACAGATTTGCTATAAGCATCAACGCATTTAATTGCTTTTTTCAGGTCAAATCTGACATCGCTTTGCCCATTGCCCAATTCCATTGTTTCACCTTTTTCACAATGTTTTTGAATTAATGCATGAATAAATTATACTAAATCAGTGCTGTTTTGAAAATGGCATAACCGATGGGATTTTATACAAATAATTTTATTTTATGATATTACAGACAAAAAGTATTGAAAATGCTTTGGATTTTTAGCACTTTGCTGCTGAGATTGATAACAGCATGAATAAAGGATACTCATAAAAGTAAGCAGCTATTGGTGGTACAGCCAATAGCTGCTTTGACTGATTGTTTATTATATGCCTATACTGCATTATGAACAAAGGAAACAATCGATGCAATGGGTATATCAGTAACCGAACCAACAGTATATACAGGATATCCGTTCCAGCCTCCTGCCGTTGTGGCGCCCAGTTCGCTGGCCGGAGCAATAGGACCGGAACCAAATCCGCCATGACCGTAACCGCCATGGCCATCACCGCAGCCGCCGTAAGACGGATAATAACCTACATTGAAGCCTGTGCAAGCATTACCCAGTGAGCATCCCGGAGGAGGACCAATTCTGGTAATAAGCCTTACAAACACGTTGTTTACTGAAAGAATAACTCCTGTAAAACCTGATCCTGACTGGCCTCCGCTGCTTGTGAATATAGTTACCGTTTCACCTATATAATTGGAGAGCAAAGCAGCGAAATTGCCACCTGAAAATGTTCCTGCACCGCCATATACTCCATCAGGCATTATATAGCCACTCCTTTCTTTATTAGCAATGGGTTGTTTGTCATTACATACTATGACAGCAGTATTTTTTATGTTACTATTTTATGTATTCCAGATTATGGCGGTTGATTGTGTATTAAAGAGGTCAGATGCTGTTTGGGCAATATGACGTTATTCCTTCGTTAAGCTTATGCGCGCATTTTAGGATATATTTAGCTCATTATAGCCATATCTGAAATACCGTCAGCCGATAATATTTAAAATTCATGCTTCTATTTATATATTAGAAGGGATAGTTTGTCATAAGGCTCTGAATCTGATGCTCTACTCAATGAGTAAGTGTATATTTCCAAGCACAGATTCCTGGATCTGCCAAGGTCCTTACCATCCTGAGCTTTGATGTGGGACCCGATCACGTTTTGCAAGTAAAAAGGCATGATTTTTCCGTTATCACACAATATATCAAATTCCACTTTGTCAATTTTGGAATCGGCAGGATTTGTCCAATAAGGCTTGAAGCCTACTCCAATGATCTTCCCATCAATGCCGTAGGTATCAATTTTTACTCTGCATCCTTTTTTCAATATTTGCATAAGTGTAGATTTGAACTCTTCAATTTCCCTATAGTTCATTATCCCATCCCGTTTCTTAATATGATGCCCATATATCCTATGTTCTGTAAACTTATTATGTTACATCTTCTCTGCAAAATATGTTTATAAAACAGGCTGCTGCAACAGCATGCGGTAGGGAAGCAACAGCAAATGTCAAATGAGCATATTAACGGAAGGTATGCTGCTGCAGTAACATGTGGAAAGGAGCAAGGCTTAGCTTTTTCAGGGTAACAAATCCTTAGAATCTTTATATTCTGATAAGTAGTGATAAAACCTTTGAAGAGAACCGGTGGCTGTAAGACTATTTTCCACTTGTGAACAAACTGGATTTATTTCGCCGGAAAGTGGATTTAGCTCTGCTTGCCGGGATATGCCAGAGCAAACAGAATTTATGCTTATGCTCAAAGCAGGGGGATTCATATTCCCTGGGATGGCATTCATATAGGTGGGGGGATGCAAATGCGAAGATGGTGGATGTATGGTATCGGCTTTGCCAGAAGAAAAAGAAGCAAAATTATAAAGACAGGCATTCCGGCACAACTTCCTGAGGGAATAAAAAGCAGCGAAAGATTTGCCGCAAAAAGCGAAGGCAGCAAAAATAATACGATATTGAACACAGCTAGCAGAAAAACCATCAGTGCAAACAGGGATAAAATAAAGTCTTCTACAGTAAGTAAAGGTGAAGTTTTACGTAATCCGGGAGATGCAGAAGCTGCAAGACCTTCGGTGATTCCGGTAGACATAGAAACCGCAAAAGCCACAGTGATTCCGGGATATATTGAGACAGCAAAAGCTACAAGAAATTCAGTAATTCCAGGATATATAGAAACTACAAAAGCCGCAGGAAATTTGGAAGCCTTGGAAAGTATAGATACTTCAGGGCATATGGAAACTGCAAGGATTGAGTTTGCAAAGCACATGCGCCGATATATAGGAGAAACGGTAACCGTTTTTGTAAGAGCTGGAGGAGCATCCGGCCGAAGCTTTACCGGAGTTCTTATGAATGTAACGAATGAGTACATACGATTGGTTTCACAAATCGGACCGGTGCCTTCATGCGGATTGGCAAGGGTATGCAAGGTCGCTTGCTGCCGTTGCTATTATAAAGCTAGAGCACCGTACACCTTGGGCAGAAGTACGCCGGTCGGCATATTGGGTAGAGCAGGGTCAATTGTAAATATACCGGTTAAAAAAATTGTCTCCTTTATACATAACCCGATTTAAATGGATACAAGTAAAAACCGATCGTTTTACGGCTGAAAAAGCTTATAAACAATAATTAATTTATGTAAATGTCACATTTTTTTGATATACATAATACTGTAGTATTAGGAATAGTCTAAGCGATTTGGTATAAAGGGGATGAAAAAATGGCAGAAGACGGCATATTAGCTAGCGAGGATATCAGGAAATCCGAAGAAAGTTTTGCTGCTTTACTGGCAAAGCATATAGGAGAAACCGTAACCATATTTACATCCAGCGGAGGCCAGTCAGGATCAGGATTTACCGGTGTAATTCTGGCTGTGAACTCCTGCTTTGTGAGACTTCTGACCAGAATAGGGCCGCCTCCGGGTTGCTCTTTAGGCAATGCTTGTACGAACTTTGATATAGGTTATGGATACAGGGATGGAGGGAAATATGCCTTTGGCGGACATGATGGATGGCCGAGCGGACTGGTGCTTCCTGCAAATAAGGTAGGAGCTATTACTGCCGGTGGATGGAATGGTTATCCGGTATACACGGTTGGCTCTGTTGCGGATATACCGATTGATTCCATTGTATCTTTTGTGCATAATGCCGTATAATTCAGCTAAAAAAAGAGAAGTCAGGCGGTTTGCTTTTGCTGGCTGTCCGGCTTCTTTTTTTGCGGCCAAAGGGGGAAATCCCTTTGAACTATACAAGGTCCGGAGAACTTCATTTCAACTGCTTTAGTTCCAAGGGTGAATTTAAACGATTTGACGTTATCTCTGTAAAATTTGGCTGATTTGATTGCATTATGTTTAATTTTATGAAACTTTTATTGAATTATTACGTCTATATTATTGTTATTATGTGTTAAAATTTGACGTTTCCGAAGTAAGCTGAACTTAAATGGCAATTGTGATTTTGCTATAAAGGTTTGCTGCCGGTATCATATAAACAGATGAAGGAGAGATACTTCGTGAAGGATTACAGTTATTCAGAACTTGGAATGCTTATAGGAGCCGCAGTAGGTGGTATACTTTCCATATTGGGATTTTCTGCTACAAAAAAACCTTTGTTTTTTTTGCTTGCCGCTGTAGGAATTTTTACAGGTGTAATCATAGGTAAAAACATGGACAGAAACAGTTCTTATGCGAAAAGTGATAAGAATGATGCAAATCATAAATTTTTCTAGCGCTTTTTAGAGTATTATTTTTTGCTTAATTTCAGAAAATAATTATTGCAGATGACAAACAAGCAATTGAGATATGAAGAGGTGATTCACATAGCTAAAAATGGTACTATGAATATGGTGGAACTGATAGAGAGTCTTGAAAATATAGAGAAGGACAAAAAAAACGTACCTTTAGTTTTTGCAGAAATCTTCAAAGACGAGATAAACGCCAACGATGAACAAAAATTATTCAATGGGATAAAAAAATTAATAAAGAAATATGCCGACGACAAAAATTTCGCTACAGCCATAAATGAGTTCACCAAGGTTATTTCAGGAGGGGCTTCTTTGGCTCAGATATTGCAGATAACTATGGATGAAGTCCTGAATCCCTCCGCAGAATCAGAACTGATGGTTGAAGGAGTGGAGTTGCCGGAGGGAGATTTACAGTAGTTGGAGCTTATTATAATACCTGAATGTCAAATGTGATTTATGTTGTCACTTGAAAAACAGTTGCACCGGCATATAATAATTTGCTTGACAGAACTCATTCCAAACCTGTTTTTTTTATGATAATATTAAGCATAATATTTGTGAGCATACCGAATGGAGTGAGAGAATTTTAAAATGGGGAAAATACATCTGATAGCAACTGCAGCTTTTGGAATTGAGTCTGTTGTGGGAAGGGAACTGAAAAGACTGGGTTATGACGACCAGTTCGTTGAAAACGGAAAGGTTACCTTTGCCGGTGATGAAAGAGCGATATGCCGTACAAATCTCTGGCTGAGGTCTGCAGACCGTGTGCTGGTAAAAATAGGTGAGTTTAAAGCTGTTACTTTTGAAGAATTGTTTGAGAAGACAAAGGCTCTTCCGTGGGATGAATGGATACCTGAAAACGCTGAATTTCCCGTGGAAGGGAAGTCAATAGATTCGAAGCTGGCCAGTGTGCCTGACTGCCAGGCAATCGTAAAAAAGGCAGTGGTGGAAAAACTGAAAAAGAAATATAAACGGGAATGGTTTGATGAAAATGGTCCCAGGTATAGGATTGAGGTGGCTCTTTTAAAAGATGTTGCCACCCTGACTATCGACACCAGCGGTGCCGGCTTGCACAAGAGGGGCTATAGGAAGCTTGTGGGCGGAGCTCCCTTGAAAGAAACGCTGGCATCTGCGATGATAATGATAAGCCGGTGGAACAAGGATCGTGTACTTATAGATCCTTTTTGCGGTTCAGGCACCATACCTATAGAAGCCGCAATGATTGCATGCAATATCGCCCCGGGAATAAAAAGGAGCTTTGCAGCCGAATCATGGCCAAACATACCTTCAGGATTGTGGAAGGAAGCCCGGGAAGAGGCCAATGACCTTGCGGAGTACGGAAAGGATCTGCGAATTCATGGCTCGGATATAAGCGAAGAGGCAATGAGCCTGGCCAGGTACCATGCAAGAGAGGCTGGGGTAGAGGCATCTATTCATCTTCAGAGGATGCCGGTGGCTGATATAAGATCGAGGTACAAGTATGGATTTATCATATGCAATCCGCCCTATGGCGAAAGATTGGGCGAGATGAGGGAAGTTGAAAAGCTCTACAGGCAGATGGGGACTGTGTTCAGTGCCTTTGACACATGGTCTTATTACATCATCACTTCCCATCCCGAGTTTGAAAAATTCTTTGGCCGCAAGGCGGATAAAAAGAGAAAGCTGTACAACGGGCGAATTATGTGCAACTACTATCAGTATTTCGGACCGCCACCGCCAAAGAATGTCCTTTAGGAAGGTTGAATCAACCGATAACTTGCATTTTGAAATATTCCGGATAAAAAAATCAAGCATTGCCTTTAGAAAGGCTTGCTTGATTTTGAGCAGGCCGGGTTTTTTGCTATTTTAATAATATTCCTTTTTAGCTCAAACCAGAACATGGTGCCGTGTCCTACCTTGCTTTGGACACCATACCTTGCACCGTGCATGTCCAGTATGCTTTTCACGATGGACAGGCCAAGCCCGGTGCCAACAACGTAGCGCTTATGGTTCTTTGACTTGTAGTATCTTTCCCATATGTACTTAAGATCTTCCTCCGGTATTCCACAGCCATTGTCCCTGACCTCAAAGCGAACCCGTCCGCCTGAATCAATAAGGTTGACCAGGATCATCCTGTCTTCTCCGATATAGTTGACCGCATTGCCTATCAAGTTGTAGAATACTTGCTCCATCCGCTTCTCATCCGCAAGGACATAAAGATCATGCTCAATCTTTGCTTTGATGGTGTAGCCTTCCCGTTCAGATAAAGGTTCAAAACGCGAAAGAACTCTTTTCAGGATATCGCTTAAATTGATGTTGACAAGCCTTGGGGATTCGTTCCCGGACTGCATTACCGACAGGTCCAGTATATCATTGACGAGGGATGAGAGCCTGTCGGCTTCCTCCATGATTACTTTGAGGTGAGTTTCCCGCTTTTCCCGGTTATCTCCGGAGATATCCCTGATCATTTCAGAATAAGCTTTTATCATAGTAAGGGGAGTGCGAAGGTCGTGGGACATGTTGGCAATAAGATCCCGCCTCAAGCTTTCCACCTTTGACAGCTCTTTGGCAGCATGGTTAAGGGTGGCAGCCAGTTCGTCTATCTCGGTGCAATATCCTTTTTGAAATTGTATGTTGTAATTGCCCAAAGCCAGCTGTCCAGCAGTGCTGGTGATATTGGAAATAGGTTTTGCCAGCTTTTTTGCTATGAAGAATGCGATAACAAAGCCCAGAAGCAGTGCAATGACGGTGACATACAAAAGCTGTGTTTTCAGAATATTGGTGGTTGAGTTTATTGGTTCAAGGGGAGTGCTGATATACAGGACTGCATCCTGCAGCTTTGCGCCGTAGACGAGGATTTTGCCTCTGTATCTGCCCCCTGACAGAGTATAGGTAATTTTACCATTTTCACTTTGGAGCAGCTTTTGAAGAAAAATACCGTAATCCTTAGGAAGAGGCCTTGCTGCGTTCTCCAAGGGAAGGGGCACTCTGTTGCTGGGAAAATCCCAACTGCCGGGACCGCCTGAGCCATGTTCATCCGAAGCATAGATGATGTTTCCCTGCAGGTCTGTTATAAAGACGAGGATTGAGTTTTTAAAAGTATATCGGTCGATGATGGATCTAAAATCTTCCTGCTTATAGCTATCCTTAATTGTATCAGCTATTTTTTCAATATTTTCGGTTTTCATCCTCTCGTAAAAGCTGTTCATGAAGACAATCTGAAGAAGCCACAATAACAGCAATATTATGGCAGAAAACAAAATATAGTATATCCAAAGCTTGAAACCTAAGGATCTGAAATTAAACTTCATAAAATTAACACCCCACCCATCGCAGGCAATTTTGATAAACTTTGTCCCTTGGTATTGTTCCGATATAACCGCCTCCGGTGATAAAACCGTATTTATGCTGCCTTGGTCATAAACGGCCAGGAGGCATGCTGCATTCTTTAATATTTGCACAGTATTTGTCCACGATATATATTATGATAACCATTATATAGGCTTATTGCAAATTACGCATGCCGGTTTTTGATTTCTTTGAAATGTTTTTTGAGTATGGTAAAATATAAAATTGGACATGTTGAAATTATCAATGGAACATATTGGATGTTCATATTCTATAAAATACCGCAGCATATGGAAAGGTGAAGGCCATGTACAAAATACTTGTCGTCGAGGATGAAAAATATATACGGGATGTCATAAGAGAATACGCAGAGTTTGAGGGAAACGAGGTTGTTGAGGCCGTCGACGGCATGGAAGCCGTAGCTTTATGCAAGCAGCAGGATTTTGACGTAATCGTGATGGATGTGATGATGCCAAAATTGGATGGTTTTTCAGCTTGCAAAGAGATTAAAAAAATAAAGGATATACCCATACTTATGCTTTCAGCCCGGAGTGAGGAATATGACAAGCTGTTTGGCTTTGAAATGGGTATAGACGACTATGTGGTCAAGCCCTTTTCTCCCAAAGAGTTGATGGCAAGGCTCAATGTCATTGTGAAGCGCAATAAGAACAGGACGATGGCAACCCAGAACAAACGCCTTAAGTTTGGAGGACTTGAAATCGATATTCTGGGACGAAGCGTTTTCGTGGACGGAAAAAAAGTTGACATGACTCCCAAGGAATACGATTTGCTGGTATATATGGCTGAAAACAAGAACATAGCCCTTACGCGGGAAAACTTGATAAAGGAAGTATGGGGATACGATTTTTATGGTGATGACAGAACTTTGGATACGCATATAAAGCTTTTGAGAAAATCCCTTGGGAATTATGCCTCTCATATCACAACGCTGCGCGGCGTTGGCTACCGGTTTGAAGGGTAGCTGAATATGAGCAGCTAAGCTAAAAAACGGTTGTTATATTGATGAAATAGACATTTAATGAGCAGCTAAGCTGAATATGGCTGTTATAACGATAAAATAGGCATTTAATGAGTAACTAAGCTAAAGACAGCTGCTATATTGATGGAATAGGCTTTAACCGGCATTTCTGTGTAAAGAGAATATTTTTTATAATTTTATAATAAGGGCTTTGTAGCAGGGTTAGAAGCTGCAAAGCCTTCTGTATAGAATAATCCATCTTAAACAGAATAATCTATCTAAAACCCGCCTTAAAGACCATAAGAAATATCCCATTTATAAATAGACGAATTTTCTGGTGATATGCGATTTTCATGCATGCTATTTTACACTTGTAAAATTTAACTGAAATTTGTTTAATACCAAATCAAAACTAGCTTTTCTGAAATGTTCACCAAATAATCACATAAACAACAAATATACATCAGACAGCCACAGTATGATTAATTTCATAAAAACACCAGTGAAGAATAAAAAGCTTTTATCGGTCGCAAGGCTGATATCATGGAATTATTGAGCTTGGAGCTTTATACGTTATGGTAGAAGGAGGGATGAAATTGAAAGAACAGAAATTCCGCCATGAGATAAAGCACTATATCAACTATTTTGACTATCTGGAACTGGTTTCAAGGCTCAAATATCTCACAAAATATGATGAAAATGCATCGCCTGACGGCAGTTACAAAGTGCGGAGCTTATACTTTGACAACCTGTATGACAAAGCCCTCCGGGAAAAGGTTGATGGCGTACAGGACAGGGAAAAATTCCGCATACGTTATTATAATGACGATACTTCCTTTATAAGGCTTGAAAAAAAGAGCAAACGAAGCGGGCTTTGCCTGAAACAATCCACAGTCATTTCAAAAGAGCAATGTCAGATGCTTTTGAACGGAAACCTGAAGTTTTTGAAAGAAAGCAGTAATCCGCTGTTTTTGGAGCTCTATGTCAAAATGCACACACAACTGCTTCGTCCTAAAAGCATTGTGGATTATACCCGATGTGCCTTTGAGTATCCTGCCGGAAATGTGAGGCTTACCATAGACAAAGACATACTGACCAGCAGCAACGTGGCACAATTTTTGAATCCACAGCTTCCTTGCCGCAAGGTATCCAAAATCATTATCTTTGAAGTTAAATACGATGATTTTTTGCCCCGGGTGATAGCAGATGCCATACAAGTAAACAGCAGACAGGCAACCGCATTTTCAAAATATGCAGTATGCAGAGCATTATGATTTAAAGATCAGAATTTTATAGAGCAAGATTTTTCAGATCATCAGTTTTATGGTTTGAAGCAGCTTATGAAAAATATGAGTTCAGGAGGAAATGGACATGACATTCAATGATGTTTTTAAAAGCAGTTTTTTAGAAAAAGCGGTATCTTTTTCATTTTTAGACGTGGCGATGGCCATGGTGATCGCCTTTTGCATCGGGCTGTATATATTTTTTGTTTACAAGAAGACTTTTTCAGGGGTTATGTATTCAGCATCTTTTGGTGTTTCGCTCATGGCGATGACCCTCATCACCACCCTCATCATTCTGGCAGTTACATCAAATATAATCTTGTCCCTCGGCATGGTGGGCGCATTGTCCATCGTCCGCTTCAGAACAGCAATTAAAGAGCCTCTTGACATCGCATTTTTGTTTTGGGCAATTTCCGCCGGCATAGTGACCGGTGCAGGACTTATCCCTCTTGCGGTCATCGGTACGGTTTTCATTGGGTTGATATTGCTCGTGTTTGTAAACAGAAAAAGTACGGATACACCTTATTTGATAGTTGTAAATTGCGAAAACGACAAAGCGGAGGCAGAAGCTATAAGTCTTATAAAATCAAAGGCCAAAAAGAGTATGGTCAAAGCTAAAACGGTATCGAGGAACGGTATTGAGTTGACAGTAGAAGTCCGCCTTGCTGACATGGCCGCAGGTGTTGTCAACGAACTCCTTTCGGTAGCTGGTGTGGAAAATGCCGTGCTTGTAAGCTATAACGGCGAATACATGCAATAACCAAAAAAAAATCGGCGGGAGGTGCAATTCTTGATACAAAGTAAATATATAAATTGGATTACTGCCGTTGCAGTTATTATAGCACTGATTGCAGCTCTGCTGCTGATAAACCTTTCCAACGCTGAAACTGTCAACAGTGGGACGGTACAATTATATGAGACCAAGCTGTTCGGCGGTGACATCATCGATATAGACATTATTGTGGATCAGTCCGAGTGGGAGTCCATGCTTGAAAATGCCATGGCGGAAGAATATATAATGGTGGATGTGGTCATAAATGGTACGAAATTTCAGAATGTCGGCATACGGCCAAAGGGCAATTCAAGTCTTACTCAGGTGGCACGGGACAGCACCACCGACAGGTTCAGCTTCCGACTGAAATTTGACGAATATATCAAAGGACAGACCTGTTTTGGCCTTGACACCTTTGTTGTAAACAACATGCTGGGCGACAATTCTTATATGAAAGAGTATCTATCCTATGATATTTTCAATTACATCGGAGTGGATACACCTCTCTATGATTTTGCCAATATATCGGTAAATGGCGAACCATGGGGCTTATACCTCGCCATAGAAGCCTATGATGACAGTTATTTAAGCAGAGTATACGGAGATGCGGCAGGAAACCTGTACAATGTTAAATCAATGGAGATGGGCAATAATGATGGCAACCGGATGCCAAACAATGGGCAAATGCCCAATATACCTGATGGTATGCCGTCCCCAAGGAATGCCGCCGGGCAGCCACCGATAAATGGAGGCATGCAGCCATCGGATGACGGAGGAATGCAAGCACCGGGTGATGGAAACAAAGATTCAACAGAAAATGAAGGCATGATGCCACCGAATAATGGTATGGGGCAGCCGTCGGGTAATGGAGGTATGCAGCCATCGGCTAATGGGGGTGTGCAACCGCCGGATAATAATGCAGGGCAGCAGTCAGGCAATGATGTCAGGCTGCCACAGGATAATGGCAGCAGGGACATACAAATCCGAAACGGGAGATGGGGACAAAATCAGCAGCATTCTGGCGATGCAAACACACAGGGAAATCAAGCAATGCCCAACCAAAGCATGCCAAATATGAGGTCAGAAGCTCAAAACGGCAATATTGGCAGATTTGGACGAGGGGGAATGGGTGGACGTGGTTCCTCCGGAGGAGACCTTAAATACACCGATGATAATGAGAGCAGTTATTCCTCTATCTTTAATAATGCCATCGGGAAAACAACTTCAGCGGACCATCAAAGGGTCATCAAAGCGCTCAAAAATTTAAGCACCGGAACAGAATTGGAAACCTATTTCGATGTGGATAAAATTCTGCGTTATATGGCAGCTCATACTGTGGTGGTAAATCTTGACAGTTATTCATCAAATATGGCTCAAAATTATTACATCTATGAGAAGAATGGGAAAATTACTATTTTGCCATGGGATTACAACTTTTCCTTTGGAGGATTCCAATCAGGCAGCGCTTCCGATGTTGTGAATTTTCCGATCGATACGCCGGTAAGCGGTGTATTCCTTGAAGACAGGCCGCTTTTCGCTAAACTTCTTGAAAATGAAGAGTACAAAGCCAGGTATCATGAGTATATGAATGAAATCGTAAACGGGTACTTCAGCGATGGGAAATGGGCGGACAAGATAGAACAGCTTGACAATCTGATTGCAGGCTATGTGGAAAAGAACCCTACAGCTTTTTGCACCTTTGAGGAATATAAAAAGGCATTGCCGGCCTTGACAAAATTGGGAGAGCTCCGGGCAGAAAGCATCCTGGGTCAGCTCAAGGGAACAATACCCTCTACAACGGAAGGACAAAGAGCAAATCCAAGCGCACTTGTTTCAGCTGATGGTTTAAATTTAAGCGATTTAGGAAATGGAATGGGCGGCAGAGGCCGTGGCATGGTGGGAGGCCCAAACCGGGCAGGTAATGCAAACGGACAAGGAGCACCGGCGTTTTTTTTCGGTGATAACGCGGTAATGCCTGATATGGCTACAATGCAAAAAGCTATGGAGGTCATACGAAGTGCGGATGGAGGAAACCTGACGGAAGAGCAAAAGGCCCAATTGACGGAGCTGGGGCTGACAGATGAACAGATAGCATTCCTGCAGGACATGGGCAGCCGGTTCAGACAGGGAATGCCCGGTATTAGAAATGGATGGACGCCCGATGGGGGAGGCGGTATTCAGAGCAATGCGGCCGGAGATATCATGCAATACGGCAAAAACAGCATAGCTGTGATTAGCGGATTGTTTGCGCTTTTGATCACGGCTATCGTATTCGCATCAAAATACAGGAGAAGTTATTAAATATATAAAGCTGGCAACGGGTTTACCCGCAGCTGTAGCCTAAGGAGTCGGATAATCGGTAAGTAAGGCATGTTGAGCCGTACTTGCCGGTTTTTTATGCAATCATTACATGTTATGGTATACTATTGATATAAGAGATAGGATAAAGAAGCAGGAAGAAGAAATCAGGAAGCTTAGCAGTATAGATAAAAATAAACAAATACATGCAGCATCTGCGATATTATTTGACTTATATTATTATGTATATTAGTATATAGTTTAAATGTTAGTTTCAATTGTAGCATGGTAGGGAGGAATGTACAAAATGCTGTTGAAGGTCAGCAGGTCCAAAACCAGCGGGAGAGTCAAAATCCCAGGGTCTAAATCGCATACCATCCGGGCTTTATTTATAGCAAGCTTGGCGGAGGGCAGGTCTGAGATAATAAATCCTTTGATATCTGATGATGCCGTATCGGCGGTAAAAACATGCAAGGCTATGGGAGCAGACGTGAAAATAGAAAAGGATCGGTATATTGTTGACGGATTTAACGGAATTCCGAAGGTTCCGGATAATGTTATAGATGTGGGAAATTCCGGCACAACCTTGAGGTTTGCCACTGCGGCTTCGGCTTTGGGAGACGGATATTCGGTTTTCACCGGGGATGAGCAGATACGTAGAAGGCCTATAGGACCGCTTCTCGAAGCTCTTAATAACCTTGGTGCGCAGGCTTTTTCCACAAGAGGGGACGGCAGGGCACCGTTAGTTGTAAAGGGAAGGATGACCGGAGGCCGGACACCCCTTGATTCGGTCACGTCCCAGTATCTTTCAGCGCTGCTTATAAGCACACCACTTCTGGAGAAGGATACTGAAATAGATATAATACGATTAAATGAGGTGCCTTATGTGGATATCACCCTTTGGTGGCTGGATAAACAGAATATCAGGTATGAAAACAGCTCATACAAGACCTTTTACATACCGGGAGGCCAAAAATATAAGCCTTTCAAGGAAGTAATACCGGGAGACTTTTCTTCGGCCACATTTTTTATGGTGCTGGCAGCCATCTCCGGAGGTGAATTTATACTGGAGAACCTGGATATTTCGGACCCCCAGGGAGACAGACAGGTGCTGGACATCCTGAAAAGCATGGGGGCTGAAGTGAGGATTGATGGTAAAAACATAACTATTTCAGGACGTGAGCTCATAGGCAGGGAAATCGATATGAATTCAATACCCGACGCTCTTCCTGCGATGGCTGTAGCCGGGTGCTTTGCAGAAGGGGAAACCCGTCTTATCAATGTACCCCAAGCCAGGTTGAAAGAGACGGACAGAATTCGCGTAATGTATGAAGAGTTGAGCAAACTTGGAGCTGATGTGGAAGAGCTTCCCGACGGACTGATTATCCGTCAGAGCAAGTTAAAGGGCTGTCCTTTGAACGGGCATGGGGATCATCGCATTGTGATGGCTCTTGCCGTGGCGGGGTTGAATATAGACGGAGATACGGTAATAGACACAGCTGAATCCATAAGCGTCACATTTCCCGAATTCGTAGATTTAGTCAAAGCCTGCGGGGGAAATGCCGAGCTTGTCGAACAGTCATAAATATGATCTAGTTTATTTATCAGGGAGAGATTTAGTGTGAATATCAATAATATTATATTGATTGGCATGCCCAATTCAGGGAAAAGCACAGTAGGGAGTTATCTCGCAAAGGCTCTGGGGAGGAGGTTCATAGATACGGACCAGCTGATCCTGGAGAAGGCGAAGAAGCCCCTGAAGGATATTGTAAACTTTGATGGTTTAGATAAGTTTTTAAGCATACAGGATGAGGTTATAAACAGCCTTGATGCAGCCAATAGCGTGATTGCCACCGGCGGTAGCGTTATATATGGAGAGGCTTCGATGAGCCACCTCAAGGCGATGGGAACAGTCATTTTTCTCGATATCAGCTACGAGACGGTAGTAAGCAGGCTATCTCCCGGGAGGAGGTTTGCCAGGGAAGAAGGCAAAAGCCTTTTGGATGTTTACAATGAGAGAAAACCCTTGTACCAAAAATATGCGGATATAACTATCGATTGCTCTGTCAGGGAAGCCAAAGATATAGCTGAGGATATAATAAAGCAATTGAATTTAAAATAAACTCTAGGATCATAAGCAAATTGCTGGTTACGATAAAACCTGTATACAAAAAATTACTTTATTTGTTATAATTTATAATAAGACTGAAATATGTTATATGATTTTTATAGGTGGAGATACCGGTTGTTTGCACAAGAAGGCGGAAAATTTTTTCGCCTTTTAGAACGTTGAGCTGTGTTGGTGAGTTATTGTCTTTGCTTTAATATAAGATGAAGCCGGTAGAAATAGTAGCTTTTCATATTGACGAACATATTTCATGTCCGTTACCCAATTTGCTTTAGGAGTTGAATTTGGAGGATGAGTGAGAAAATTTCCATATTGATTGCCGACGATAATGTGCAGTTTGGCAATCTCCTTCAGGAATATATAAGCCGTGTTAGTGATATGGATGTTGCAGGTATTGCCCGGGACGGTTTACAAGCCATCAGCATGATAAAATCCTTGAAACCCGATGTTGTATTACTGGATATCATAATGCCCAACCTTGATGGGCTTGGCGTTCTGGAAAAAATGTCTTCGGTCAAATCCGGCAACAAACCTTCTTTTATTGTTCTTACTGCACTGGGACAGGATATTTTTATTCAAAAGGCGATGGCATTGGGAGCAGGATATTATATTGTCAAGCCTTTTGATATGGACGTTCTGGTGTCCAGAATCCGAGAAATATACAAGTATAAATGCTATACTCTTTTCAATCATGAAAAGCAGCAGTTAAAAAAGAAAACCTTCCAGGATAGCCATTCTTTTAAACATGACATGGAGACGTTGGTTACCAATCTTATACGCAGTGTCGGTGTGCCTCCCCATGTGACAGGATACCAGTACATAAGGGAAGCGGTTATTCAGGTGATTAAAAGCCCAAATATTCTTTACTCTATGACCAAGATATTGTATCCGTCCGTTGCCAAAAAATTTAATTCCACACCTCAACGGGTGGAGCGCGCAATAAGAAATGCAATTGACGGAGCATGGAAAAAAGGGGATCTTAAGCACATAGAATCAACTCTTGGATATTGCCCGAATAAAATCAGGAGTAAACCCAGCAATTCGGAGTTTATTGCACTTATAGCCGATAAAGCGAGGCTAAGCCTGGGTATTGAGTGACAGTGCCGCACCTAGGCCGAGCCTTCGGCAAAGGCTTTAGTCTATCCTTAAGCTGTTGGAAATTCCGCATCTACATACTGCATAATGGCTTCGGTAAAGACCGTAGTCTGTCTTTTAAACTGAAAAATGGCCATAAAAAATGCGCCGCCTTTGGTTTGTAAGCGGGGCGCATTTTGGTTTGTAGTGCGGTACTTATTTGTTAACTATATCTTTTAAGCCTTTTCCTGCTTTGAATACTGGAGCGTTTGATGCTGGTATTGTGATTTCCTTCTTGGTCTGAGGATTTCTGCCTTTTCTTGCAGCTCTCTTTCTAACCTCGAAAGTACCAAAACCAACGAGAACTACTTTATCTCCCTTTGCCAAAGCTTCTTCAACAGAAGAGATGAAAGCATTGAGAGCAGCCTCGCTGTTTTTCTTGTTAAGTCCGGATTTTGCTGCGATAGAATTAACTAAATCAGTCTTGTTCATAAGTTAACCTCCTATATTTGGAATTCGACATTATTTTATAATGAAAGTCGCATCAAGTCAAGCTTTTAGCTTCAAATTAGGCAGGAAGAACTATATTTTAATGTAGTTACAAATATATATTGAAATTTATTACAAAAAGGTGTATAATTTTCCTTCAAAATACACAAAATTACAAATTTTTATAATTAACATCAAAATTCCTGTTGAGGTATGACAATAATCTCTACATTTTTTGTCTGTGACTTCAGTTCTTCTGCAAATTTATTCTCCTTATGGTCGTTGGGAGATTCTCCTAATATTACATAATTAATCCTGTTATCATGAACAAAATCACTGATCGTCTTGACGATGCTGTCCGACCTTAACACAGTCAGATTTGCTCCAACAGTTTTTGATATATCAAAAAGATATTCCAGCGCTTCACCTTCTTTTATATTATCAAGGAAATTCCATTCGTTTTTCGCAACATGTATGACAAAAAGCTCATCTTCCGGGCTGTCTTTAAGCTTGGCTGCTTTTTTGATAAGCCTTTCACAAGTTTTCTGCTGAGTAACGCAAACAAGTATTTTTTTTGGTGTATTCAACTCATAACCCCTTTCCAAGTCCATATATAAGCCTAAACTTAATTATATCAGACAAATGTGAATAAATCTTTAATATTTATACTTTACTTGCTTTTTTACAATTACTGTATTAGAATTTCTTTATTGGGTGGAGAATACATCACAAAGTCTATTACGGATTGACGGGCAAAGGCTGCGAAGTTCCAACTGCCAATTGCTCATTCCTTTTATGTCGGGAGGAAGATATGAGAAATATTGATACTGCGCTGATAATAGATACGGTGAAAAAATTGTGCATTGATGCCAATTACTATCTGAACGGCGATATACTGAATGCCATGGAAAGCGGGCTTAGGGAAGAGGATTCCGATATAGGCAGGAGCGTGATAAGCCAATTGATTGAAAATGCCTGTATTGCCCGGGAAAATAATATGGCGATATGCCAGGATACGGGGATGGCTGTGGTATTTGTTGAGATAGGCCAGGAAGTTCACATAACTGGAGGGCTACTGGAAGATGCAATTAACGAAGGCGTAAGAAGGGGCTATGAAGAAGGATATCTAAGAAAGTCCGTGGTAAGAGATCCCATCCACAGGGTAAATACCGGGGACAACACGCCTGCTGTCATACACTACAGTATAGTTGAAGGGGACAGGTTGAAGATTACAGTGGCCCCGAAAGGCTTTGGAAGTGAAAATATGAGCGCAATAAAGATGTTGAAGCCCTCCGACGGAATTGAAGGGGTTAAGAGCTTTGTGGTGGAAACAGTGGATAAGGCCGGACCTAACCCATGCCCTCCTGTGGTTGTAGGAGTCGGAATTGGCGGTACCATGGAAAAGGCGGCGCTATTGGCCAAAAAGGCGCTTTTAAGACCTATTGACAGGAGAAGCAATATCGATTATGTGCATGATCTCGAGAATGAGCTGCTGGAAACCATTAATAACCTTGGTATCGGACCGGCCGGCATGGGAGGAAGGCTGACTGCCCTGGCGGTGAATGTGGAAGTTTTCCCTACCCATATAGCCGGTCTGCCAGTAGCGGTAAACATGAGCTGTCATGCCACAAGACATGCGGAAGCGGAATTGTAAGAGCCGGATGGTTGACAATCTTTTCCGAAATCAAAATTGATGGAAAATTATATTTGGCGGTGAGATTTTTGATAGAGTTAAACATGCCTTTGGATAAGGAAACGGTGAGAAAATTAAAAGCCGGAGACGAGGTTAGAATAAACGGCGTGATTTATGCGGCCCGGGATGCTGCCCATAAAAGGATGATAGAGCTTTTGCGCGACGGCAAGCCATTGCCTTTCGATATCCGAAACCAGGTAATATATTATGTTGGGCCGTGTCCGGCAAAGCCCGGGGAGGTTATAGGTTCAGCCGGGCCTACTACGAGCTACCGTATGGATGCATATGCTCCTAAACTTATTGAGTTGGGTTTAAGCGGTATGGTAGGAAAAGGAATGAGAAATGATGAAGTGATATCGGCCATGGTGAAGCATGGCGCGGTCTATTTCGGAGCTTTGGGAGGTGCCGGAGCCTTGATAGCCAGATCCATAATCAGCGAGGAGATAATAGCTTTTCCTGATCTGGGAACAGAAGCTTTGCGAAAACTTCAGGTAAAGGACTTTCCTGCCATTGTTGTAATCGATTCCTATGGTGAAAATTTGTATGTAAGCGGAAGGCAAAAATACATCAATAAGAAAATGGCCGATTCTTAAGGCTTGGAAATCGGGTCAGAAAGCACCTGTACAGGCATTTATGCCGCAAGGAAGTTACTGCCATGAGCTTTTGCTCTATATTGGCTGTTTTGATAGGTTAATTTAAGGGTATATTTTTATTAAATATTATTGTATAATATATTTTGAGTTTAATAAGGGGAGGGTAAGAAATGCCTAAGATAACTGGTGATATGATCATAGCTGATGTTCTGAGAATGGACAGGGGAACTGCTCCTATATTTTTGAATATGGGTCTGCATTGTCTGGGATGTCCTTCTTCGACCGGCGAAAGCATAGAAGATGCATGTGCTGTTCATGGTATGGATGTAAATGAAGTACTGAAACAGTTGAATGATTATTTCGAGAGCAAGCAGGCTTAATTTATCTTTGACATAAATTAAACTGTTTTGTATCGAAAGCTTGAAGCAATAAAATGGGGTGGTGCTAACTGCCTCATTTTTGTTTGTAAAAATAGCAGCTAGTAAAGCTTTGGTGGTCAATGAAGCAACCAAACGTGAAAGCTTTTCATTTAAATGTATAACTTTCTCAAGAGTAAAGCATTATCCTTTCTGGGTTGATGGATGCTGGTCATTTTACCTTCGTACTAGAAATGTCTTTGCTCAATAGTGTGAAAAATA